>JBJEYC010000274.1:0-1068 GCA_051886435.1 Lachnospiraceae bacterium
CAAACGGAAAGCGGGTCATCTGTGTGGGCACCACCAGCTGCCGCACCGTGGAGTCCGCAACGGACGAGAACGGCATCATCCACGCCGGCGCGGACAACACCTCGATCTTCATTTATCCTGGATACAAGTTCAAGTGCATGGATGCCCTGATCACGAATTTCCACCTGCCCGAGTCCACCCTGGTGATGCTGGTCTCCGCTTTCGCGGGCAGGGACAACATTCTCCACGCGTACAAGGTCGCGGTGGAAAACAAGTACCGCTTCTTCAGTTTTGGCGACGCCTGCTATATCAAGTAAAGACGGGAAGTTGGAACAAGGACGGATTTATAAAATCAAAGGAGGCGGTCTGACAGAGCAGAAGATGCCGGACTGCAGCCTGCTCCTGATTTGCAGTGCCCCGACAGGTCATGACCTGTCGGGGCATTTTTGTCGGCAAAGACCGTAAGGACCAAAGGGATGAAAAAGCGGCAGGACAGGAGAGTAGGATACGAAAGGAGGGAGAGATGACTGCGGCAGGGGAGCAGACGGCCGATGGAAACAGAAAGAAGAAGGAGAACGGAATACTGCAGCTGTTTTACAGCAAAGGAAAAGTGCTGCAGTGCAAAAAAAAGATCCCGGACGCCGCGGCGTCCGGGACCTTTCAGATGATCTTATGCTGTGATTCAGAAGCGGTTCACGTACTCACCGTACTTGCCCATGAAATCAACGTAATCGCTCCAGCAGTTCTTGAAAAATGCACTAACCTTGTTCATTGTTTCCTCCTTTGTCCCGCTCCCTTGGCGGGGCGATCTTGTTTTTCTTTTCTCTCTTGACAGTATGTATATTATCTCTTTCCGCCGGATTCGTCCCGCTAAGCTTAGTGATTTATAAGCCAAATCTTGCGATTGTTTTTGAAAATACAGGGGAAAATGGAAATTGAGGTGGAAATATTGTGGCCAAATCCTGCGATATGGCAGGACAATCCGATAGACGTGCCGCTGCCGCCTTGGCGGGTCAAAGAAAGGAGTGAAGGGCCGGCACCAGCGCTAAAAAAGAGCCCTGGAAAGCCGTGAGGTTTTTGGCAGGAACG
>JBJEYC010000274.1:1168-9311 GCA_051886435.1 Lachnospiraceae bacterium
TCCCGGATGCCAGTCGGCACCCGGGACCTTCCAAATCATCTTTTTCTGTGCTTCAGAAGCGGTTGACGTATGCTCCGTACTTGCCCATGAAATCAACGTAATCGCTCCAGCAATCCTTGAAAAATGCACTAACCTTGTTCATCGTATCTCCTTCTGTCCCGCTCCCTTGGCGGGGCGTTCTGTTTGCTTTTGTTTTCTCTCTTGACACTGTGTATGATAACGTTTCCGGTCAGGTCCGTCCCGCCAAGCCCAGTGGAAAAACAGACAAATATTGCGATAACACGTGAAAATATCGGGCTTGCGGGAAATTTATCAAAATAAAAGCAGACAAATAATGCAAAACTATGGGAGCACAGCGCTTGATAATCCCGCGGGCATTCCAGATGGTTTCAATTACCTTCCGGGCACAAAAACACCCCGGGACCAAAGTCCCGGGGTGTGCTGTCTGGTTCAAATGCGGTCTTTGCTGACTTTCGTGTCAGGACCGAAGCATGTACTCTCCATACTTTCCCATAAAGTCAACATACTCTGACCAGCAGTCACGGAAAAATCTTGTCACCTTTGTCATTGTGCTGTCCTCCTTTTGGAATGATTGTCATCGGGAATTCCCTTCCTCTGACTGTCTGTATCCTACTTCATCTAGGCACAAACTGCGTGCCATCTTCCGAAAATAGGCAGACAAATATTGCACAAAAGGACGAAAATAAAGGATATTTCAGACATACACCGGCCAAAAAGCAGACAAATCCTGCGGGCTACTCCGGCAGCATCCCGCCGCCGGCTTTCGCGTTCCGCCATGCGGCAGGCGTCGTGCCGTATTGGATGCGAAAGTAGCGGATGAAGGCGGAGGCGGAAGGAAAGGCGAGCAGTTCGGAGATGTGGTACACCGAGAGCCGGGTGTTCTCCAGAAGCATTGCGGCATAGGAGAGCTTCTGCTGCCGGATGTAGGCGGTTGGCCGCATCCCCAGTTCCTTCTCAAAGAGGTCAGAGAGGTGCCCGGCGCTCACATGCATCGCACTGGCCAGATCGCGGAGGGAGAGCGGGTCGTGGAGGTGGCGCTGGATGTACTCGCAGCTGTCCCGGATCAGGACGGAGCAGTTTCCGTGCCGGTAGCGGGAGACATGTTCGGTAAAGCTCAGCATGCAGTCGCCCATGAGGCACTCGATGACCTCGAGATCCTTCTGTGTGGTGATCTCGCGGATGTAGCAGTCGCTTAAGGCAAAGGCGATGTGTTCCGGGAGTCCCCCGTCGATGGCGGCCCTGGTAAAGAGCGTGATCCCGCTGATGCACAGGTACACCGCCTGCCGCAGACGGTCCTCCGAGAGAGTGCCCACCTGCACCTCCTCGCCGCCTGTCTCCACAAGCCCCGGATCTTTTCCGTCCCTTGGCGTGCGGATCTGGAAGGGGGAGGACTGCTCGGAGAGGGCGCGGACCTTTGTCACGTCTCCGGACTCGATGTAGTGCAAAAGCGCTTTTTCCCTGGCCCTTCGGATCGCCTGGGGATGGAGATTCTCCTCTTCCTCCTGATAGATCTGGTCGTTGAAGTCCTGTGCGATCCGCTTTCTGGCTGTATCGACGGCCCGTTCCAACTGGTTCATACCGTTTCCCTCCCACCTGCATTGTAGCAGATGGAAACCATGGACAGGACGAAAACCGTTTCCCGTCATGCTCTCCGGCGGGGGAACGTGCTATACTACAGGGACAACACAACGGGAGAATGATCTGAATGAGAAAGAAAGTATTGCTGCTTGCCAACCCGGTGGCGGGCACGGAAAAAGCAAAAAAGGAGCTGATGCCGATCATCTGCGCTCTGTCGGAGAAGGGCTGCGAGGTGACGGTGTATCCGATTGAGCCGGAGCGGGGCCTGGTGTCCGAGAACATCCTGCGGGATGCACGGGGCCGCTTTGACCTCATCATGTGCATCGGCGGCGATGGAACCTTAAACCATGTGATCAACGGCATGATGAAGAACGACATCCATGTCCCGATCAGCTACATCCCCGGCGGGTCCACCAACGACTTCAGCAGAAACATCAACGGTGACCTGGACTGGGAGGACCTTTGCAGCATTGCCGCGGGGAACCGGAGCTTTCGTTATGACATCGGAAAGCTCAACGATCGGTACTTCAACTACATCGCAGGCTTTGGTGCCTTCACGGAGATCAGCTATTCCACGAATCAGAACATGAAGAACGTCTTTGGCTACGGCGCCTATGTTCTGAACATGATCGCCAAGCTTCCCCAGAACGTGTCCTACAAACAGCATGTGGTGGTGGAGCACGACGGGGTCACCGAGGAGGGCGAGTACGTCTTCGGCGGTGTCGCCAATACCCTGTCCGTGGGCGGGGTGCGCTCCCCTGCCCTGGACGGCGCGGAGCTGGACGATGGGCTGTTCGAGGTGGTGCTGATCACGGCACCTTCGGATCTCATCGCGATGCACGAAATCGTGCAGTGCCTCTCCAAGGGAGACGCCGGCAACCGGTACGTGAAGGTCTTTCACGCAAAGCACGTGGTGTTCACCAGTAAGGAGCCTTTGAACTGGACCGTGGACGGAGAGTACGGCGGCACGTTTCAGCAGGCGGTCATTGATGTCTGTCCTCACGCCATGGAGATCATGGTGGCGCCGAAGATCCCGGACTCGGAGGAAGGGGACTGAACGGGTTCTGAAATACATCTGCATGCAAAATGAAGGACAGGTCATCAAAGTGACCTGTCCTTCGTTTTTTGTACTGCGCTTTTTGCTGCTTTGCTTCCGGATTTTCGTCCTTATGAAGTGGGATCCACCACAGTGATCTGGGTTCCCGTATCCGCACCTGCGGACGAGTCTTTCGTGGAGGAAGTGTCCGCCGCGGTGGAGGAGCTCGTCTTTGCAGTAGATCCTGCAGAGGAACTTTCCTTTGTGGTGGCCGCAGTGGAAGCTTCGTCAGAAGCTGCCTCTTCGGTCTCCTCGGTGTCCGCCTCGGTAGAGGCCTCACTGGAGGAATCCGTTACCTTACCCGGCTTGCTCCAGCCGCTCATCAGCAGGGAGTCGGTCTGGTTGACCTCCTGCTTGTCGCCCTCGGCGTAGACAATCCGCCCGGATTCCATGTAGATCTCCCGCACGGTGTCCCCGACGGTCTCCACCTCTGCCTTGTAGTTGGTTCCGTTGTATTCGACGCCGTCCATCTGGTCCGCGATGGAGCTGTAGTAGTTCTCAGCCTCCTTGCTGTTGGAGAACGATGCGTAGTTGACTGTAAAGGCACCGCTGTCCGGCACCGCCGTGTAGGCGGAGTTGAGGCTGGTGTATCCATTCTCCTCGCTGAGGGCGTCGGTGATGTCGGTCACCGTCAGCCCGTTGTCCTCACAGATGGACTTGAATTCTTTTCCGGTTGCAATGAACTGCATCTGACTACACCCGGTTGCAAAAAACAGCATTCCGGTCAGCGTCAGAGCAAGAAGTCGTTTTGATCTCATTGGAGCCCTCCCTTCTTAGCTGCGCGCATGAAAATCAAAGAAGTCATGCGCCACTCTGCGCTATACCATCATGATAACAGGACTTCCCTGCAAAATCCATCAGGAGAATGAGCAGGAACCCGGAAAAAACAGGCGTATTCCAGCGGCTTCGGGAGGGGGAGAGACCCCTGCAGGGGACAACACCCGTTACCTTCCCCCGCCCTGCCAGCTCTTTTTATACACCGCGGGGGAGACCCCCTCCACCCGGGAAAACAGCCGGCTCAGATAGTTCGCGTCCGGAATTCCGACCCTTGGACCGATCTCCTCGATGGCAAGATCCGTAAAGCGAAGAAGCCGCTTTGCCTCGCTGATCCGAAGGGAAGTGAGATACCCCATGATCGTCGTCCCATACCGCTCTTTGAAGACCCTCGTCAGCGTGAACTTGTTGACAAAGAACTGCCCCGCCAGATCGTCCAGCGTGATCTTCTCCGCGTAATGGGTATCGAGATAGGCCTTCACCTGGGCCGGGATGTGGTTCTTCTCTCCGCGCTCTTTTCCATTCTCCGGGTGCCAGCTCTGCTCCATGAGAAGACTCAGGAGCCTTGCCAGGATCTCGTTGATGCGCATATCCCGGATGTAGTCATCCGAGGAGGCTGCCGCATACAGGTCCGAGAGGCACGAGACAAAGGGGCCGATGCCATCCGGGTGGAACACCGGTGCGCCGCCCCGTTCCCGATACTTCTTATAGATGCCCGCCATGGCCGGAGAGGAGAAGTGGGCCCAGGCGAGTTCCCACAGATCCTTTGAGGTTGTGTGGGAGTAGGCGCTCTCACAGCTTAAAAAGATGCAGTCTCCTGCCTCCAAAGGATAGGTCTTCCCCTCATAGGAGAGCTCCCCCGCCCCGGAGCGGACAATGAAAAACAGGTAGGAGGAAAGCCCCGCACGCCGAGAGGTATGGGGCTTTGTGGCTTTTAAAGACCCGGTCTCCTGCAGGTGCAAAAGATAGGCTTTTGCAAACGGAGAGGGGGTGTAGACAATGCGCCGGGAGGAGACAAGGCTCCCGTGAAACAGGGATTCTTCCATAGAAGGGCCTCCGAAGGACCATGTCGGCGGGGCAGCCGGCCCCGCCGTTCCGGTCAAGATCGTGCTAATATCTGCCAACATCGTGCATCAACACCGGGAGAAAATCGCGGTACACTGGCAACGTTGAATGACAGACTCCGTGTCAAGATCCTCCATATCTTACCACAGGCGGGGAGGGTGAGAAAGGAGACACACGGGGATGCGAGAAAGGAAACCAATACCATGGCAAAGAAAGCACTGATTACCGGCATCACCGGACAGGACGGCTCCTACCTGGCGGAGCTCCTCCTGGAGAAGGGATATGATGTTCACGGCGTGATCCGCAGATCCTCCGTGGACTACAGGGAACGGATCGCCCACCTTGAGGGCAGACCCAACTTCCACCTGCACTACGGAGACCTCGGGGATTCGATGAGTATTCTGAATATCGTCTCCCAGGTGCGCCCGGATGAGATCTACAACCTGGCCGCTCAGTCTCACGTGCAGGTTTCATTTGATGTGCCGGAGTTCACGGCAGACGTGGATGCCGTTGGCGTCCTTCGGATCCTGGAGGCAGTGCGCCTCTGCGGTTTGACCAAGACCTGCCGCATCTATCAGGCATCCACCTCGGAGCTCTTTGGCAAGGTGGAGGAGGTTCCCCAGTCTGAGAAGACCCCTTTCCATCCCTACAGCCCCTACGCGGTGGCGAAGCAGTACGGCTTCTGGATCATGAAGGAGTACCGGGAAGCATACGGCATGTTTTGCGCAAACGGCATCCTGTTCAACCATGAGTCTGAGCGCCGCGGCGAGACCTTCGTGACAAGAAAGATCACCCTGGCAGCCGCAAGAATCGCCCAGAACAAGCAGGACAAGCTCTACCTTGGCAACCTCTCCTCCCTTCGGGACTGGGGCTATGCGAAGGACTATGTGGAGTGCATGTGGCTGATCCTGCAAAACGAAAAGCCGGATGACTTTGTCATCGCGACCGGCGTCCAGCACTCGGTCCGCGAGTTCGCAACACTCGCCTTCCACGATGTCGGCATTGAGCTTGCCTGGGAGGGTGAGGGTGTTGACGAGAAGGGAATCGACAAGGCAACCGGAAAGGTCCTTGTTGAGGTCTCCCCGGATTTCTACCGGCCGACGGATGTCGTCAACCTCCTCGGCGATCCCACCAAGGCAAAGACGGTCCTTGGCTGGAATCCCCAGAAGACGAGCTTTGAGGAGCTCGTGAAGATCATGGTGGAGAGCGATCAGAAAAAGGTCCGTGTGGAGCGGGCAAAAGAGGTTATCGGAACCAATCTCGAGGAGTACCTTGAGAAGGGAATCATCCGCTGATACAAAGCGAAAGCAGAAAGAAGGCAGGACAATCATGATGGAAAAAAATGCAAAGATCTACGTGGCGGGCCACCGGGGAATGGTGGGCTCCGCGATCAAGCGGGAACTGGAGCGGCAGGGCTATACCAATATCATCACCAGAACCCACAAGGAGCTGGATCTGACAAGGCAGGATGACGTGGAGGAGTTCTTCGCAAAGGAGAAGCCTGACTATGTGTTCCTTGCCGCGGCCAAGGTCGGCGGCATCGTCGCCAACGAGGAGGCCCTTGCGGACTTCATGTACGAAAACATGATCCTGGAGATGAACGTGGTGCACAGCGCCTGGAAGAACGGCTGCAAAAAGCTGGAGTTCCTCGGCAGCTCCTGCATCTATCCCCGCATGGCGCCTCAGCCCATGAAGGAGTCCTGCCTTCTGACAGGACCCCTCGAGAAGACCAATGAGGCCTATGCCCTGGCGAAGATCTCGGGCCTGAAGTACTGCGAGTTTTTAAACCGCCAGTACGGCACGGACTACATCTCCGTGATGCCCACCAACCTCTATGGTCCGAACGACAACTACCATCCGACCCACAGCCACGTGCTGCCGGCTCTGATCCGGCGCTTCCATGAGGCCAAGGAGCAGAACCTTCCCTACGTGACCTGCTGGGGCGACGGCTCACCGCTTCGTGAGTTTTTGTACGTGGATGACCTCGCAAACCTGTGCGTGTTCCTGATGAACAACTACAGCGGAAACGAGACCGTCAATGCCGGCACCGGCAAGGAGCTGACAATCAAGGAGCTCACCGAGAAGGTGGCAAAGATCATCGGCTACACCGGTGAGATCCGCTGGGATCCCTCAAAGCCCAACGGAACTCCCAGAAAGCTCCTTGACATCTCCAAGACCAAGGCCATGGGCTGGGAGGCAAAGACGAGTCTGGACGAAGGCATCCGCCTGACCTATGACGATTTCCTTCACAACCCGATGCGCGCGGAGCGCTGAATCCGAGAGCAATTCTGAAAAGGTCCCTGCCAAGGCAGGGATCTTGCTGTTTCCGGGAAGCAAAGATCCCGGTGTCCGGGACGCTGCGGGATTTGAGAACCTGGAAGAAGAACCCAAAACAAAGATCACTGACACGGCCGCAAAGCGGCCGCGGGGAGGAAACTATGCACATCATTCTGTTGTCCGGCGGATCCGGACAGCGGCTCTGGCCCCTGTCCAACAACGTCCGGTCCAAGCAGTTCATCAAGATCTTCAAGAAAGAGGATGGAACCTATGAGTCCATGGTACAGCGGGTCTACCGCCAGATCCGTTCGGTGGACACGGACGCCACGGTGACGGTGGCCACCTCGCGAAGCCAGATCTCTGCCCTGCGCAACCAGCTCGGAGAAGACGTTGCGATCTCCCCGGAGCCCGCAAGAAGGGACACCTTCCCGGCAATCAGCCTGGCCGTCAGCTATCTGGTGGACATCCAGGGCGTGGACCCCAATGAGCCGGTCGTTGTCTGCCCGGTGGACCCTTATGTCAACGAGGACTACTTTCAGGCCCTGAAGCGCCTCTCCGACCTTGCCGCCGGAGGCGCCGCCAACCTGACCGTCATGGGCATCGAGCCCACCTATCCATCTGAGAAGTACGGCTATGTGATCCCCAGATCCCGGGATCTTGTCTCCGGGGTGGAGACTTTCAAGGAAAAACCCGATGCCAAGACCGCTGCGGACTACATCAGCCGGGGCGCCCTCTGGAACGCCGGTGTCTTTGCCTTCAAGGCGTCTTACGTCCTCGAAAAGGCCCATGCACTCATGGACTTTATGGACTATGACGATCTTGCGGCAAAATACGAAACCGTGCAGAAGATCAGCTTCGACTACGCAGTCTGCGAGAAGGAGCCCAGCATACAGGTCATGCGCTTTGCCGGCGAGTGGAAGGACATGGGCACCTGGAACACCCTGACCGAGGCGATGGAAGAGCCTGCCATCGGCAATGCGGTGCTGAATGACACCTGCGAGAACACAAACGTCGTCAACGAGCTGAACATTCCGATCCTGTGCATGGGCTGTAAGGACATGGTGGTGGCGGCTTCCCCGGAGGGGATTCTCGTCTCTGACAAGGAGCAGTCCAGCTACATCAAGCCCTATGTCGACAAGATGGACCAGCAGGTGATGTTTGCGGAGAAGTCATGGGGAAGCTTTACGGTGCTGGACGTGGAGAATGAGTCCATGACGATTCTTGTCACCCTAAAGCCTAGCCACCACATGAACTACCACAGCCATGAGCACCGGGATGAGGTCTGGAACATCATCTCCGGGAGCGGCCGGACGATCGTAGACGGCATGGAGC
>JBJEYC010000275.1:0-1959 GCA_051886435.1 Lachnospiraceae bacterium
AGTTCTCATCGCCCAGGTCATTGCGGGAGATGTAGAGCTGAATTCTGCCATCCCGATCCTGAAGATTTGCAAACGATGCCTTGCCCATGACACGCTTGGACATCATGCGGCCTGCCAGGGAGACCGTGGTCGGCTCCTCGATGTAGTTGCCTTCCTCGTCCTGCTTTCCGGCAAGGGCATCGAAGTTGTCCCGGACCTCTTTGGTATGGTGGGTCTGATCGTAGGTGGTGATCCGGAAGGGATCCTTTCCCGCAGCCTGCAGCGCGGCAAGCTTGTCCCGTCTCACCTTCTCGAGCTGCCCGATGTCCTGTGTCATTTCGCCGTTATTCTGCTTCTCTGCCATTTTCACCCTCACAATTCTGTGCAATCCGCGGTTTCTCTGGTACGGAAAAACGGCCCTCCGCACGGCGAAGGGCCGGAATCATCTGATCTTTCCAGATCAGCCTGCATCGGTTCTGGAAATTCTGACGACCTTGTACTGGAACGCGCCGGCCTGGGTCTCCACCGTGACCGTGTCGCCGACCTTGGCACCCATCAGGGCTTTGCCCACAGGGGACTCATTGGAGATCTTGCCCTCCAGGCTGTTCGCCTCGTTGGAGCCGACGATGGAGTAGTCAAGATCCTCATCCTCATCCAGGTCATGAATCGTGACAGTGCAGCCCACATTGACCTTGTCAAGCTTGACGTCTTCCTCCGGGATGACCTCGACGTTCTTTAAGATCTTCTCGATCTCCTCAATTCTCGCCTCGATGTCTCTCTTCTCGTCCTTGGCGGCATCGTACTCCGCGTTCTCGGAGAGATCGCCCTGTGCCATGGCCTCCTTGAGCTTCTCGGCCACCTCTTTGCGGCGGTTGATCTTCAGATCCTCCAGCTCATCCTCGTACTTCTTGAGGCCAGCATACGTCAAAATATTTTTCTTTTCTTCCATGTTTCCGTGTACCTCTGCAATTCAGGAGCAAAGACGCAGCGCCGAAAACAGCCCTGCGTTTTCTCAAAAATGTCCGATTAGGGATTATAACGGCTCTCCACCCATGGGTCAAGCATAGGGAAATTCTTTTCTAAGAAGCGACTCCAGTTCTTCAAAGGAAGTGACCGTGTTGACCTTCTGGCGCACCCGGGAGGCGCCGGGGAAGCCGGCGAGGTACCAGGCGACGTGCTTGCGGATCTCCAGGATTCCCTCCCGCTCCCCGATGATTTCCCGCACCAGGGCGCAGTGCCGCAGGATCATCTGGATGATCTCCCGGCGGGAGGGCGGTTCGGTCTCCTTTCCCGTGTCCAGGTAGGTGTTGATGTCCCGGAAGATCCAGGGATTTCCCTCCGCAGCCCGGGCCACCATGACCGCGGTGCAGCCTGTCTCCTCCAGCATGCGCTTTGCATCCGCGCCGCTTTTGACATCCCCGTTTCCGACGACCGGAATCTTCACCGCCTCCCGGACTTCGCGGATCCGCGCCCAGTCCGCATGGCCGGCATACATCTGGGTCCTCGTCCTGGCATGGATGGCGACCGCAGAGGCGCCGCCCGCCTCCGCTGCCCTCGCGCAGTCGGGGGCATTGAAGTGGTCGCAGTCAAAGCCCGCCCGGAGCTTCACCGTCACGGGCCGGGAGCTGTGCTGCACCGCCGCCGCGACAATCCGCTCGATGAGATCCGGATCCTTCATGAGATAGGAGCCCTCATGGTTGTTCACGATCTTCGGAACAGGGCATCCCATGTTCAGATCCAGGATGTCAAAGGTCTCCCCCTCGATGCGCTCTGCCGCCTCGGCAATGACCTCCGGCTCATGACCGAAGAGCTGAAGGGAGAGCGGGGTCTCCTCCGGGCGTCTCGTGCGCATCAGCTCGCCGGTGCGCCGGTTCCCGTAGGTGATCGCCTTGGCGCTGATCATTTCCGTCACCGTCAGACCCGCGCCCTGTTCTTTGCAGAGCAGACGAAATGGCAGGTCTGTTACACCTGCCATCGGTC
>JBJEYC010000276.1:0-1951 GCA_051886435.1 Lachnospiraceae bacterium
TCGGCGAGCGCTACGTGGAGGGCCTTGCCTCGGTGGAGGGCGGATACGAGAGGACCGGTTCCCGCTCCCCCATGGCCTGGGACCACACGACCAACGCGGGCTTTTCCTCGGCGCCGAAGGAGGATCTCTACATCGCCCAGGGCCCGACGGTGGACACCGTGAACGTGGAGACCGAGCGCAGCGATCCAAACTCCGTGTGGAACGCGGTGCATGAACTGATCGCCCTTCGAAAGGACCATCCGGCCCTTGGGAACGAGGCGGACTTTACGCTTTTGGAACTTCAGGACCACAGCTACCCTCTTGTCTATGAGAGAACGGCAGAAAACGAGCGGATCCTTGTCGTCTTAAATCCCTCCGGACAGGAGGCCGTGATGGAGACAGCCCTTCCCGCTTCGCACACCCTGCTCTATGCTGCGGGCGGCATGAAGGGGCAGCAGGACTTTGCAGAGAATGCAGCGGGAAAGTGCCTTGTTCCGCCGGCGAGCGCCGCGTTCTTTGTCCTTTCCTGACTGCAACAAAAGTACCGTTTTCTGAAACCAAAAGGCATTGCGAAGGGGCCGGGAAACCGGCATGATGGTAACAGGTAAAAGGGGCGGCTTTCGCCGCAGTGAACTTCCGAAGGAGGAGAGAACAAGATGGCAGTACCAAGCGTGGATGTATTGAAGAAAATCTACGGAGAGCAGGCAGACGAGGCAAAGGCGCGTTATGAGAACCTGGAGCGGTCGTTTGGTGAGCACTTCGGGGAAGCGGATCTGACCTACTTCTCCGCGCCGGGACGGACCGAGATCATCGGCAACCACACCGACCACAACGGCGGCAAGATCCTGGCGGCCAGCATCACGATGGATACGATCGCCGCGGCAGCAGCGACAGACGACGGCGTGGTCACCATCATCAGCGAGGGTTATCCGGATCCCATCGTGGTGGACACGAACCACTTAGAGGCGGTTCCGAAGTGCAAGGGAAGCCTTTCCCTTGTGGGAGGCATGCTGAAGGCAGCCCGGGACGAGTTCGGTTATCAGATCGGCGGTTTCCGTGCCTATGTCTCCACCCAGGTCATCAGCTCCGCCGGGGTCTCCTCCTCGGCGTCCTTTGAGATGCTGGTCTGCGCCATCCTCAACGAGTTCTTCAACGATGGAAAGATCGACTATGCCCACTACGCCCGGATCGGCCAGTACGCGGAGAACAAATTCTGGGACAAGGCATCCGGATTGATGGACCAGATGGCCTGCGCCGTCGGCGGCACGATCTACCTGGACTTTGGCGGCGGCGAGGTGAAGTATGAGAAGGTCGACTTTGGCTTTGACCAGCTCGGCTGCGATCTTGTCATTGTAAACACCGGCAAGGGCCATGCGGACCTGTCTGCGGAGTACTCCTCCATCCCGGAGGAGATGCGCCTGGTGGCGAAGGAGCTTGGCGGAGAGAATCTCTGCGACAGCACCGAGGAGGCGCTTTTGGCAAAGCTTCCGGAGATCAGAGAAAAGCTTGGCAATGACCGCGCCATCCTGCGCGCCCTGCACTACTACGAGGAGTGCCGCCGCGTGGAGGATGCGGTGGCAGCACTTCGGGAGGGCCGCAAAGAGGAGATTCCCGGCATCATCAAAGAGTCCGGAAACAGCTCCTGGAAGTGGCTCCAGAACGCCTACGTGGTCTCTGACCCGAAGGAGCAGTCCATCCCCTATGCCCTTGCGCTCTCGGAGCTCTTCATGAAGAAGAAGGGCCGGGGCGTCTGCCGCCTGCACGGCGGCGGCTTTGCCGGCGTCATCGCCTGCATCACCGCAAAGCAGGACACGGCGGAGTTCGTCTCCTACCTCGGCAAGTACCTGGGCGCTGGGAACATCCACGTGATGGGCATCCGGCAGAAGGGCGCCATCACCGTAAAGTAAGGATAAGGAAGTACCAGTGGCCGGGAAGGCAGCAGAATACAATACCACTAAAAAAAATCAGCACC
>JBJEYC010000277.1:0-1950 GCA_051886435.1 Lachnospiraceae bacterium
AAAAGTGGGTCATGGGAAACCTCAACAATGAGGACTGGGATACCCTCTGGAACTCCAAACAGGCAGACGAGGTCCGAAATCGGGTACGCCACTGCGACCGGCAGTGTTGGATGATTGGTTCCGCCTCCCCCGCCATGCACAAGTACATCTGGAAGCCAGCATGGTGGGTGGTACGGCATAAGTTCCTGCGGTTCTGGAAAAAGAAGAAGTACTCGATGTACGAGATTCCGGCTGTCCGGGACTACCGCGATGGAAAGATCACAAAGGAACAGCTCGATGCTCTGAGCACCTGTGACCTGTGTGCGGTGGCGGACAACGGGCTATCGGCGGCATCCAAGGCACAGCTTGCGGGCGGCGCCACCGGCGAGGAACTGGTGGCAAAGGACCTTGCAAGACAGCATCTGGATGACGGCAGGGGCAGTGAAAACGGGTAAACAACTGCACAGAAACAGGAAAACCGGTTGCAACCCTTGCCGGGAGAGACTATAACGGATAGCGGCGCGGCGGTTAACAAAGTCGTAACAAAGCCGCAATACGTGAGTAAGAACAGGACGATATGAGCAGACGCAGAAGAAATCAGAAACCGCAGCCGCAGAACCAGGATGCCGAAAAGCAGAAGGTCACCGGAATCGACGTCGTGGAGACCGACGGCGCAGAGGATCTTGCCAAAGAGACCGCTGCGTCCCAAAAGGAGGAGATCTCCGAGGCGGCATCTGAGAGCATCGGGAAGATGCCGACAGGAAATTCGGAGAGTATCCAGATCGAGAGCCTCTCCGAGCAGGAGGAGCGCACTTCTGCCTCCGAGAGCCTCCAGATGGACTACGTGACGTCAGACGAGCCGAAAGAGAAGACAGAGAGTGTCTCCGAGGCAGCGGAAGAAGGATCTTCCGGTCTTGAAGTCGACTGGGCAGGCCCGGAGAGCGCAAAGAAGAATTCCAGTGTCCGCCGGAGCGAGAAAGAAGCTCTGAAGAAAGAAGAGGACGCGAAAAAAGAAGAGAGCGCGGTGCCCGAAAAGAAGAAAGAAAAGGCGGACGCCCAGAAAGAGGCACCGAAAAAAGAAGAGGCTTCCCAAAAGGACAATGAAAAGAAAGCAGCGGCTCCTGCGGCTGATACAGCGAAAAAGCGGGAAGTCCCCGCAGCCGCGAGGAGACCAGCACCCGCCAGGAAAAGGCGCAGAAAGCCTTCTGCCCCAGACGGCATTGAGCTGACCGATACCGACACCGAGGAGGCAAAGGCAAAGAGGGAAGCGGAGGAGAAGGGCTGGGTCTTTCCGGAAGTGAAGGAAGACGAAAAGGCACCTGGCGATGACAAAGCGACAAAGTCCTCTGCCCCCAAAAAGGTGAAGAACTGGTGGTACCACTTAAAAAAGGGTGTTCGGATCGCGATCACCGTTCTCGTATGCTTTGTCCTGTTTGTCCTTGGCTTTTTCCACTATGAGTACTCCAGACTTCAGAAGGACCAGTCGGCGGCCTACACCGATGAGTACGTGGCGAAGCTCAAGGAGGAGGAGGATAACTCCTCCGTTGCCAAGTCCGCGGAAGAGGACATGGAGAAGAACCTCGCGGATGTCGAGGAGGCGGATACTGTCAAGGCAGAGGGTGAGATCTTCCAGGATTCCTCTGTCTACAATATCCTCCTGATCGGCACCGATGACCGTACCGAGAAGTTCTCTACGGATGCCCGGGGCGATACCTGTATCCTGCTATCCATCAACAAGAACACCGGCAAGGTAACCCTTGCAAGCTTCGAGCGCGGCACCGGTGTCCCGGTCCTCTGGGGCCCTTATGAGGGTCAGTGGGACTGGCTGACCCACACCTTCCGCTACGGCGGCGCCCAGATGATGGTGGAGGAGATCCGCGACAACTACCTGGTGGATGTGGACCGGTACATCCGCATCAACATCCGCACGCTGGTCAAGCTCATCGACGCCATCGGCGGCGTGGACATCGA
>JBJEYC010000278.1:0-1946 GCA_051886435.1 Lachnospiraceae bacterium
GTGATCTTCGCCGACAAGAAGCGGGCGATGGACGAGTTCCTGCAGGAGTATCCGGATTACGTGAAGAGCTTTACAGTCACGGTGGACATTCAGCCCCTGACCGACAAAGCACTGGTGTCCTATGGCCTGGAGTATGCCAAGGCAAAGGACTACAGCATTGATGAGATGGGCCAGCTGGCACTTTCCTCCCGTATCTCTGCGCGGCAGACGAGGGATCATCAGGTAACGACCAAGGAGGTGCGTGACCTGGTGGATGAGGCCATCGGCTGGGCATCCAAGAAGAACCTGCACACGCTGATGCTGATCCTCTCGCGTAAGCGCTATGACCAGGATGACCGGATCATCATTCACGAAAAGGATTTCCAGCACTACGAGGCGTGAAGGAACAATAAAATAAGGGGGTAACAGGGTATGGCAAAGACGGGAACCACCACAAAGAAGACAAGGGCGAAAACCGCGGCTGCAAAAAAGCCTGCGGCACCGAAGAAGACAGAGGTCTTTGTGTCGGAGGAGGACTGCTACCTGTTTGGTCAGGGCACCCACTACGACATCTATGAGAAGCTGGGAGCCCATCCGTCTGTGGAGAACGGACAAGAGGGGTACTTCTTCGGCGTCTGGGCACCGAACGCGGGCCAGATCCACGTGATCGGCGAGTTTAACGGATGGAACGAAGAGCAGAACCCGATGACAAAGGCAGGGGAAGTTGGCATCTGGACTGCTTTTATCCCCGGCGTCCACGAAGGGCAGCTGTACAAGTTCCTGATCACCACCCCGGAGGGGGAGAAGATCTACAAGGCGGATCCCTATGCGAACTGGGCGGAACTGCGCCCGGGCACTGCATCGAGAACGGCGGATCTGTCCGGCTACACTTGGCATGATGCGAAGTGGATGACGGATCGCCCGACGAAGGATCCGAACCGGGAGCCCATGGCAATCTATGAGTGCCATGTGGGATCCTGGATGAAACATCCCGACGGAACACCGGACGGCTTTTACACCTATCGGGAGTTTGCAGACCGGCTGGTGCAGTATCTGAAGGAGATGAAGTTCACCCACGTTGAACTGATGGGCATTCTGGAGCACCCGTTTGACGGTTCCTGGGGCTATCAGGTGACGGGTTACTATGCTCCCACCTCCCGCTATGGCACGCCCAAGGACTTCATGTATCTGGTGGATACACTCCACAAGGCCCATATCGGCGTCATCCTCGACTGGGTGCCGGCACACTTCTGCCCGGATGCCCACGGACTGGCCCGTTTTGACGGACAGTGCATCTATGAGGATCCGGACCCGAGGCGCGGAGAGCACCCGGACTGGGGCACGAAGATCTTCAATCTGGGCAAGCCCGAAGTGAAGAACTTCCTGATTGCCAATGTGCTCTACTGGATCCGCGATTATCACGTGGACGGCATCCGTGTGGACGCTGTGGCCTCCATGCTGTATCTGGACTATGGCAAGAAGGAAGGCCAGTGGCTGCCCAACAAGTATGGCGGAAACAAGAACCTGGATGCGATCGAATTCTTCAAGCACCTGAATTCCGTGGTCCGGGGCAGCTATCCCGGCTTTGTGACGATCGCCGAGGAGTCCACTGCCTGGCCCAAGGTTACGAGCCCGATCGGCTCTCCGGACGGACTGGGCTTCTCCTTCAAGTGGAACATGGGCTGGATGCATGATTTCTGTGAGTACATGAAGCTCGATCCGGTCATGCGCAAGGGCTCTCACTACAACATGACCTTCGCCATGAGCTACAACAGCGCGGAGAACTACATCCTGCCGCTCTCCCATGACGAGGTGGTGCACTTAAAGTGTTCCATGCTGAACAAGATGCCCGGGTATGAGGTGGACAAGTTTGCGAACCTGCGCCTGGGATACACATTCATGATGGGACATGCGGGCAAGAAGCTCCTGTTCATGGGCCAGGAGTTTGCCCAGGAGCGGGAGTGGTC
>JBJEYC010000279.1:0-1943 GCA_051886435.1 Lachnospiraceae bacterium
CTCTACGGCGATGCGGGCACCGGCAAGTCCACCAGCATCAAGGCCATCCTGAACCAGTACTATGCCGACGGCCTGCGGATGATCGAGGTCTACAAGCACCAGTTCAAGGACCTCTCCCGCATCATCAACGAGATCAAGAACCGCAACTACCGCTTCATCATCTATATGGACGACCTCTCCTTTGAGGAGTTCGAGACCGACTACAAGTACCTGAAGGCGGTCATCGAGGGCGGTCTGGAGCCGCGCCCGGAGAACGTGCTGATCTACGCCACCTCCAACCGCCGCCATCTGATCCGGGAGACCTGGGGTGACAAGCAGGATGCGGACAGCGCGGACATCCACCACAACGACACGGTGCAGGAGAAGCTCTCTTTGTCGGCGCGCTTTGGCGTCTCCATCGGGTACTTCCGTCCCTCACCGCAGGAGTACTTCAAGATCGTGGAGGAGCTGACCAAGCGCTACCCCGAGATCAAGATCTCCGAGGAGGAGCTGCGGCGCCAGGCAAATGTCTGGGAGATGAACCACGGCGGCTTCTCCGGGCGCTGCGCCCAGCAGTTCGTTGACTACCTGGCGGGAAGCGTCGGAGGGGCGTCATGATCGACACCATCCTCTTCGACATGGACGGCACCATCACGGACACCCAGAAGGTCTACAGCGCCGCCTGGCGGCAGGTGGGCCTGAAGGAGGAAGAACTCCGGCAGATGGTGGGAAGAAGCAGCGTCGTCAACTACCGGTATCTCAAGGAGCTGGGGTATGACGCCGACGCGCTGATTCAGAAAAAGGACGCGATCTGCGAGGCAGCCTTTGCAAAGAGGATCGACCTAAAGCCCGGCGCCCGGGAGGCACTCTCTGCCCTCACGAAGGCGGGCTACACCTGCGTTCTTGCCACCTCCTCGCCCCTGGAGCGGGCAAAGACAAACCTTGCGCGCACCGGGCTCTCGTCCTATTTTGCGGAGGTGGTCAGCGGCAATACCCTGGAGCGGGGAAAGCCGTTCCCGGATGTCTTTCTCATGGCGGCAAAGGCGGTCGGGGCGGCCCCGGCGCAGTGCCTTGTCGTGGAGGACTCCTACAACGGCGTCAGGGCGGGGGCGGCCGCCGGCATGGTGACCGTGATGATTCCGGATGCGGTTCCCCCGGATGAGGAGATGAAAAACACGGCGGCGGCGATTCTGCCCACCCTGGCAGAGCTTCCCGCCTTTCTCGAAAAATGGCAGCAGGACAACAAGGACAAGGAGGAACAGCATGTCAAATCTGGTCTTTGATTTTGGAGAAGCAGAGCACGAGACCGCAGTGGATGCCACGAAGAAGGCAAAGGCAGTGTGCACCTTCACGCCCTTTGCCTCGGACAGCGCCCAGGCGGATGAGGAACACCCGTTTATGGTGCTTGACAACGCGGCGGGAAAGCTGATCCACCACACGAGCGGCCTGTTTGAAAAGCCGGAGGTCCGCTCCTCGTTTATCTTCATGCGGGACGGGGAGAAGTGCCAGGCGGACGTGCTCGAGATCGACTCCCGGTTCCAGGGGCTTCTCGGGTGGCTCGGCAGCAACGGGATCATGGTGCGGCTCTCCGGAAAGGACACAAAGCGCGGCTACTGCGTCTACAAGATCCGCGAGGTCTCCTCGGACGGGGTGACCAAGCTCTCGGCAGCGGACGGCTTTCTTCAGTACGTGATCTCCAGACTCCTTGAGACCAAGCCCCAGGAGGAGGAAAACCCGGACGAGGAGAACGGGGAGGACTCGGACGAGATGAAGCTCACGAGTCTGCAGAGCATGACCGACTTTCTCGAGTGCGCAAAGAGCACCCTTCCCGCCAACATCCGAAAGTGGGCAAGACGGAACCTTGCGGTCGCCAGGTCCTCGGAGGTCAGCCCTGAGGAGCGGCGCCACGCCCAGCACGCCCTCTCCATCATGCTGAACATCCGCTGGAAGGACTCCTACTTCGG
>JBJEYC010000280.1:0-1942 GCA_051886435.1 Lachnospiraceae bacterium
CAGTCGGTGTGCATGCAGTGGTCCATGAAGTAGAGCCGAAACTGCTCCTCCTCCGGCGCACCGCAATGGGCCTTCACCTGTTGGCGGTACCAGTCGGCCTGCCAGGGAAAGGCGCTCTCGTCCATCAGGCTCTCCACGACGATGCACCTGCCGTGAATGCTGCCGGACTGGACGGAACCGGCACCGCCCCTTGCAATGACAGGACCCGCAAGAACGGGGCGCTGGGGATAGATGGGCGTTCCATCCGCCTTTCGAAACCGGTCAAAGGCGTGGTACTCCGGCCCCGGGACCTGGTGGCGGTGGTAGGTCTGCAGGGCAAGATACGCGGAATTGTCCAGAAGAACCCGCTCGTGCGGCCGCACCTTTTGAAGAAGGGCGGCAAGATCCCGCGATTCCATGGGATCCGGCTCGACGGCTACGATCTTACTCCCGACAGGCCGCACATGGATCGTCTCTTTTGCCAGCGCGCCGCCCAAAAAGGTGAGGGTCAGGCCCTTGGTGTACACGTCCCCCTCGGGAAAATCCTGAAGGCGAAGGACGGGGAGCTTTTCCTCTCCTGCCATCAGGTTTTTCCAGGCTTCATCCACGCCCCAGGTATTTTTCCCGTCCGCCTGGTGCTCCGGATCCAGGGCGCTCCCATCCGGAAGAAACATACCGGTGATCTCGGTCTCCAGGTGGATGCGGTCCCTTGCGGCACTCCCCTCCTTCTCGTATCCCAGATACCCCTCTTTCGTCCAGAAGTCCGTGACATAGGTGGGATCGATGGAAAAGACCGCGGGGGCAAGCAGGGGAAGCGCCCCCTCGCCGAGGCTCTTCCAGACTGTCCAGGTCTTGAGCGGAAAGCCCATGCTGGTGGCTTCCTCCAGGGCTTCTTTCTGCGGGGGCGTGAGGAGGGCTTTGGGATCGCCAGAGCCCCCGGGCTCCAGGGCATCTGCGATCTCTTCGAGCTTTCCGCGCAGAAGACGCATGGCATGGGAGCGCACGGTGTAGACGTACGGCAGCGCCATCGGCGAGCCGATCACAAACGGGACGCCGCCATCCCAGATCCCCTCGGTGCTCTCGAGGCAGCTGATGGTCTTGTATCCGCCGCCGGAACCCCCAAACACATAGCCGTAGACCGCTCCGCCCCCAAACCGCTCTGCGGCAAGTTTCCTTGCATACATGGCGCAGGCAGCACTCGATCGGTACACCAGCGTTTCGTCCCCGCCGCCGTTCACAAGGCCGCCCATGTTGGTATCGATCAGGATGGCACCGTGGGAGATGGCGAAGGTGATCATGTCGTTCTCGGTGCCAAGGAGTTTTTCTGCCGCGGTCTCATCCCCCTGCACGGGCATCATCCTCTGGAAAAACCGGTGGGAAAACGCCCCGTCTTCCGGAAAGTAAAAACAGAACCTTGTCTTTGTCCCCAAAAATCCGCCGCGCAGGACTTCATAGCGCAGGGATTTCCCCCGCCATTCATCCAGGTCGACAAAGGGCTCCTGAAACTGCGGGTCCTGCGCACAGTCCTCTTTTCGATAAACATGATCGCTCATAGCTTCCTCCGATCAAGCCAGCATGGCCTTTTGAATGAGACGGATGGCCTCCTCGATCTCCTCCTGGGAGTAGGCGCCCTTCATCTTTTCCGTGACATATGCTCTTGTCATGGCCTCCCTGTCCATGTCCCCGGTGCCGTCCGGCGTCACGGCTTCCACCTTTGCCGGGGCTTCGTCCTCCTCCCCGGTTGTCATCCCGGCGTAGCGGGCGCCCATGGTAAGGAGCGCCTGCACCAGCTGGGCAACGGCTTTTTGGCCGCTGATGGCTGCCTCCTCCCACGGCATGGGGGTCAGGATGTTCAGACCTTGTTGCGAGAGGAAGTCCTCCGCCCGCCTGAAAAAGCCATCCGCATCTTTGTCTTTGGTCCAGCCAAGTTCTGCCACGGCGAGGAGCCTTGGATAGAGCATCG
>JBJEYC010000281.1:0-1925 GCA_051886435.1 Lachnospiraceae bacterium
CCGGCTTTTTCTGTTCAATCTTTGCCATGTCTTTACCTCCTTATAGATTTTTGCTTGGCGTCTCAATCCGTCAGGGGTAACTGCTTCCGGCGTTCGCCGGAAAACAAAAAACCTCTGTCCAAAGACAGAGGGAAATCAATCAGAATGAATTGATGCGTTCCTCGGCGGGCTGGTGTGTTGGGCCTTTCGGCGCTCGCTGTCTTCGGCGGTCTTGAGCGACCTTGAAGAACATATCACAGGGAAATCGGACTGTCAACGGAAAATTTCAATCTTTTCTCCTCTTCCACTGCTCTTCTACTGCTTTTTGGTCACATAGCCGTCTGAATCGATCGAGACCTGCGGGGAGAGAGAGCGCATGTAGGAGAGCATGGAGGCCTTTGTCTTGGCGTCCGGTGTCCGAAGGTACGTGCCGTTGGAGGTGGTTACTGGCAGGAACTGGGCGGACTGGATGGTACCCTCATCGGTGTTCAGCGTCAGCCGGTAGAGGCAGGTGCTTCTTGTATTGTGGCTGAACAGGTAGTTGCCAAGGCTGTAGACGACCGGCATGTCATTTACATATCCCAACGTCTCCAGGCAGTGGGAGTGATCCCCAATCACGACGTCGCACCCGGCTGCCTCCAGCTGTTTTGCCAGGGTGAGCTGGTTGGCATCGGGGGTCGCCCGCTTCTCCGTTCCCCAGTGGACATATACGATGACAAGATCTGCCTTTGTCTTGGCCTCCCGCACGACTCGCAGAAGTTCTGTGGGATCCAGGCACCGGAATACGCCGGCGCTGTTTGCCGTGGCACCCTTTGTCGGCGGATTGTTGTAGCCCTCAATTCTCGTGGTGCTGATGATCGCAAGGGTGGTGTTGCCGGCTTTTGCATAGTAGGGCGCCTCTGCCTCGGACAGATTCCTGCCGGCCCCGATGTAGGGGATCCCGGCGGCTTTCAGATTATCGAGGGTGTCGAGAAGGCCCTTCTCCAGATAGTCATAGGTGTGGTTGTTGGCAAGCGTCACAAGATCCGTACCGATGTCGGCAAGCTGCTTTGTGAAGGCGGGATCCGCCTTGAAGGTGTAGGTCTTGGTATTGGCCTTTGTGGCTCGGGTGTAGGTGAACTCGTTGTTGAAGACGAAAAAGTCGGAATCCCGCATGGCACTCAAGACACCCGCGTCAAAACAGCCCGCGAGGCCGTTCTGGGCTGCCGCCTGTCCACAGTAGGAGGGCTCAAGATTGACGTCACCAGCAAAGGTCAGCGTCACCTCTCCTGCGTCGGATTCTTCGATGGTGTGATAGGACGTGTCTGCATCCTGTACCGGGGTTCTGCCATAGTGGGGGACGGTCTCGATGTCGATGTCGGCGTAGGGATCCCAGGGAAGACGCCCCTCTGCGGCACCGTACTTTTTGAAGTGCTGATAGAGCGCGGTCGGATCATCGCCGAAAGCGGCGACCACATCGGGGTTGTTCTGCGCGTAATACTCCGGGTCAAACATATAGCCATCGGGCATGATGACCGGAGAGGCCTCTGCCGTCATTCCGCATCCCAGGATCATGACCAGTGCTGCTGCGGGCACAGCCCGTCTCCAAAAAGTATGTCTTCTCATAAGCTCCCTCCTGTCCCGCTGCGCGGGATCTCCTCACATCGAGCAGTATATCATATCCGGCAGAACAAAAAGAAGACCACCCTGCAGCTGCAGGGTGGTCTCCCGAAAAATCAGATGGTATTCAAGAAATCAATACCGGTTTGCCACGATCTTGATGCCAGGGCCCATGGTGGTTGCCATGGAGATGCTCTTTAAGTACTGGCCCTTGACAGTGGACGGCTTAGCCTTGACGAGTGCAGACATCAGAGCGTTGAAGTTCTGAAGCAGCTGCTCCTCAGTGAAGGATGCCTTGCCGATGGAGACGTGGATGATGTTTGCCTTGTCCAGTCTGTACTCGACTT
>JBJEYC010000282.1:0-1919 GCA_051886435.1 Lachnospiraceae bacterium
CGGATCCGGGCCGTGGTCGACTGCGCCAAGGAGCGGAACGTCCCGATCCGGGTGGGTGTAAACTCCGGCTCGCTGGAACGGGATCTTCTGGAAAAATACGGGGGAGTCACCCCGGAGGGCCTCGTGGAATCTGCCTTGGACAAGGTTGGCATGGTGGAGGATTGCGGGTACGACAATATCGTGATCTCCATCAAGTCTTCGGATGTGCTGACCTGCGTCAGAGCCCATGAACTCCTGGCGAAAAAGACCAATTACCCGCTCCATGTGGGCATCACCGAGGCGGGTACCGTCTATGGCGGCAACATCAAGTCCGCAGTCGGCCTTGGCATCATCCTGTACGAGGGCATTGGAGACACGATCCGCGTCTCCCTCTCTGGAGATCCCGTCGAGGAGATCCGCACCGCAAAGCAGATCCTCCGGGATCTGAAGCTGCGCAAGGGCGGCGTGGAGGTGACCAGCTGCCCCACCTGCGGCAGAACCCGGATCGACCTTATCGGCCTGGCGGACCAAGTCGAAAAGATGGTGCAGAAGTACCCCTACAACATCAAGGTCGCCGTCATGGGCTGCGCCGTCAACGGGCCCGGTGAAGCCAGGGAAGCCGACATCGGCATCGCCGGGGGCGACGGTGAGGGACTTCTCATCAAAAAGGGACAGATCGTAAAGAAGGTCCCGGAAGATCAGCTCTTGTCCGCACTCAGGGACGAGCTGGATCACTGGCAGAATTGATTCCTGCCCCGCCTGAGAAAAACATGGCTCAGGCGGGGTTTTTGGTCCGAAAAAGGAGCAGACTTTGGAAAAAGAATTCTTTTCCGTCTTCCCGACCCTGAAGGTCGGCAAGAATCTCCAGGAGCTCTTCGGCGGCACGAAGGTGGTGCGGATCACCTTCAACCGGGAGAACACCAAACTCAAGATCTACCTGGAGTCGGATCACCTGATCCACAAGAAATACATCTACGAGATGGAGAAGGCGCTGACGGCCTGTGTGTGCCAGGGCACCTGTGCCGACGTGGTGATCTCGGAGCGCTTTGTGCTCTCGTCCCAGTACACGCCGGAAACCCTGATCGACGAATACCGCGACTCACTCTCCACCGAGATGTGGCACATCTCCCCGATCTACGGGAACTTCTTCAAGGGCGCCAAGCTGGAGTACCCGGATGAGGAGACCGTGGTGCTGCAGCTCGAGGACACCCAGATCTGCATGGACGTGGGCGGTAAGATCCGGGACCTTTTGCAGCAGATCCTGAATGAGCGCTGCGGCATGGGCTGCAGCGTGGAGACCCAGTATGTCCTGGAACCCAAGCGCCGCGCCCGCGCGGTCTACGACGAGGATTTCCCGCAGCCCTCGGTCACGGTACCGGTGGAACAGGAGCAGGAGGAGAAGCACGCCCCCGCTCCCGAAAAGAAGGCGTACGCAGGCGGGCGCAATGCCGGCAGGGGAAACGGCAGGAAGTCAAAGTGGGGCGACCGGAAGGACTTCGGGGGCTTTATCCGCTCCTCGAATCCGGACGTCATCTGCGGCAAGGACGTGGAGGGCGATCTCATCCCGATCTCCGACATCGTGGGCGAGATCGGCCTCGTCACCATCCGCGGCAAGATCCAGTCCAACGAGCGGCGGGATATCCGCAACAACAAGTCCATCCTGAAGTTCGTGATCACGGACTTCACCGACTCCATTGCGGTCAAGATCTTTGCCCCCACCGAGGAAGCAGACAAGGCGATGGAACGGCTTGCTCCGGGCCGCTTTGTGAAAGTGCAGGGCTACACCAAGATGGACACCTTCGAGCACGAGATCACAATCACCTCGCCCTCCGGCGTCATGGCGATCCCCAGCTTCGTCAAGGTCCGGCAGGATCACTATGAGAAAAAGCGCGTGGAGCTCCACCTCCACACCAAGATGTCCGACATGGACGGCGTCTCCG
>JBJEYC010000283.1:0-1919 GCA_051886435.1 Lachnospiraceae bacterium
ATCAAGAAGTACCAGTACGTGACCCTGCCGCTTGCCATCCATGGCGTCATCGTGAAGAAGGACGGGGAGACCGTCCAGCTCAACGTCGGCGAGGATCCGGATGATCCGGTCTTTTTCGTCTCCGACCTTCTGATCCACCTGGCCCAGGACCAGATGAAGAAGACGGCGGACAAGCTGATCGAGGGCGAGGCCCTGGATCTCGTGATCGGAAACAAGCCGGTCATCATCGACGCAGACAGTAAGAGAAAGACCACAAAGGACCACGAGGAGACTCCGAAGGATGCTGTGAAGAAGGCACTCCTTGCAATCCTCTCCGAGAACTACGGCATTGCGGAGGACGACTTTGAGTCCGCAGAGCTCGAGGTGGTCCCCGCAGGCCCCGCAAGGGATGCCGGCTTTGATAGGTCCATGATCCTCGGCTACGGCCAGGATGACCGGGTCTGCGCGTACCCGAGCTTCCGTGCCCAGCTGGAGGCAAAGAATCTTCGCCGCACCGGCGTGACGCTTCTTGTCGACAAGGAGGAGATCGGCTCTGTCGGCGCCACCGGCATGCGCTCCCATTTCTTTGAGAATGCCCTGGCAGAGGTCATGAACCTCGCGGGACAGTACTCGGAGCTTGCCCTTCGCCGTTGCCTTGCGAACTCCTGCATGCTCTCCTCGGATGTGTCCTCCGCCTACGATCCCCACTGGGCGGACTGCTTTGAGGAGAAGAACACCGCGTTCCTCGGCCGCGGCATGGTGTTCAACAAGTTTACGGGATCCCGCGGCAAGAGCGGATCCAATGATGCCAACGCGGAGTACATCGCACACCTGCGTGCGATCTTTGAGAAGGAGAACGTCCTGACCCAGACCGCGGAGCTCGGCCGAGTCGACGTGGGCGGCGGCGGAACCATCGCCTACATCCTCGCCCTGTACGGCATGAACGTCATCGACAGCGGTGTGCCGGTCCTCTCCATGCACTCCCCGTGGGAGGCAACCAGCAAGGCAGATATCTATGAGGCCTTCCGCGGCTACCAGGCCTTTTTGCAGGACGCGGATTTCCGCAGCGAGTGAGTAACAGGCCAGAAAGTAGAAATAAAAATGGAAGAGAACGAGAACAACAAGACGGAAGGGACGTCCGGCGTCCCCCTCGGCCTTCGGACCGCAGACTACTACTTTGATCTCCCGAAGGAGCTGATCGCCCAGGATCCCCTGCCGGACCGGGACGCCTCGCGCCTTCTGGTGATCGACAAAAATACCGGTGCGCTGGAGCACAAGATCTTTCGGGACATTATCGACTACCTAGAGCCCGGGGAGACCCTGGTTCTCAACAACACGAAGGTCATCCCGGCAAGACTTCTTGGCACCAAGGAGGACACTGGAGCCAGCGTGGAGATCCTGCTCTTAAAGCGCAGACAGGGAGATATCTGGGAGACCCTTGTAAAGCCCGGCAAGAAGCTCCGCCCCGGGGCGCGTGTCACCTTCGGTGACGGCTCCCTCAAGGCAGAGATCCTCGAAGTGGTGGAGGATGGAAACCGGCTGGTGAAGTTCTACTACGACGGGATCTTTGAGGAGGTGCTCGACAAGCTCGGCGAGATGCCGCTGCCGCCCTACATCACCCACAAGCTCCAGGATCCGAACATGTATCAGACGGTCTACGCCAAGTACGACGGCTCTGCCGCCGCCCCGACGGCAGGACTCCATTTCACCAAGGAGCTCCTGCAGAAGATTCAGGACAAGGGTATCAACCTCTGCTATGTGACCCTGCACGTGGGCCTTGGGACCTTCCGCCCGGTGAAGGTGGACGATGTGACCAAGCATCACATGCACACCGAGTGGTACCACGTATCGCCCCAGGCAGCGGAACTCATCAACAAGACCCATGCAAACGGAAAGCGGGTCATCTGTGTGGGCACCACCAGCTGCCGCACCGTGGAGTC
>JBJEYC010000284.1:0-1917 GCA_051886435.1 Lachnospiraceae bacterium
CGCTCTCTGAGGTGCCGGACACCTTCGGACAGTGGGGAAACTGGATCACCCTCGGACGGATCTACGTGGAAGATATCTGGGACCTGGACCCCTATGAGACCATTGGAGACTATGACAGACCGGTTCTTCTCCTGCACGGAGATGCGGACGGCCTCGTGGATTCCTCCTGGTCAGAGCGGGCCAGGGACACCTATTCCCATGCTGAATTTCACCTCATCGAAAACGGAAGCCACGGCTTCTACGGCCAGCCCTTTGCAGAAGCCGTGGGAGACATCGAAGACTTTCTGGCGCGGCACATGCCGGCAGCGTAACCACACGGAAAGGAGAACCACATGAAAAAACCATGCATTCCCCTGCTGGCAGGCATTCTGGCCCTTGGCCTTTGCGCCTGCAGCAGCCAATCGCAGGAAGCCGCCGTCCCGGCGGCCGCAGTCGGCACAGATACCGCAGATTCGTCTGAACAGACCTCCTCTGCCGCAGCGCAGGAGACCACAAAAGCAAGCGGCATCCGGACCGCAAAGGATGGCGCGCAGATGCAGACCGACAACCCTTCCATCGCGACCAGGATCCCGCCGAAGAACGGCACGAAGGTCCGCATTCTCTTTGGAGACGACGCGGTGATCACCGGAGTCCTAAACGACAGCGAGACCGCAAAAGCCCTCATCGACAAACTCCCCTACACCGTCCACATGAGCCGCTATTCCCACGACTTCTGCGGAGTGACGGAGGAGCTCCCCTACCGCGAGGAAGAGGTGCACTACGGCTGGCTGAACGGCGACATCGACTACGCGACAGATGCCCCGTACTTCACGATCCTCTTTCGGGATGAGGCAGAGTCAGAGCAGTTCGGAAATCAGGTCAACATCGGCGTCATGACCTCTCCGATTGCCGACATCGATGCCCTGCAGGGAAGCTATGACGTCATCATCGAGCTGGACGAGTGATTTCGGGAAAGGAGGCAGCACATGAAACGAATCAGCCTTGCGGTCACAGGTCTTCTTGTGGCCGCCCTGACTGCTGGCTGCGGAAGCAGTTCCGCCGCAGCCGCCGCAGAAACCACTGCGGCTGCACCAAAGGCGGCTGCTGCCGTGAGTACACAGGCATCCTCCGCCGCGGCAGATTCTGAGGAGGAAAACTACACCCGGTATGCGGACTACACGCCGGAAAGGGCCGTGGATGCCGGCATCACAGAGGGCACTTCGGATCACATCCTGGTGGCGTATTTTTCCCGCTCTTCCAATACCTCCCTGGCGGGCACCGACGCCGTCTCCTCCGCAAGCCTTGCCGTGACCGGAGAGGACACCGCGCTTGGCAATGCCCAGCAGATGGCGGAGTGGATTGCGGATGAGACCGGCGGGAGCCTCTATCCGATCCAGACCAAGTACACGTATCCCGTGGACTACCGGCAGACCGTCCAGGTGGGAGAGGGACAGGACGAGGATGGCATCCGCCCGGAACTTGTCAATCCGATTGATCTTTCTTCCTATGACATCATCTATCTTGTCTATCCCATCTGGCATTACACCCTGCCCGCCCCGATGGTCTCCTTCCTTGATGCGGAAGACCTCTCGGGAAAGACGCTCTGCTGCTTTACCACCAGCGCGGGGAGCGGGTTTGCGGATACCCTGGAGAAGATTCAGGAGGCGGAACCGGATGCCACCGTTTTGGAGGGCATCACGGTGTCCCAGGACAGCATAGACGGAGCGGAAAAAGACGTGCGGGAAGAAGCAAAGACGCTCCTGACCGAAGCGGAAGGAACCAATTCCGGAAAGGAACAGGATATGAACAATACGCAGGATTCCACCATCCAGGTCCAGGTCGGCGGCACCAGCTTTTCCGCTGAGCTGGAGGACAACGACACCGCAGAGGCGTTTCGCGCGCTTCTTCCCCTCTCGCTGGACATGAGCGAACTCAACG
>JBJEYC010000285.1:0-1912 GCA_051886435.1 Lachnospiraceae bacterium
CCGGTCAGAAAGGGAAGGGAAAAATTTATGAGCCGGTCAAATCAGTTTGCGCGGACGGACCGCGACATCTGCAATGCACTGCTTTCTCTGATGGATGAGAAGCCGTTTGAGAAGATCACCGTGGGGGACATCATTGAGGAAACCATGATCAACCGGTCCACGTTCTACCTCCATTTTCAGGATAAGTACGCGGTACTGGAGAAACTGGAGTCCGATTACATCGGCGCGTTTACGGTGCTGATCGGCAAGCTCCGGGAGAGCTCAGAAGGCCTGGGTGCCATTGATCAGGTGATCGGAACATACTTTATGGATAACCGGAGGAATCTGCGCCGGCTGATGAGGATCGAGGACTTTGAGAGACAGATCAAAAAGCTGATCGGGGACTACTTAAAGACCATCCTGCCGAGGGCAACCGCCGTGGAGTCGGAGATGTTCACGGCGATGACGGTCAGCTTTCTTTTGTATATCATGGAACACCCTGGGACCGAGAAGAGCTTTTCCACCATGTTTTACGGAAGCTACCTTCACCTGGCGACCATGTTCTTCCGACTCGACAGGATCCCGGACGGTGAGAAGCGGCTCTCCGCTCTGGTCGCGGAGGCCAACCAGAGTGCAGCCGGTAACAGGACATAATGTCTATTCAATAATCAATATGCCGATAGCGTCCATTCCATCCATAAACGCCAAAATGTGCGCATGGCGCGCCCGGCCCTGATTTTCTAAGATGATCCCGTCGGCGGGAAACGGGTTCCCGCCCATTGGTCAGAGGGACCTGAGAAGAGGCCCCGGAAAAATCAGGAGGGTACGGCATTGGGAAAGAAGATCACAACGGTCTGCGGGGACATCGCCCCGGAAAAACTTGGCGTCACATCTTTGCATGAGCACACGTTTCTCGACCTTCGGATCGCGAAGACGTTTTTGAAGCGGTATTTTGCGAAGGTTCCGGCCTCCATGCTGGAGTTCAAGCCGGAAAACTACGCCTTTTTAAAGAGCGGTGTGTATCTTGTCAGCGACGAGTGCGCTGTCGTGGATGACATGGACTTTCTGGTGAAGGAGTATGGCTTTTTCCGCGCAGATGGCGGAGCCTCCGTGTGCGACTGCTCCCCCATCGGCTGCCGCGGCGATGTGAAAAAGATCAGGGCCCTTTCGGAGAAGACCGGACTGAACATCATCTGCGCCACCGGCGTCTACACGATGACGTCAAGACCGCCGGAACTCCAGGGGAAAGATGAGGCATTTTACTACGAGACATTCCGCCATGAGGTCGAGGACGGCATCGACGGAACCGACATCCACCCGGGCCTGTTGAAGGCGGCCATTGCCACCTATGGCCCGGACCGGAAGATCATGGATGGGGAGATCGCAGGGGTCAGAGCCTGCGCAAGGCTCTCCGCCGAGACCGGGCTCTCCGTCCACATCCACACGGATCCGATGATCAGCGGGGAGGATGTCATCCGCGTGGCAAAGATGGCAATCGACTGCGGCGCAGCACCGGACAAGGTGCACATCTGCCACATGGACAGCCGGATCGCCAAGGATGTGACGGTGTGCGACTATCTCACCCGCCCGGAGGTGGATAGGACGCTCAACCTGGATACCCAGAAAGCACTCCTGGATATGGGCGTGACCATCGGCCTGGACACCTGGGGCATGCCGATCACCAACAACAATTTCTTTGTGCCGGATGACTTTGAGCGGCTGAAGGCGCTGATCACCCTGTTGGATCAGGGCTATGGGGATCAGATCACCCTGGGATGCGACTTCTCCAGCAAGATCATGGGAAGAACCTACGGGTGCTACGGCTGCACCCGGACCCTGGAGTTTGCCGTTCCGATGCTCCGCCAGTATGGCTATGAATCCTACATTCCTAAACTTCTGGTAGACAACCCGGCGAGAATTCTCGCCTATTGAA
>JBJEYC010000286.1:0-1911 GCA_051886435.1 Lachnospiraceae bacterium
TCGACGTACTCCGCAACCTTTCGCCCCGCCTCGCTCTCGAAGGTGTCATAGGCAATGACCTTCATATTCATGGCGTTTAAGATCTTCGCCGTTGCCTGGCCGATCCTTCCAAGGCCGATGATGCCGGCAGTCTTTCCGTAGAGTTCGATCATCGGATAGTCCCAGAAGCACCAGTCGGGATTGTGCTCCCATCTCCCCTCCCTGACCGCCTGATCGTGGTGCGCGTAGTGGGAGCAGATCTCCAGGAGAAGCCCCACTGCGTACTGCCCCACGATCTGGGTACCGTACGCCGGAACGTTCATGACGGGAATGCCGCGCTTTCTGGCCTCCTCGCAGTCCACCACGTTGTAGCCGGTGGCAAGGACCGCGATCGCCCTGACATGCGGACAGGCCTCCAATGTCTTTTTGCTGATCGGTGTCTTGTTGGTGACCACGATGTCCGCATCCCCGATCCGCTCCGCGATGAGGTCTGACTCCACATAGGAGGTCCGGTCATAGACTTTCAGCTCTCCCAGGTCATCCAGGGGTTTCCAGGAGAGATCCCCGGGGTTTTCCGTATATCCGTCCAGTACGACGATCTTCATCTCATTTCCTCCATGTCACTTCTGTTCATCCGGCGGCAGGCGCCTTTGTGTGGTGCCGCTGCGCAAGCTGCCAGAGAGCCGCTGCCATCATCTCCGGGTGCCCCGCGGCCATCGCCGCGTGCCCCATCCCCCGCATGCGAAGGAGCTTTGCCCCGGGAAAGTGCATCTCCACGTAGCGAAGGTCCCGGGCCCGCTCCCGCTCCTCCGCTTCACCAAACCAGTACTGCAGGCAGAAAGAGCCCTCCGGCAGAGTGCCCTGCAGCTGATAGGTCCTGCAGGAGATGCAGGTACGCCAGATCGTCCGGTCTGTCAGCGCGCGGAGGATCTTCTCCGGCTCATTTGCCCCCGGTGGCACCACTTTCTGTAAAAGTGCGGGGTTCCCCTCTCTTGCCTGAAAAAGCCGGAGCGCGTCCCTTGCTGCCAGCAGCCGGTTCAGCGGCCCCGGGAGCGGACTCGGGGCAAAGCCCCCGTCGCATACGGATGTCCGGATGCCAATTTTTCGCTCTGCCAGCATCCGAAGAAGAATGCTTCCGCCCATGGCGCAGCCGTAGCCGACATCCACTTCCCGCATGTCCTGCGCCAGGAGCCAGTCCGCAAGACCCTCCGCGATCTCCTCCACGCTGGTGTAGTCCTCCTCCGGCGCCGTCTCATCATACCCCGGAAGCGCCGGGATGATCAGGTGGGAGCGGTGCGCAAGAAGCGGAATGACTCCGGAAAAGTAGTCCCACCGGGCCGCTGCGGGGTGGATCAGAAGAATTGTCTTTTCGTGTTCCCGGCCAAACTCGTGGATGTGCATCGTGTCCTGCTCCTTTTCGCCATGTTGAAATGACTTATTTTACGCAGGATAGATATTATCACTTTGCATTAGTGTAGTCTAACATGCTGCAGGGTCAGAAGGCAAAATCCGGAGTGTTTTTCTGTCTGGGAAGGAGACCAGGATGGAGAAAAATCTGACCACCGGGAGCGTATTCCGCAGCATCTGGACCTTTTCCTGCCCTATTTTCTGCAGACACGCTCCTTCCCATGGGCCTTGCCACCGCCTCCGGGCCGCTTTTGTCGGTCATCATCTGCCGGATCGCATTTCGGATCCTGGAAAAGCGGGAGCAGAATTTGAAAACCGCCTGAAGTTCTCTTCAGTCGGTGTACTTGACAATCTTTGCCGGATTCCCCGCGACGACTGCAAAGTCCGGGACGTCTTTCGTGACCACGCTTCCCGCGCCCACGATGGCACCCTTTCCGATGGTCACGCCCTTTAAGATGCTCGCGCCAAAGCCGATCCAGGCGCCCTCCCGGATTGTGACCGGCCGGGACACGATCCGGGACGTGT
>JBJEYC010000287.1:0-1906 GCA_051886435.1 Lachnospiraceae bacterium
CCCGTGTTCCCCCTCTGCAGTCTTTTCAATTCTCTGCACCAACATGTTTTCCCTGTATCGTTCTGTCCATCTGTACGTATTTTTGTAGGAATCCGCTTCGGAACTATCCTACCACGCGGCGGCAGGTTCCAAAAGAACCGTCACGCAATTTCACACAATTTCACACAAAATTTACGCTTTCCATTGGAGAAAGGTTATTTTTCCGGGAACATCTCTCCGGAAAACAGGGCGCGGATGGTCTCGGTCAGGGCATCTTTGGAAAGGCCGGTTCCCTGTTCCACGTAGATCCTGGCGATGCCGGACAGCCCGCCGGCGATAAACTCGGAGCAGAAGGCGCGGCGCGCCGGAGTCTCGTCCCGCAGAAAGCAGGGGCATTGGATGAAAGAGTCATAGAGACTTCCGTGAAGGAGGTAGATGAGGTCGTTCTGCTCCAGGAGGGTCAGAAGCTCCCGCTTGTCGATGAGATAGGAGGCATACTCCCGGCTCAGGACGGAGAGGGAGAGGGTGCTGCTGCACTCCTTCCCAGGTTCGAAGGTGTGACAGGTATCGAGCAGATACAGCACGATGTTCTCCCGGGAGGAGAAGAGGCTGTAGAAGGTCTGCCGGGAGACGTCAGCCTCCCGGCAGATTCCGCTGATCGTGATCGAGGAATAGGGCTCCTGTTTGAGCAGCCGCACCAGGGCGTCTGCGATGTTCTGCTGGGATGTGCGCGCGATGGGATTGTTTCCTCTGTACATGGGCCTGAATCTGAGCCTCCAATCAAATTTCTAAAAGAAAAATAAATTCCAAACCGGAACCTTGACAACTGTCCAGGCCGGCGGTATGATCACAACAATCTTAGACAAATGTAAAGGTTTTGGCAAGCCCCGATGCGGGCTTTCCTTTTAGCCCTGAGATTGGCACTCATTAAGGATGAGTGCTGACAAAAATTGAAGGAGGAATCAAACCATGTTGGTGGTACCGGTATATAACAAGCTGATTGTCCCCTATGCGGACATTTATTTCCAGACGCCGGACTTCGAGAAGCTGGCAGGGCGGGGCGTGGCCCTGAACGAGAAGGTCACCCTCCTGGTGCTGAAAGAGCCAAAGGAGCGGGAGGACTGGACCGACGAGAGCTTTTATCCAATCGGCGTTTCGGGTGTGGTCAGTGAGATCAACCAGGAGGGATACATTGGCATCAAGACGATGAACCGCGTCAACGTGGACAGCGCCTATGTCAACAGCGATCACACGATCGATCTGACTCTCTCCAGACGCAGTGACATCCAGGATCTGGATGAGACCGCGAGTTACCAGAAGCTTCAGGCCCTGAAGAAAGAGATCATTTCTCTCGCGGAAGGGTATCAGTGGGGTGCCTGGGTCAAGGCCTACGCGGAGCACATCAGTTCCATCGGGACACTCGCTGCCGGCGTCTCGCCCTGGCTGTCTCTCTCCAATGAGGAGCGCTACCAGATCCTCGAGGAGGACTCCGAGGCAAAGCGCACCGAGAAACTCGAGCAGATCCTCTATGAATACCTGGAGGTCGCCAAGGTGACCGGGGAGGCAAACGCTTCCCAGCAGAAGGAGTATCAGGACCGCTACCGGGAGGCGGCGATCCGCAGGCAGATGGAGTATCTGCAGAAGGAGCTGGACGAGCTGCACCCGGAGAACGTATCCGATGTGCAGAAGTTCGCGAAGAAGATTGATGAGTCCGGCATGAACGAGGATGCCAGGAAGGAAGCCAAGAAGGTCCTCTCCCGGCTGCAGCAGGAAGGGCAGGACGGCCAGGAGGCCGGCATGCTCTACGACTGGCTGGATTTCGTGACCGGCCTGTCCTGGAAGAAGGAGGAGCAGTCCTTCATCGACCTGGGCAAGGCACAGGAGATCCTGGATGAGGATCACTACGGCCTCAAGAAGGTCAAGCAGC
>JBJEYC010000288.1:0-1905 GCA_051886435.1 Lachnospiraceae bacterium
CCCCGCCGGATTGACAAGGCCCGCAGACGGGGCTTATCATGGTACGAGCTGTAAATTCGCAGCAACTCGAGAACAGGAAGGCAGTCTTATCATGAAGTACAATTTTGCTAAAATCGAACCCAAGTGGCAGAAGGCGTGGGCCGATGCAGAGGCATTCAAGGCCATCGACTTCGACAAAAAGCCCAAGTGGTACGGACTTGTGGAGTTCCCGTACCCCTCCGGCGCCGGCATGCATGTGGGCCACATCAAGGCCTACTCCAGCATTGAGGTGCTGGCACGAAAGAGAAGAATGCAGGGCTACAACGTGCTATTCCCGATCGGATTCGACAGCTTCGGCCTGCCTGCGGAGAACTACGCAATCAAGACCAACACCCATCCCCACATCATCACCGAGAAGAACATCCAGCACTTCTCGGAGCAGCTGAAGAAGGTGGGCTTCTCCTTTGACTGGTCGAGAGAGTTCGCCACCTCCCGCCCGGACTACTACAAGTGGACCCAGTGGATCTTCCTGAAGCTCTTTGATCACGGCCTGGTATTCCGCTCCAAGACGCTCGTCAACTACTGCCCCCACTGCAAGGTGGTCCTCTCCAACGAGGACTCCCAGGGAGGCAAGTGCGATATCTGCCACAGCGACGTGATCCAGCTCCCGAAGGACGTCTGGTTCCTTCGGATCACGGACTACGCGGACAAGCTCCTCGAGGGCCTCAACCACGTGGACTATCCGGAGTCCGTCAAGCAGCAGGAGATCGCCTGGATCGGCAAGTCCACCGGTACCTTCGTGGACTTCCTCGTGAAGGATCACGATGACAAGCTCGAGGTCTATACGACACGGTGCGATACCCTCTACGGCGTGACCTTCATGGTCGTTGCCCCGGAGCATCCGATCCTGGACAAGTACAAGGGAGAGATCACCAACTGGGATGCCGTCGAGGCATACCGGCAGGAGTGCGCAAAGAAGTCCGAGTTCGAGCGCACGCAGCTCGTCAAGGACAAGACCGGTGTCAAGATCGAGGGCCTCTCCGCGATCAACCCGATCACCGGCAAGGAGATCCCGATCTTCATCGCAGACTACGTCATGATGGGATACGGCACCGGCGCGATCATGGCCGTGCCCGCCCATGACCAGAGAGACTACGACTTTGCCAAGGCCTTCAACGTCCCGATCATCCAGGTCATCAAGGGAGGCGATATCTCCAAGGAGGCTTATACCGGCGACGGCGAGATGATCAACTCCGGTTTCTTAAACGGCTACACCAACAAGAAGGACTCCATCGCCAAGATGCAGGAGTTTCTCGGCGAGAAGGGCATCGGCCACAAGGGCGTGCAGTACAAGATGAAGGACTGGGCCTTCAACCGCCAGCGCTACTGGGGCGAGCCCATTCCGCTGATTCACTGCCCGAAGTGCGGCACCGTTGGCGTTCCCTATGACCAGCTGCCGCTGAAGCTCCCGGATGTCGAGAACTTTGAGCCCGGTCAGGATGGCAAGAGCCCGCTCGCGAGAATCCCGAGCTTTGTCAACTGCACCTGCCCCAAGTGCGGCGGCCCCGCAAAGCGCGAGACCGACACCATGCCCCAGTGGGCCGGTTCGTCCTGGTACTTCCTTCGGTTCTGCGACCCGCACAACGACAAGGCCTTTGCGGACCGCAAGAAGATCGACTACTGGATGCCCGTCGACCACTACAACGGCGGCATGGAGCACGTGACCAGACACCTTCTCTACTCCCGCTTCTGGCACCACTTCCTCTATGACATCGGGGAGGTGAACACACCGGAGCCCTACGCAAAGCGTACCTACCAGGGCATGGTGCTCGGCGCCGACGGCGAGAAGATGTCCAAGTCCAAGGGCAATGTCATCGACCCGGTGGACATCGTGGATCAGTACGGCGCGGATACGCTCCGGACCTA
>JBJEYC010000289.1:0-1887 GCA_051886435.1 Lachnospiraceae bacterium
TGCCTCGCGGTAGACGATGGGGAGGTTTTGATCTTTTAAACGGTCCAGGCTGTGGACGAGAACACCCCACTGGTAGCGCTCCGGGACCGCAGCGGGCGCCTCTTTTCCGTCCGGTAAGAGAAAGACGCGTTCTGCGATGTTGATGCCGGCGGGGCCGTCCGAAAAGCAGAGGTTTCGAAGTCCTTTGCCCGCAAAACAGGTCGGCGTCTTGCCGCCTGCTCCGGTGATCTCGAAAGACCCGGGATCGGCCTTCATGAGATTCCCGCCAACGACCAGCTGAACCAGCTCCTGATCCGTGAGGGAATCGGGAAACGCCTTGTCCGCCTTGCTCTCTCTTACCGCGGGTTCCTCATACCGGACGGTCCGCTTTGGGATCTCCTCTTCCCGAAGCGGCAGGATGGGAATGCCCTCCGGGAGTGCAAGGGGCGAAGTCTTTGGCGGGCAGAGCTCCCCGATCTTCCCGGTCGGAGCGCAGCAGGATCTGCACTGCAGCACGATGTGATGCTCCCGAAAAAGGAAGGAGGCAGCAGGGACAAGGCGCCGGCTGTCCTCCCCAAGGCAGAGCACGTAGGTGCCCCGCTGCAGGACAAAGGCAGAGCGGGTCTCATCATAGACTGCGGCGTCCAAGAGGGGGAAGGTGAGCTTTCGCTCCTCTTCCTCCCCCGGGGCAAGATCTTTTGTCTTGTCAAAGGCGATAAGGCGCTTTTGCTCGGAGCGAAATTCCGTCTGCGGCAGCAGAAGATAGAGATGGATCACCTGCCGGCCGGTTTGCGCTCCCGTGTTTTTCACCAGGACGCGCACCGTGATCTCATCTCCCTTTTGGGAAAAGCCCGTGCAGCTCTCGGAAAACGTCGTGTACGAGAGGCCAAACCCGAAGGGAAAGCGCACGGTTTTCCCGAAGGTGTCGTAGTAGCGGTACCCGACATAGATGCCCTCGTGGTAGGTGTCGTTCTGGTCATCCCCGTCAAGGTCGCTGAAGGTGCGGGCGCTGGGCACATCCGCATAGGACAGCGGTATCGTGTCGGCGAGGCGCCCCGAAAAGTTGCGCTTTCCGGTCAGCACATCGGCGAGGGCATTGCCGCCCTCCTCACCGCCCTGCACGAACAGGACGATGGCATCGATCCCGGGGATGGCATCGAGAAACGAGAAATCCACGAGCCCGCCGACGTTGACGGCGAGAATGAACTTCGGATAACGCTTTGCAAGGAGCGCAATGTCCTGCTCCTCCGCATCGGTCAGGTAGAAATCACCCTTCTCGGGCTTTCTGTCGTTTCCCTCTCCCGCCTGTCTTGTGAGGACGTAGAGGCAGGTGTCGGTGCCGCTCTCTTTGATATCTTCCTCCGTGACCGGGCGGCTTGTCGGGTACGGAAAGACATAGCTGTGGGCAAGGGGAATGATTTTGGTGGGATCGGTCATCCCGGCTACCTTTTCCTCCACCATGTCATGCCAGGCGCGGTAGGCTTTTTCATAGGTGTTGTCAAAATCGTCGAGCCAGCGCTTTGTGGTGACCGAAAAGCCCGCGTTTTCAAGGCCCTTCTCGATCGTGACGCTGTAGCGCTCGTTGACAGAGCCGCTGCCAAGGCCTCCCTTGACGGTCCGCCTTGCCCCAATCCCGTAGAGGGCGATCCTGCCGGGAGCAAGCGGCAGCGTCCGGTGCTCGTTTCGAAGAAGGACAAAGCTCTCTGCGGCTGCCCTTCTTGCCAGTGCCCGGTGTGAAAGCTCCATCTTTGTTTCCTGTGTCTTTTTGGTTCCAAAATATCGGCTCATGGCGTCCTCCTGGTTTCCCTTTGTCATGGCATCAGGGTACGGCATTTCGACATGCAGCCGGTATCAGAAAACCCGGGAACGGTAAAACAAATTGGTGAAATGGGGAGTGGACACCAAAAA
>JBJEYC010000290.1:0-1875 GCA_051886435.1 Lachnospiraceae bacterium
CGCACACCGCGCTCCCGCGCGGTCTGTCTGCACATTCTCTTCTCTCATCTGCGGGTTATTCAGTTCATGGACCCGCTCCTGCGGATCCAACCGTATTGTAGCACATCCTCCGGCCGCAAAAAACACCAAATTTCTTACTCGCCGGATTCCTTGGCCCAGCCTCTGGTCGCCGCCACAGCCTGGCGCCAGCCGCGGAGCTGTTTTTCCCGCTCCTGGCTGTCCATCTTGGGCGTAAACTCCCGGTCGATGGACCAGTTCTTGATGACGTCCTCCTTGCTGTCCCAGTAGCCGACCGCAAGGCCCGCCAGGTAAGAAGCCCCCATCGCGGTGGTCTCCACGCAGGAGGGACGCCGGATCGGCGCGTTGCTGATGTCGGACTGGAACTGCATCAGAAAATCATTCCGGCAGGCGCCGCCGTCCACCTTCAGGGAGCAGAGCCGGTACCCGGAATCCCGCTCCATGGCCTGCAGCACGTCGTTGGACTGGAAGGCCAGCGACTCAAGCGTTGCCCGGATGATGTGGTACTTGTTGACGCCCCGGGTCAGACCCGTGATGACGCCGCGGGCGTACGGATCCCAGTAGGGCGCGCCAAGACCGGTAAAGGCCGGCACGACATAGCAGCCGTTGGTATCCTTCACCCGGGTCGCAAAGTACTCGGAGTCCGGCGCGGAGTCCACCACACGCAGTTCATCCCGCAGCCACTGGATGGCCGCCCCTGCCACATAGACCGAGCCCTCCAGGGCGTACACCACCTCGTGGTCCAGGCCCCAGGCAATGGTGGTGACCAGGCCGTTCTCGGACAGGATCGGCTTCTCGCCGATGTTCATGAGCAGGAAGGCACCGGTGCCGTAGGTGTTCTTGGCCTCTCCCGGCTGGAAGCAGGTCTGCCCGAACAGGGCACACTGCTGGTCGCCGCAGGCCCCGGCGATCCGGATCGGTCCGCCGAAGAACTCAGGGTCGGTCTCGCCGTACACGCAGCTGGAGGGTTTTGCCTCCGGCAGAAGGCTCATCGGAATGTCCAGAATCCGGCACAGCTCCTCATCCCACTGCAGGGTGTTGATGTTGAAGAGCAGGGTGCGGGAGGCATTGGAGTAATCCGTCACATGGACCTTTCCCTTGGTCAGCTTGTAGATCAGCCAGCTGTCGACGGTGCCAAAACAGAGCTCTCCCTTCTCTGCCCGCTCCCGTGCGCCGGGTACGTTGTCGAGAAGCCAGCGGATCTTCGTGCCAGAGAAATAGGGGTCGATGACAAGGCCCGTCTTCTTCCGGAACTTCTCCACAATTCCCGGATTCTTCGCCTTGAGCTCTTCCGTGAAGTCCGCCGTACGGCGGCACTGCCAGACGATGGCATGGGAGACGGGCTGTCCCGTAGCCCGATCCCAGAGGATGGTGGTCTCCCGCTGGTTGGTGATGCCGATGGCGGCGATGTCACTGTACTCCGCTCCTGCCTTCTTCATGGCCTCCCGGGCGACGATCAGCTGGGTCTGCCAGATTTCACTGGCATCATGCTCCACCCAGCCCGGGTGGGGAAAGAACTGGGTAAACTCCTTCTGTGCCCCGGCGATCATGTTGCCCTTTTGATCAAAGATGATACAGCGGTTACTGGTTGTCCCCGCATCCAGCGCCATTACGTACTTCGCCATGTTTCCTCCTGTCCGCCTGCTTCCCGCATGTTTATATTGCTTTTAAAAGCTTGTTCTTTTTTGTGAAATCAGAGCCAACAAAAAGCACAATCAGACGGCAGGGGAGTCCCCCGCCCCGGATTGTGCTCTCTTCTCTCTGCACGCTTGTGAAATTTGCTCTTTGATTCCGACCTTACACCGTTATAAGCTATCATGATTGCCAAAAGAATTCAAGCCATTCTTTTTTTGATTC
>JBJEYC010000291.1:0-1873 GCA_051886435.1 Lachnospiraceae bacterium
TGCTGCTTGGCCCCGCGGTCTGCATCAAGCGAAGCCCCCTCTGCGGCAGGAACTTTGAGTACTTTTCAGAGGACCCGTACCTTGCGGGAGAGCTCTCGGCCGCCTATATCCAAGGCGTTCAGTCCCACCATGTCGGATCGTGCATCAAGCACTTTGCGGCAAACAACCAGGAGAGCGGCCGCCAGAACATCTCGGTCGAAGTCTCGGAGCGGGCACTTCGGGAGATCTACTTCCCGGCCTTTGAGACAGCCGTCAGAATAGCCGGGCCCAAGGCCGTCATGTGCTCCTACAACAAGATCAACGGGACCTACGCCTCCGAGAATGCCTGGCTTCTTTCCAAGGTACTGCGAAGTGACTGGGGTTTTCAGGGCTTTGTTCTCTCGGACTGGGGCGCGGTGAATGACAGAGTGCAGGGCGTGCGGGCAGGTCTTGATCTGGAGATGCCGGGAAACACCGCAGGAAATGATGCCGAAATTGTCCGGGCCGTGCGGGAGGGAGAGCTCGACGAGAAGCTTGTGGACCGCACGGCGGAAAGGGTCCTTTCAGCCTTCCAGGACTTTAGGGAGCACCGGGAGAAGGGCGCGGTCTTTGACCGCGCAGCGGATCACGACCTTGCGGAAAAGATCGAGGAAGAGAGCGCGGTGCTTCTTGCAAACAACGGGATTCTCCCCCTTGACCCAAAAATGCACATCGCCTACCTCGGGGCATACGCGAAAACGCCCCGCTATCAGGGCGGCGGTTCCTCCCACATCCATTCTTACAGGGTGGTGTCCGCGCTGGAAGAGGCAGGGGCCCGGGGCCGCCATGTCACCTATGAAGAGGGTTTTCCCGCCGATCGAGACGAGATGGAAGAGGAGAGCCTTCAAAGGGCTGTCGCTGCGGCCAGGGCCGCCGATGCCGCGGTGATCTTTGCAGGACTCCCGGAGCGCGAAGAGACCGAAGGGGAGGACCGGCATGACATGAAGCTTCCCGCCTGCCAGAACCGGCTGATTGAGGAAGTCTGCCGTGTGCAGTCCAACACCGTCGTCGTGCTGCACACCGGATCCCCCGTGGAAGCACCCTGGGCGGACCGGGCCGCCGCAGTCCTTTCGATGTACCTTGGCGGGGAGGGCGTCGGAACCGCCGAAGACCGGATCCTCTTTGGCGAGGTCAATCCGTCGGGTCATCTTGCGGAGACGTTCCCCCTTCGGCTTGAGGACAATCCGAGCTTTTTGAATTTCCCGGGCGATGGAACCAGGGTCCACTACGATGAGGGCGTGTACGTGGGGTACCGCTATTACGACACCAAAAAGATGCCGGTCCGCTGGGCCTTCGGGCACGGGCTCTCCTACACGACCTTCCAGATCGGAAACCTTCGGCTCTCCCAAAATGAGATGGGCGATGACGATGTCATCGACGCCTTGGTCGATGTGACCAACACGGGCAGCCGCGCGGGAAAGGAGGTCGTCCAGCTCTATGTCCACGACAGGACACAGACGGCGCCCCGCCCGTACAAGGAACTGAAGGGATTTTCCAAGGTCTTTCTTGCCCCCGGGGAGACGAAGACCGTGACCATACGCCTTCCTGCGCGGGCGCTCTCGTACTGGGATGAGAGCCGGCGGGACTGGTATGCGGCCTCCGGGGTGTATGAGATTTTAGTGGGCGATGCCGCAGACCACATCACCGCAAAGGCAGAACTTACCTTCACGACAGCAAAATATCCGCTGGTGCGTGTCGCAGGGGACACGACCATCGGCCAGCTCCTCTCGGATCCCAGGACTGCCCCCGCCATTCGGGCGATGATCCAGAAGAAGGAGGGAGATGGAAAGAACGAAGAACCGGTACCTGCTGCCGTGCAGGACATGCCGCTCAAGGCACTGGTGAGCTTTGGCGT
>JBJEYC010000292.1:0-1872 GCA_051886435.1 Lachnospiraceae bacterium
CCATCTCCAGCGCCTGGGTCATGTTGTGGGTGACCATCAGGCAGGTGATGTGCTTTTCCTCGACAATCCGCTTTGTGAGCTCCAGAACCTTGGCCGCCGTTGCGGGGTCCAGGGCCGCGGTATGCTCATCCAGAAGAAGGAGTTTGGGCGTGACAATCGTCGCCATAAGAAGTGTCAGCGCCTGGCGCTGGCCGCCGGAAAGAAGTCCCACCTGGGTGGACATGCGGTCTTCCAGACCCATGTCGAGAAGCGAGAGCTTCTCGCGAAACAGTTCCTCGTCCTTTTTGCTGATCGTCGTAAAGCTCTGGGCGATGCGCCGGCCGAGACTCTTTTTCTTGGGATCGGAGGCCCGAAGGTAGGCGATCGAGAGATTTTCCTCAATCGTCATGTGGGGCGCAGTTCCCATCAGGGGATCCTGGAACAGGCGGCCGATGACACGGCTGCGCTTGTGCTCCGGCAGAAATGTAATGTCCTGCCCGTCCAGGATGATCGTGCCGGAGTCGGTCAGAAAGGACCCGGCGATCGCGTTGAACAGGGTGGACTTGCCGGCGCCGTTGGAACCGACAATCGTCGCGAAATCCCCATCCGCCAGGTGCAGGGAGAGGTCCACCAGGGCCCGCTTCTCATTGACAGTTCCGGGATGGAAGGTCTTACAGATGGAATCAATCTCGAGCATTACCGCATTCCCTCCTTTTCCCTACTCTGTCTGGCTTTTGCCATGCGCTCCTTGCGCGTGCGGATCTTGCGGGACTCAAAGACAATGAGCCGCTTTGCCTCCGGTGCGGCGATGGCGACGGCGACGATCAGGGCCGAGACCAGCTTGAAGGCCTCGGTCGGAACATTGAGCCGAAGGGCAATCGCCATGATGAAGCGGTAGAGCACCGCTCCTGCAACGACGCCGGCAATGCGCACCAGCATCCTGCCCCGGCCAAAGAGCGTCTCACCGATGATCAGGGAAGCCAGAGCGATGGTCACCATGCCGGTGCCCAGGTTGATGTCCGACATCTTGTTGTACTGGGCAATCAGAGAGCCTGCAAGGCCGGTCAGAGAGTTGGACACGCACAGCCCGATGATCACCATCAGGTTCGGATTGATTGAGGAGGCCCGCACCATGGGGCGGCTGTCACCGGTTGCCCGGATTGAGAGGCCAAGCCTGGTCTTTAAGAAGAAGTTCAGGAGGATGACCACCACCGCTACGATCAGAAGCAGCAGGAAGAAGTCACTCCAGGACGACCAGACCGAAGCCTCCGAGAGACCGCTCCACAGCGAGAACACCGTGTCCGTGCCGAAGATCGACACGTTGGATGAAAAACCCATCACCGCCAGGTTGATCGTGTAGAGGCCCGTGTTCACAATGATGCCGGCCAGGATCGAGGGAACCCCGAACACCGTCTGCAGAAGAGCTGTCACAAAGCCGGAGCAGACGCCGGCCAGCATCGCGGCGAAGATGCCGGCGATGGGATGCCCCGCCACCGTCATCACGGCGCCCACTGCGCACCCCAGGGTGTAGCAGCCGTCTGTGGAGAGATCGCAGATGTCGAGAATGGAAAAACTCACAAACAGGGACAGCGCGATCAGGGAGTAGATCAGCCCCACTTCCAGTGCCGTCTGCACGATGCCGACCGTAAAAAAGCCCACGGTGTTACCTCCTTACAAAGAACAGGTTACAGGTATGTCAGGAAAAAGCTCGGACTCAATCGGTGAAATTCTCGCCGGTGGTGATCTCCTGGATATCGGAGCAGTAAGGCGCAAACGCCTGCTCGACGGTATCGAGGTCAATACCAAGTGCCGAAGCGGTGTCGGTGTTGATCGTGGCAATGCCGCTGTCAAGAGTCACAACCGGATAGGTGGCAGGATCTGCGCCGCCCAGGA
>JBJEYC010000293.1:0-40899 GCA_051886435.1 Lachnospiraceae bacterium
ACCGTTACCACTACAACCACGACTGAGACCGAGACCACGACAGGAACCGACACAACAACCGAAACTGACGGTGATACCACAAACACCACAACCACGACCGGTGAAGCCACCCAGACTACCATAACAACAACCAGGGATAACGTTTCGGAGGCTGAAAAGGATGACCTCGTCTCTGACGGATGGGTTGTTATCGACCAGCAGGATGGCGAAACCAGAACATTCAGCACTTACCAGGAAGCCTTAGAATATGCCGGCGGTGACGCGAACAAAGTCAGCTATGAAACAAAGAGCGGGCTGAGCGAGGATGAGGCGGCTAACCTCGATGAGTCTTGGTCGGTTACCTTCGAACAAAATAACGATACCAAATACTTCAAGACGGAGGCAGAAGCAAAGGCTTATGCCAAGGATCACGGCACTGTGTCTCACGTCGTGAATAATTCCATCTCCGAAGAGGAGGCCGCAAAGCTCAGCGACGCCTGGACCGTCACCTCCACACAAAATGATGATGTCACATACTTCAAGACGGAGGCAGAAGCAAAGGCTTATGCCAAGGATCACGGCACTGTGTCTCACGTCGTGAATAATTCCATCTCCGAAGAGGAGGCCGCAAAGCTCAACGATGCTTGGACGGTCACCTCCACACTAAATAATGAGGTCAGGTACTTCAAGACGGAGGCAGAAGCAAAGGCTTATGCCAAGGATCACGGCACTGTGCAACACGTCGTGAAGGATTCCATCTCCGAAGAGGAGGCCGCAAAGCTCAGCGACGCTTGGATGGTTACTTCCTCACGGAGCGGGGAGATCGAGTATTTTAAGACTGAAGACGCTGCAAGAGAATATGCCGGTGCGCATGGATTCGTTGATGTTAATTACTACAACACGTCTTCGAAGACAGGAACCTCTGGATGGCTTGCTATCAATAAGTCGGGCGCTGCTGCATTCTTCACAACGGAAAAAGCTGCTGCAGATTATGCTGCAGAGGGAGGTTCTTATGGAGCTATAACGGCATATAATCTTACAAGTGAAGAGATCTCCAGCTTGGAGAATGCTAATTGGACAGTAATTCAGACATGCACTGACACCAAGACTGGACTTTCGAAGACCGAAGCGGACAGTTATCAACAGCAAGGTTATGTGATCACAGACGGCAATACCGACACTCAGGTCCTGTTTAATCCAACAGCGGAAGAACTCGACAAGTTGCAAAAAGAAGGGTATTCCATCGTCAATGACATCAACGTCAATGAGTCCAAATACCTGACCGGACTGAACATCCCGGTAAACTACACGTTCACTTACAAAGATGACGCGGGCACTGAACATGTCCGCTATATCAAGAACCTGGGCGAATTTGGCATCATCTCTACTTCCCATGTGTGGATGACTGACCAGGAGAGCAATATGCTGGTCTTCGGCGACGTTACGTTGACGAACAATGCCGGTTCGAGCAGCGCCCAAGATCCCTGCAAGATCAACATGGACAGCGTGATCACCGGAAACCTTGAAGGAAAAGAAAACTATCGGACCGATTCCGGAAATATTTATGCAAATGCCACAATTTACGACGAAAACAACAATGAGGTCAACTACGATGCCGTTATTTCAAAGATCCAAGAGGCCGTCGATAAAAAGACAGTAGACATCACCATTACCGCAAAGCCAGATGGCACTATCACTACGCAAAATCCCAACAACCCCGACGTGGTGTACGATGATAGCAACAATAAGGGCTGCGTTACCTTCAACAACAGCGTCAATGTTTACCATGTCAAACAGGGCGAGACACTGCGCGTGAAGATCGTAGTGCCCAATGGTCAAACTTCGCTCTCCATTGGCAAGCAGCTTGTGGACTACACGGATGATACATCCAATCAGCAATTCTCCGGAGATGGTGGAAGCGAACAAAATATCGACCCGTCGAGCATTCTGTTCGACGTGGTAACACTAGATGAAAACGGAAATGAAGTTCCTTATCAGGGAACTATCTCGACAGATTCCGGCATAATTGGCATCATCTTTGCACCGGATGCAAAATATACCAATAGCTCGTCATCAGGAGGACAGCTGATCGTCAAAGATGCCAACAACAGCAACGGTGAATGGCACGCACGGTCCGTATCTGATGGCAAACTCATCAGAAGAGTCACGCTTGAGAAGAGCGGATACACTGCAAAATATTATCAATCCGCAGCGTATCGGTATGCCGGGGAGAAGGCAAAGCTAAGCGCCAGCGCTTGGAGTGGAAATGCCGCGACTTTTTCTGCTAGTGCCTGGGCTGGTAATACCGCAACCCTCTCTGCAAGCGCTTGGGCTGGCAATACTGCGGCTCTTTCCGCTAGTGCCTGGGCTGGTAATACCGCAACCCTCTCTGCAAGCGCCTGGGCTGGTAATACCGCAACCCTCTCTGCAAGCGCTTGGGCTGGCAATACTGCGGCTCTTTCTGCTAGTGCCTGGGCTGGTAATACTGCAGCCCTCTCTGCAAGCGCTTGGGCTGGTAATACCGCGGCTCTTTCCGCTAGTACTTGGGCTGGTAATACCGCAACCCTCTCTGCAAGTACCTGGGCTGGCAATAGTGCAGCCCTCTCTGCAAGCACTTGGTCCGCTAACACCGCATCCGCTTCGGCCAATCGCTTCAGCGCATTTGATACAACGTACCGCGTTCAGAAGCGCCAGGATTCGATTGAGGCATCTGTTTCTAAAGAGACGATCACGGTAAAGGTTCAGCAGAACAGCAAGGAGTATTACGGCGATACGCAGCAGGATGAATCGGATACCGATACGGATACCGACACGGATACCGACACGGATACCGATACGGATACCGACACCGATACGGACACCGACACCGATACTGACACCGATACGGATACTGACACAGATACCGATACGGATACCGACACCGATACGGATACAGATACAGGTACCGAGACCGATACCGACACCGATACGGACACCGACACCGATTCCACACCCAGTGTCCGTGGCGTATCAAGATCCCAGGATGCGAATCAAGATACGAATGATGAAGACGTCGACAGTGCATCCAACGAGTCTTCAGTGAAGGGTGTGTCCAACCTCAGGGAGACTGATAGCAATGTGAAGGGCTCATCCCACAACGCCAAGACAGGAGATGCCTCTACCACACTCTATATCACCAACATTGCAGCAGGCACTGGTGCACTGACCTCCTGGGCTGTAACCAACAAGAAAAAGAAGCATGACAAAAAGAACGATCACGATCACAAGGACTGATTTTCAAACCTGCACCTGATCACATTCCCCACCTCCTGATTCCTGTCAGGAGGTGGATTTTTGTCCCATTGACTTTTATAATTCACTTTTGAAACCCATTTGAGATGTTTTTGGCGGGATGTGACGAAAGTTTCCTTGAAGTCGGATCGGAATGGAAGATCATGACATCTTTCGATTTCTGCCATATATATTCAATATTTCAAATGATGCTGCCCTATGATGTTGTTGGCCCGTGCACACCATCAAGTGCCCGGCCACATCGCGCACTCCATGCCAGAAAGCTGATGCCATGCAGAAAAACAGCGCACTGACCGGCAGACTGACCTACTCCCTGCTGATCATCCTTTTCTATATTCTCGGCCGGAACATCCGTCTCCCCTGGCTCATACCCCAGGAGGAGACTTCCGATATCCTGAGCATGCAGTACTACATCAGCCAGATGCTTGGGAGCGCCAGAAAGAGCAGCTCACTCTTTGCACTCGGCCTCTCCCCCTGGATGTCGGCTTCCATCATCGCAAGTCTCATTCAAAGCGTGACCTGGCGTCCCGGAACCCGTGCCGGGCAGGACCCGGCACAGACCAACCGGATTTCCATCCTGCTGACACTCCTGTTTGCCATTGTCCAGGCGCTGGTCCGCTGCCAGAGTGCATCGTTTCAGGTAATCCCGGGAATGTCCCAGGCTCTCCTGATGTTTCTCACCCTGCTGCTTTGGGTAACGGGATCCCTCATCACAGTGTGGCTCTCCGGGCAAAACGCCACCTGGGGCATCGGCGGAAAGTCTCTGCTGGTTCTTGTGAACCTGGTCTTCTCCATCAACCAGGCCATCGTGTCAGAGGCCGTCTCTCTGCGTGAGGCCGTAAAAGCAGGAAGCAGTGCCGCTGCTCTCCAGTCTCTTGCGCTGATTCTGGGGATCACGGCGCTTTCTCTCCTGGTTCCGACCTTCCTGAAATTCAGTGAGATCCGCCTGCCCGTGGTCCGGGTCATGATCAGCCACCAGTATGAAGGAGAGAGCTACATTCCGATCAGTCTCAACCCCAGCGGGACCTTCCCTGCCATGTACACAATGTCCCTGTACTCGATTCCTTACTATGTGCTGATGTTTCTGGGAACGCTTCAGCCGGGCAAAAAAGATACCTACACCGCTCTGGCCCAGCGTTTTGACCTGCAGAGCATCCCCAGCGTTGTCTGCTACCTGATTGTCTTTTGCTTTCTGACCTTTTTCCTCTCACTGATTCTGGTGAATCCCGCAAAGATGGCAGACGCCCTAGAAAAGTCCGGGGACTACATTGACGGGTACCGGCCGGGACGGGAGACAAAGCACTGCATCAAGAGAGCGGTCATTGCTGCCTCTGTCTTCTCCTGCATCGGGATGGGCCTTGTCACAGTAGGCCCTTTGTTTCTCCGCGTCCTGCTGCACGTCCGCAGTCAGATTTTCATGATGCCGGTCACAATCGCGATACTGGTCAACCTGCTGCTGGAGATTTTCGAGGAACTGCGCGTCGAATGGCGCCTGGAGCACATGGATCAGGCCCCGATGAAAAGTCCTGGAGGTTTGCTATGATCGTGTTTATTCCATCCTGGTACGGGAGTGGGGGCCGCGCCTTCAAGGCAGAGGATCACCCCTGGTACCGGACTGACGGCACCTATGAGTTCGACGACACCGTCAACCAGCTGCGCATGTTCCGGAGCGCAGGAGAGAAGGTAACCCTTCTTGTGCCCCACTATGCCCCGGAGCTTGCCTGTTTTCTGCACCGTCAGGCCTTGTATCCGCTGCACTGCATCAGCCTCTTTGACCGCATGCAGGGGCTGGAAGGGACAAGACCTACCCTGTTTTCCTACCTGGACCTTTCCTGGCCAAAGGACACGGAGTGGGTCTTTACCCCCTACACACTGGTCGCCTTTCTGTACGGACAAAAGATCGCAGTGATCCAGTTCGGGGAAGATGGGAACCTGTTGTGGATCGACAGCTTTCTCCATGGGGTCCGCACCGACCGGGACCTGTACGACGACAGGGGCTTTTTATCCTCGATGATCACGTATCAGAACGGGAGCCCCGCCATGCAGTATTACCTGAACCGCGCCGGCGCAACCCAGTTCGGCGAGAACCTGAAAACCGGCGCTGTGACCATTCTGCCGGGTGCGGTCTATCCATTTCAAAAGAACAGCTATGGCTCCCTCTCTGAGATGGTCGCGGAGGTCATGCAAGACACCTTCCGACAGCTTTCTTCTTCCGACACCGTGGTCCTTGCTGCAAATCAGCTGCACAATGAGCTTGTGTTCCGCTCCCTCAACGGTCAGCAGGTGGTTCTTGCCTATTTCGGGGAACGGTTTGATCTCTCGGATACCGATGCGCTTCGCCGCGACGTTGGCCGGGCAGTCTTTGCTATCACCGATACCCAATATGCCGCAAGACGGATCCGGGAGGCGGTGGGAAAGGGAAAGCTGATCCGGGACATCTCCCCCTTTGACACAAGACTGCGCCTGGGAACCAGCCAGCGTATCCGGGAACTCAAGGTCTTCTTTCCGGTGGACGGCTTTACCGGGCCCATCTTCGAACAGGCTCTGCAGCAGGTCTTTCAATACATGGACGAGAACCCGAACGTGCGCCTGCTTCTCGGCATGCGGACGACCCCAAAGAGCGATGCACTGGAGCAGAAACAGGAGGAAATCGAACAGATCCTTGCAGCTGGCCCCCAGAGGGAAACGCTATCCTTTGGGAAGCGGATCCAGATGCAGCCCTTTCTCACAGAGACGGATCTCATTCGGATCCTTTCGGACGTGCGGCTCATCCTGGACGTACGGGATCAGCCGGATCTGTACCTGCAGATCGCCGGCATATCCGCCGGCATCCCTCAGATCAATTACCGGTATACCCGATACGTGGATCACAAGAAGGACGGATACATCATCCAAAACATCAGCCACGTCCACGAGGCTCTGGTCTACTACCTCTCCCAGCTGAACCATTGGAATGAAGCACTGATGTACTGCGTGGAGAAGGCAAACGACTACACCAGCGGCGCGCTGGTAGCACAATGGAAGGAGAGTCTCAATGCCGGAAGATGAAAGCCGCGTTTTGGAGAGCGGAACAGGAGAGCGCATCTACATCCGGCAGATTCAGGTCCAGCCGGGCTTTACCGGGAAGATTCAGTACCTCGGGGCTGTAAGTCTCTCCCTTTCTGGGTCCTTCGGGGGCCGCTATACCCCTCTCCTTGCCTGGAAGCGCAGCATCCCTGTGGAAAAGGGAGAGAAAAAATCGCTCTTTCTCGAGTACACCCGAGATGGAACCGTGTCCCTCTCCCTCACCATCCGGCTCTGCCGGGATGGGACAGGAGATGAATTTGCCAGGGAATGGCATGCGCCGCTTACGGGCACCGATCCCATCGTGATCACAGCTCCGGAAAATGGGACCCTTTGCTGCAATCTCTCCGCCAGGGGAAGCGGTGCGGTGCGGATCGGCACACTCCACGCAAGGAACTGCCTGCCGGAGGGAATTCCCGGCACATTTGTCTCAGGAGATGTGCGGAGCGTCACCGCACGTCGTGAGGAACTCTTTTCCCTGCTCCTTCCCGGGGATTTAACGCCCCCGCTGGTGGTGTGCTTTCAGGACCTCTCGTCAGCGGAACGGTTTACACTCCCCCCGGTCCTGCAGAAACGGAATCTTCCCTGCCTGCTGCTGTTGGATCCCCGGCTCGAAAACGGCGCATTCTTTCTCGGGAATGACGAGTATGAGCGCCTGGTGACGGGTCGGATCCGCTCCGCGATGCAGGCCCTCGGCTTTACCGATCGGAACCTTCTCTTTTGCGGAGAAACCATGGGCGCTTTTGCGGCTCTTTATTACGGTGCTCTTTTTGCGCCAGGTGCGATGCTTCTCGGGACACCGATCCTGTCCCTTGGCACCGTGGCGGCAGATGAGCGGACCTCCCATCCGGGAAAGCTTGAAACCGCTCTGGACCTTTTGCTATTTCTGACCGGCGGCACCGATGCGGAACACGCGGAGGAACTGGATGCGCAGATCACAGCAAGGATCGGCCAGGCTCCCTGGGAGGACACCTCGATTGCCGTCGCCAGAATGATGCAGGATGACTGTGATCCGCAGGCTTATGACACCCTGGTCAATCTGTTGAAAGACCGCGGGGTTCTGATCTACGGCAAGGCCTTTTCCGGCCGGCCGGGATCCCAGAAGCGGGACGTGGAGAACTGGCTTGCCATACAGCTGGCCAGGATCCTTTCGGAAGTATTTGGACGCTGAGGATTGTGATGGAAGAACGGAAGCCAAAAAAATCCAATGAAGAAGTGCAGCTTGCCTGGGGCAGAGACATGCGCCGCGTCAACCTGCACGGTGCCCTTTTGGAGCAGCTGCCGGATGGAACCGTGCGGTATGAGAATCCGCTCCTTGCCAGCGGCATCCCGATCCGCACCTGGTCCTCCCGGATCCGTTTTTCAGACCGGGCCGCGGTCCTTCTTCCGTTTTTGGAAGAGGGCGAAACTTACGATGTGACCCTCCATCTTTCCTGTATACCGGAGGAATCTGTTTTCCTGCAGTTCACGTTTTACAGCCGGGGTGACCAAAGAATCGATACCGCACTCTTTTGCCAGGACGGCTCTTTTGTCTGCCCGGCAGGGACTTATTACTATGAGATCTCCCTGGTCCAGGGCGGCGCAAGGGAGCTGGTCTTTGACCACATCGGGATTGCAAAAAGGAGCACGCCATGATGCGGATCTCCAACGAGTGGGAGCTTCAAAAACTAAAGCGCATCCTGGCCCGGGTCAATGCCCTGGCGCCCCGTATGCGGTCGATGAACGATGACGCCCTGCGGGGTATGACCGGCGTCTTCAAAGAGCGTCTGCAGAAGGGAGAATCTCTCGATGACCTTCTGCCGGAGGCCTTTGCTGTCTGCCGGGAAGCGGCAGGACGTGTTCTCGGGATGTATCCCTATGACGTGCAGGTGCTGGGCGCGATCGCCCTGCACCAGGGAAAGATCGCGGAGATGAAGACAGGAGAGGGGAAGACCCTGGTGGCCTCCATGCCCCTGTACCTCAATGCCCTGACCGGAAAGAGCTGCATCCTGGTGACCATGAACAGCTATCTGGCCGTCCGGGACGGCACCCAGATGGGACAGCTCTATCGGTGGCTGGGGCTTTCCTGCGGCATCGGCACCAGCGATGACGAGAAAGCGCGCCTCTCGGACCGGGAAAAGCGGGCAGTCTACCACAGCGACATCGTCTACACCACGAATGTTGCACTGGGTTTTGACTACCTCCTGGAGAACCTGAAGACATCACCCTCCCAGCGGTACCTGCGCCCGTTTTACTACATCATCATCGATGAGGCAGATTCGGTGCTTCTGGACTCCGCTGTGCGGCCCCTCATCATCTCCGGTGCTCCCACGGTGCAGTCCGGGCTCTACGCCCAGGCGGACTACTTCGTGACGACCCTGACGCCGGGAAAGGACTATCAGACGGAGGACCTGCAGGTCTGGCTCACCCCTTCCGGAGTGCAGCGGGCAGAGATCTTCTTTGGTATGTCTGACCTCTACACCGCTGCCCACTTCGAGATCGTGCACCACATCATTCTGGCGCTGCGGGCCCATGCGATCTACGTGCGGGACAAACAGTACGTGGTGGAAGACCGCCATGTATACCTGCTCGATTCCCAGACCGGACGCATCATGCCAAACGTCAAACTCCGCACCGGGCAGCACCAGGCGCTGGAGGCCAAGGAGCATGTCCCCTTCACCGAGGACAACCGCTCCATGGCCTTCATCACCTATCAGGATTTCTTCGGGATGTTTCCGAAAAAGGCAGGTATGACCGGCACTGGAGAAGCGGACGCGGATGAGTTCCGCCAGAACTACGGCCTGCCGGTGGTCTGCATCCCAACGAGAAAGAAGATCGCGAGAAAGGACTATCCGGATCTCGTCTTCTCGACCCAGAAGGCGGAGGTGCAGGCGGCGATGCAGGAAATCATTCAGGTTCACTACCGGCAGGAGCCGGTCCTTGTCATCACCGACTCGATTGCGCTCTCCGATACCTTTTCACGGCTTCTTTTGTCCCACCAGATTCCCCACAACGTGCTCAACGCCTACAACACGGCAAAAGAAGCGGACATCATCCGGGAGGCGGGGCGCAAAGGCGCTGTCACGGTGGCTACCGCCGTGGCAGGCCGGGGCACAGATATCAAGCTCGGTGAGGGCGTGCGGGAACTGGGAGGCCTTGCCGTCATCGGTGTCTGCCGTATGGAGAACCGGCGCCTGGAGCTGCAGGCGCGGGGCCGCTCCGGCCGCCAGGGAGATCCGGGATACTCCCGCTTCTATGTGAGTATGGAAGATCAGGTGGTCCGGGATTACGGAAAGCCCTACCCGAAATCCCTTGTGGGATACGAGGGAGAGATCACGGGGTTTTGGTATACGCAAAGGATCCGGGAAGCACAGCTTTTGTGTGAGGCCCAGAACCGGGAGGGACGGCGCACCACAGCCGCCTTCGGCCGCAGCATGCGCACCCAGAGAGAGCGCATCTACGCCCAGCGGAACAGCATCATGGACAGCACTTCCTCCGATCCTGCCCCCTACCTTACGATGGAAAAGGAGAACATCCGGGACTTTCTGCAGAAATTTCCGGATGGCCCGAAAAAGAGCGATGTGATCCGCTACCTCTGCGATCATGTCTCTTATGACATCCCGCTTCCCCTCTCTGAATGTGACTTCTCCTCCCGGGAGGGGACAGAGGCGTACCTTCTCTCCTGTGCCCGAAAGGTACTCGTAGAGAAGTGCCAGCTGCTTACAAGCAAGAGAGCGCGGAGCCTCTTTTTCAATACCGTGGCACTGCACGTGTTGGACGAGGCCTGGATCGGAGAGGTAGACTACCTTCAGCAGCTTCGCACCGTCCTGCAGGGCAGACAGTATGCGCGGCGGAACGTTCTCTATGAGTACCACCTGGAAGCCGCATCCTCCTACGACAGGATGCAGAAGAACATCCGCACGGAGACGCTCCGCTGTCTTCTTCAGTGCACGCTCCTTCCCCAGAAGGACGGAACCTTCCGGATCCTGTATCCATAACATTCAGCCAGTTCAAAAATATGCCGCCCTGGCAGGGAATTCTCCCCGCCGGGGCGGCATATTGTTACATCCGATTCGAATCAGATTTTTGGCCCGTAGGAGCGCTCCTCCCCGAAGCCATCCCGGATCGCATCCAAAAGGCCCAGCTCGATCAGCCGGTCATAGTTCTTCCAGTACAAGTAGTAAGCGCAGAGGTTGTGCTGCACGTCATCGATCCGGACCCGGAACCCGTCGTGCCGGACCATGAAGGTGTCAAGCACCTTTTCCGGGCACGCCATGTACATGGCGGTCTCCGGGAAGAAGTATCCGTTCAGCATCCGATCCGCCCGGCAGTAAATCGTGCGAAGGAGCGCCTGCATATCAAGCTCCTTCAGGCAGGGAAGATCCGGGCGCTGCCGCTGCAGATGATCCACGGTCTCAAAGCCGACAAGGAGAAATTCCAGGTAGGTGTGGTATGTCGTCACCCGGCGGAAGACCCGGTCCAGGTTGGAAGCAAGATTCCGGACCGCAAACGCCATGTACTGCTCATCAGGGCAGTAAATCAGAATCTCCCGCACTGCATAGGCAACCCAGTGGTCACAGTACTTCGTGTAGTCTTCCCGGACGAAGCGGTCTACCAGGCGCTTTGCAGCCGCAAGAAAAGCGGGCTCCCCGGACAGACCGTAGAGCCTTGCCAAGGCAAAGGCCGCCTCCCCATCGTAGTAGACCGTCCGCTGCCGGTCCTTCACCGAGAAGTCCGTGTTCCAGACGTGGACAAACTTCCCGGTCTCTCCCTCCTCCATGGAGAGGATGCCGCGGCCAAAACGCACCGCCGATTCCGTTGCCGCCTTGATTTTGCCCTCCCGATCCTCCACCGGGAGCTTCTCGTCCTTCAGGATTGCATCGATGTACTCGGAGATGGCAACCGCCAGAACCCCGAGCCCTCCGAGCTTGATTTCCCGGTGACTTCGGTCCACCAGGTAGGAGGCATCCCCACGGTCTTTCACCGCATGCTGGAACAGGTATCCGAAAGCCGCATCGATCTTCGGAAGAAGGTCCTCCCTTCCGGTGACCCGGTACAGGCAGATCAGGCTCCAGAGGGTGCTGGCATGACGCATCTCGTTGTAGCCGGGAAGCGTGCTGCCGGAGCGGGGATCCATCCCGTAGATAAAGGAGCCGTCCTCCTTCTCCTGCCTGAGCAGAAAGTCCCCGGCGTGCTCGATGAGAGACTGCGCCGTCTGACCATCCAAGGGGTAGATCCGGCGTCTTCCGTAGGTGAGTCCCTCATGGGAGAGAGGAATCACCCGCTTTTCCTCTCCGTAAAACCAGCTCCGGCACGTAAAGAACAAAACCGAGTCCGGAAGTGCCGAAATGGTGCCGCGGGAGGTCTCCTTCAGGTACCGGTTGATGGCAGGGAGGGAGAGTCCGGGGCGGTTGTTCTGATAGACCCAGAGCTTATTCGCGTTGCACTCCTGCTCCAAAAAGGCCGTCTCAAACGAGGGATCCAGCGAAACACCCACCCGGATCATCTCGTGGAAAGTCGCGTCAATATGGGAAAAGTCTGCAAGGGAGATCTGCCTTGTCCCTGCCACCGCGTCCATCCGGATCCACCGGGCAGTACCGTGCTGTTCCTCCCAGCGAAGCCCCAGAGGCAGGCACCCGGAGAGCGCTTCCTCCACCGTGCTCCCCTTGCTGCTAAAAACGTCCGCGCGCTTTTTCCCATCACACAGAGAGAGGAACAGAACTGTTCCGACTCCCGAAACTTCTGCAAGCTGATCCCGCTCCCGCAGCACCTGTCTTCCGATCTCTGCCAGTTCTTTCAGCATGTATTACAACTCCTCCGATACCCTTATCACTCTATTGCAACCACTTTATCGTAACACATCTGACAGCGCATGCTTTCATGATTTATTGGAAAGCGGCAAGATTTTACTGTCAATTTGGCAAATATGTTTCAAAAGCAGGGATCTGCCGCACCATGCGTGCCTGACGGCGGCAGGCGAGAGAGTTGTTTCGTCGATCTGTATAGTAATGTGCCAAATAATTGCAAATTTTGGGGCAGATCACACAAAACACGATTTGCTTCTCCTGCGCGCGGCCTCTATCATGACGTTGTCAGCGGGACGCCGGAGAGGCGGGGGCCGATCCCGGGAAGCGGCCCGCCTCTCCGATTCCGAACCCGAATGGCAGGGTGTCCTTTTGAACTGCTCCCAAAAGGGGACGCCCTTTAAGATTGATCTGACACCATTGGGAAACGGCAGAATGCTCCAGGGGAGAGCGCTGCCGACAAAAAGAGAGGAGAGGAAGATGAAATACAAGCTGGTACTGGCAATGCTGTGCGTTGGTCTGTCCCTGACAGCCTGCAGCACCGGGGGAACCACTGCGGCATCGGCAACAGAAGAGAGTACCCAGGAAGTGACGCAGGCACTGCCTGAGACGGCGCCGGTTGAGGCATCCACGGAGGCAGTTTCGGAAGCCGCCACGGAGGCTGAGACCAATGCGTCAGCCGCCTCTGCCGCAACAGAGGAGGAAACCACCGCCGAGGCGCCAGTCACCATGGACATGCTCCGGGAGGAGTTTGCCATCCAGGTGGACACCGACGGAAAGAGCGCCGATGACCTCTATAAGGAAGGGCAGAAGTACGAGAACGGAGACGGCGAGGTTGTCTGGTACGGAAAAGCTATGGCCTACTATCAGGCGGCAAAGGAAGCCGGCAGCGCCGAGGCGGAGGACGCCATCGAAAACCTGGAGGCATTCCGCGATGACAAGATGAGTGAGGAGAACAGTCCGGACGGCCAGGGCTGGATCTTTGAGTACTTCCGCAAGGGCGTCAGCGCCGGACAGGCCGGAGACTGGGACACAGCCTACGCGATCAACCACGATGACGTGTTCTTCTTTGAGGATCCGCTCTACCGCGGCCTCGATGAGATGGCCACCATCATCTCCAAGGACAACACCGAGGAATCCGTGCAGAACGCCCTCAACATCTACACCTACTGTGCGACCAACCTGGGCAAGGGTAAGAGCTACTCCGCGATAGGAAAGCTCTACCAGGCGGATGACGGCACCTATGCCGGCATCACCCACAGCATGGACACCGCAATCGACTACTATGAAAAGGCCTATCAGCTGGACGGCTTGCTGGAGAAGGACAACAAGGCGCCGCGGTATCTCGGAGAGATCTGTGAGGCAGGCTACACCAAAGATGACGGCACAGTGGTTCCTCCGGACGAGGAAAAGGCCGTCGAGTACTACCTGACCGCCGATGAGCTCGGAGAGACCACTGCCTGCTACCACCTGGCAGTCTGCTACCAGAACGGCCTGGGCGTGGATCAGGACTACGCAAAGTCCGCCGCCTACTATGAAAAGGCTGTGGACGGCTCCCATTCCACACAGCTGGGTATTCCCCAGAGCTATCTGGCCCTGGGCCAATTGTACGAGAACGGTCTGGGTGTGACACAGGATACCGACAAGGCGGTGTCCTACTATGAGCAGGCCCGGGATGCCGCCCAGGACAACCTGGATCTGGTCAACACCGGCGCAAGCGACCTTGACATGCAGGGTATCCACGATGAGGCCGTCGAGGCCCTTTCGCGGCTCCAGAACACCTAAAACTGTAAATCGCTAACCAACCACCAAAACAGGGTATCGCCCCCGGACCTCCGGGACGGTACCCTGTTTTGGTGTGCTGCGGCGCTCGCCGGGAAGACGGGAGAGAAGAAAAAGCCAAAAGCGCAGCGTGCGGATCTGACCGTCTTTTGAAGTCTGTTCTGTTTTCTCAGAGCCGGTTTAAGATCGGTACCAGACCATCGTGGTCATTGTCGGTGCCGGTGATCACCGTGGCCGCCTCCTCAATCTGCGGAGCTCCATCCAGGCCGTTGAGCATGCCGATGCCAACGCCTGCCGCCTCGAGCATCGGCACATCATTGGGTGCGTCCCCCGCAGAGATGGCATTCTTCCGGTCAATTCCCAGATACCGGCAGAGATAGATCAAAGAGTTCCCCTTGGTCGCCCGGATGGGATCGATTTCCAGGTAGTTGGCATTGGACATCAAGAGGTTCAGTGCCCCCGGGTAGGCAGCATCCAGTTCCTTCGAAAAGGCCGGAATCTTTCCCCTGGGATTCTCGAGATCGATCACCAGGCACTTGCAGGGCTGTTCGGAGAGCACAACCTCGGGGTGCTCCCCAACCAGGGCATTCTCCCGGACTGCCATCTTGACCGCCCTCGTGTAAAAAGCGGTCTCCTTTGTGGCCTGCGGCGTGACGATGCAATCCCCATCGTAGGTCTGGATGTAGAGGTGGTGCTTTTTCGCCAGGGCAAAGGCCGTGCGGACGATGTCGAAGGAGAGGGTCTCACGGAAAAAGGTCTTCTCCTTGTCGCAGTCATAGAGCTCCGCCCCGTTGTATCCCGACAGGAACATGTGCGGATAGGAGAGCCGCAGGCGCTCTGCCAGAGACTTCACATCGCTCATCGCGCGGCCGGAGGAGAGGACAAAGAGATTCCCCCTGTCATAGACAAAGCCATCCAGTGCCTCCCTCGTTGCGGGAGAGATGTCCTTCTTCGAGGTTCCCAGGGTTCCGTCGAAGTCTCCGAAGAAGATCTTTGCCTGATCGGGAATGCCATGCTTTTTGCGCTTGATCGCAGCAAGAAGCGCGTAAGGGACGTACAGGTGCCCGTAGCCGGTACCCAGCTCCAGCCCCGGCTTGTTCGTGCCGTGAAAGTCGGAACCGCCGGAGCAGAGGAGTCCATACCGGTCCGCCAGGGCCTTCGCCTCCTGTGTTTCCCCCGGGCCGTGTTTGCAGTAGTAGACCTCAATTCCCAGAAGTCCTGCTGCCTTGAGGCGTTGCACCAGAGCTTCCAGGCCCTTCGCTCCCAGGTGATACTCAAAGGGGTGGGCCAGAATCGGGATGCCCCCGAACTTTCGCAGAAATCCCACTGCCTCCTCGGGCGTAATCTTCTCCCTGGGAATGAAGTAGGGGCAGGTGTCCCCGATCAGGTGGGAAAAGGCATAATCAATGGAGGGGATGGCGCCGGTGTCCAGAAGGAACCTGGCGATGTTGGCTCTTGTGATGACCGCGCCCGGATTTGCCGCGGCCACCGCCTCATAGGAGATCGGAATCCCGTCCGCCGCCATTTTGGCGCACATTTTCTGGTTCCGGATTTCCCGCTCCTTCGTGAACTTCTGGACTTCCTTCTGAAAGTCTGGGTTCTCGTAGTCGTAGTAGAGCCCCACGATGTGGACATCCTTCCCCTGGTACTCGGTGGACATCTCAATGCCCGGAACAACCTCGATCCCGGTGCCGCGGGAGGCCTCCATGGCCTCATCGATGCCGTTCACGCTGTCGTGGTCTGTCAGGGCAAAGGCCGAAAGGCCCTTCTTCTTCGCAAGGGCAACGAGCTCTTTGGGCGTAAATGTCCCGTCAGACCTTGTCGAGTGGACGTGCAGGTCCACGGGTGTTTCATACAAAGGATCCGAAAATGCTGCCGGATCTCTCATGACAGCCTCCTTTCTCTCGAAAAAAAGGACTCCGCTGCCCGCGTGGGGCAGGGGAGTACCCGATCAATGATTTTTGTCTCACGAATCCTGTGCGTCCTCTTCCTCGTCCGCAGACAGATCCGCCACATAGACGGTGCGCTTTCTCGCATCCTGATCCGCTGCCAGGTAGTCGTCGTACGTGGACTCCTTGTCAATGATGTGTCCATCCGGCAGGATCTCGATGATGCGGTTTGCCGTGGTCTGCACCACCTGGTGGTCACGGCAGGCGATGAGCTCCACCCCGGGGAACCGGATCATCCCGTCGTTGAGCGCGGAAATGGACTCCATATCCAAGTGGTTCGTGGGCTCATCGAAGATCAGGCAGTTGGCGCCAGAGATCATCATGGAGGAGAGCTGGCAGCGCACCTTCTCACCACCGGAGAGGACCCGGACCTTCTTGACGCCGTCCTCGCCGGGGAAGAGCATTCTGCCCAGGAACCCTCTGACGTAGGTGGCATCCTTGATCTGGCTGTACTTCGTGAGCCACTGGGTGATGTCCTCGTCGGTGTCGAAAAGCTCGGTATTGTCCTTCTTGAAGTAGGCCTGGCTTGTCGTCACGCCCCACTTATAGCTTCCCTCATCCGGCTCCATGTTGCCCATAAGAATCTCGAAGAGCGCGGTCTTGGCCTGCTCCTGAGAGCCCACAAAGGCGATCTTGTCGTCATGCTTCATGACAAAGGAGACGTCGTTGAGCACCTTGACCCCATTGATGGTCTTGGAGATGTGCTCTACGGTCAGAACCTCGTTTCCGATCTCCCGATCGGGGCGGAAATCGATGTAGGGGTACTTTCTCGAGGAGGGCTTGATCTCATCGAGCTCGATCTTCTCGAGCGCGCGCTTTCTCGAGGTCGCCTGCTTGGACTTGGAGGCGTTGGCCGCGAAACGGGAGATGAACTCCTTGAGTTCCTTGATCTTCTCCTCCTTCTTCTTGTTGGCCTCCTTCATCTGCCGGATCATCAGCTGGGAGGACTCATACCAGAAGTCGTAATTGCCGGCATAGAGGGTGATCTTGCCGTAATCGATGTCCGCGATGTAGGTGCAGACCTTGTTCAGGAAATACCGGTCGTGGGAGACCACGATGACCGTGTTCGGGAAGTTGATGAGGAACTCCTCGAGCCAGGAAATGGCATCCAGATCCAGGTGGTTCGTGGGCTCATCCAGAAGCAGGATGTCGGGGTTTCCAAACAGGGCTCTGGCAAGCAGCACCTTGACCTTCTGGGCGCCGTTTAACTCGCCCATCTTTTTGTAGTGGAACTCGTCCTCCACGCCAAGGCCGTTTAAAAGGGACTCCGCGTCGGACTCCGCCTCGTAGCCGCCGAGCTCCGCGTACTCGCTCTCGAGCTCTGCCGCCTTGATGCCGTCCTCATCGGAGAAGTCGGGCTTGGCATAGAGTGCGTCCTTTTCCTTTCCGATCTCATACAGGTGCTTGTTGCCCTGGACGACGGTGTCGAGGACCACCTGGTCGTTGTACTTCTCCTGATCCTGCTCCAGGAAGGAGAGACGCTGACCCGGGGTCATGGAGATCGTGCCGTTGGTGGTGTCGAGCTGACCGGAGAGAATCTTCAAAAACGTGGACTTTCCCGCGCCGTTGGCACCGATGATGCCGTAGCAGTTGCCCTCCGTGAACTTGATGTTGACATCCTCAAAGAGCGCCTTCTTGCCGACTCTGTAGGTGACGCCGTTCGCCTGAATCATGCTTACCTCCTAAACCGCGCCCAGCAGGAGCGCGGCAAAACCAAATCTACCTTAAATAGTGCGAAATTTCCTAGGATCCTCAAGGAATGATAACAGAAAATTCCCATTTCGCAAGGCTGGATTGCCCGCGCCGTCCCGATCGCGGCAGTCAGGTTTTGGCTGGTTTTCCCGGATGCTTTCCCAAAGTTAACATCGCTTCCAGCGAATCTCTGCTACAATGCACGGGGCACGTGTAAAGAGTGCATTTCCGGCCGTCCGGACCGGCCGGGGCCCGCCCGCCGAAACAGCCAAAAATCGGCAGAATATAGACATTTTGTGGCGGGCAGACAGAAAGCATGTTAAACTGATTCCGGAGAAATCGGAGAATTTTACGGTATGAAAATCGGATTTTTGATCCTGGCTGCGCTGGCAGCACTGTATCTGTACTGCATCATGCCAAGGATGTTCCACCGCCCGGACATGGCGCCGCTCCGGAGCCGTTATTTTGCCCACCGGGGGCTTCATGACATCGCGCTTGGCATCCCGGAGAATTCCCTCCCCGCTTTTTCGCGGGCCGTGGAGCAGGGATTTGGCATTGAGCTGGACCTGCACCTGACAAAGGATGGGATTCCGGTGGTGTTCCACGACTTTCACTTAAAGCGCATGACAGGAGAGGAGGGGGACGTGGAGGACTACACGCTCAAAGAGCTGAAGTCCTTCCATCTTGCCGGAACGAACGAGCAGATCCCAACCCTCTCGGAGGTTCTCTCCCTGGTGGATGGGAAGGTGCCGCTCCTGATCGAATACAAGACGGAGACAACCGATATCCGGGTCTGCCCGGTATCGGAGGAGCAGCTGAAAAATTACCGGGGCCTCTACTGCGTCGAGAGCTTCAACCCGATTGCGATGCGCTGGTACAAAAAACACCGGCCGGACATCCTCAGGGGGCAGCTCTCCGACAAGATGCTGCACTACAAGCAGTTCCGCACGGCGAAACTTTTTCTGGGAGCGCTTTGCCTGCAGGGGATGGTCACCAACGTCTTCTCCCGCCCGGACTTTATCGCTTTCGATATCAAATTCAAGAACCTCTCGCGCTTTCTTGACCGGAAGCTTTTCGGCTCTGTGTCCGCAGGCTGGACCGTGAAGAGCCGGGAGGAACTCTCCAGGGCGCGGCACTCCTACGATGTCTTCATCTTTGAGGACTTCGTTCCGGACCGCAGCGCCTCGTAATTCCCACGTATCCTGTGCGGGCATCAAAAGGGGGTGCCCGCCTGGAAAATATACTTACATGGTCGCCCGGACAGGAAACCCGGCGCGGTCAGGAGGAGGAAAAGGAATGAGCAAACGAGTGTACAAGTTTGAGGAGGGAAACGCGGGGATGCGTGCCCTTCTCGGCGGCAAGGGCGCAAACCTCGCCGAAATGACGAACCTGGGCATGCCAGTCCCGCCCGGATTCACCATCTCCACGGAGGCCTGCACCGACTACTACCACGATGGCAAGGACATCAACGAGGATACCAAGAAGCAGATCTTCGATGCCCTGGCCTGGCTTGAGGGTGTGCGCGGCAAGAAGTTCGGCGACGAGAATGATCCGCTCCTTGTGTCCGTGCGCTCCGGTGCACCGGTCTCCATGCCCGGCATGATGGACACGATCCTGAACCTTGGTCTCAATGACGTCTCCGTGGTCGGCTTTGCCAAGAAGACCGGGAACCCCAGATTTGCCTATGATTCCTACCGCCGGTTCATCCAGATGTTCTCCGACGTGGTCATGGGACAGCCCAAGACCCTCTTTGACGCCATTCTGGAGGACGAGAAGAAAAAGCACGGCTATGTCTATGACACTGAGCTCAAGGCAGAGGATCTGCAGAACGTCATCGCCAGCTACAAGGAGCTGTACAAAGAGCAGCAGGGCGAGGAGTTCCCGCAGGATCCCAAGGTCCAGCTGATGGAGGCCATCAAGGCCGTCTTCCGCTCCTGGGACAACCCCAGAGCCAACACCTACCGCCGGATGTACGACATCCCCTATGAGCTGGGCACTGCCGTCAACGTCCAGTCCATGGTCTTCGGAAACATGGGCAACACCTCCGGCACCGGCGTCGCCTTCACGAGAAACCCTGCCACCGGCGCAAAGGGCATCTTCGGTGAGTACCTGATCAACGCTCAGGGCGAGGATGTCGTTGCCGGTATCCGCACCCCGCAGCCCATCACCAAGCTCGCCGAGGATCTGCCGGATTGCTATAACGAGTTCATGAAGCTCGCCAAGGGCCTCGAGAACCACTACAAAGACATGCAGGACATGGAGTTCACCATTGAGGACGGACACCTTTACTTCCTGCAGACCAGAAACGGCAAGCGCACCGCACAGGCTGCCATCCAGATCGCCTGCGACCTGGTGGACGAGGGCATGATCGACGAGAGAGAGGCTGTCCTTCGCATTGAACCCCAGTCCCTGGACCAGCTCCTGCACCCCGGATTTGATCAGGAAAAGTTAAAGCTCGCCACTGAAATCGGCCAGGCCCTGCCCGCTTCCCCGGGCGCTGCTGCCGGCCGGGTTTACTTCAACGCAGAAGATGCGGTCACGGCACACGCGGCCGGTGCCCGCGTCGTCATGGTCCGCCAGGAGACCTCTCCGGAGGACATCGACGGCATGCACGCCGCAGAGGGCATTCTGACCATGCGCGGCGGCATGACCTCCCACGCAGCGGTGGTTGCCCGCGGTATGGGCACCTGCTGCATCTCCGGCTGCGGCGACATGAATGTGCATGAGAAGGAGAAGTACTTTACTCTTGGCGGACACACGATCCACGAGGGCGACTACATCTCCCTTGACGGCTCCACCGGTAAGATCTACCTCGGAGATATCCCCACCGTGGAGGCCACCATCTCCGGCAACTTCCAGCGCATCATGGACTGGGCCGACAAGTACAGAAGACTGCAGGTGCGCACCAATGCGGACACCCCGGCAGACGCTGCCAACGCCGTCCGCCTCGGCGCAGAGGGCATTGGTCTGACCAGAACCGAGCACATGTTCTTCAACCCGGACCGCATTCCGAAGATCCGCAAGATGATTCTCTCCGACACCACCGAGGAGAGAGAGGCTGCCCTGAACGAACTGATTCCGTTCCAGAAGGGCGACTTCAAGGGTCTGTACAAGGCCATGGAGGGAAGACCGGTCACGATCCGCTTCCTGGATCCGCCGCTGCATGAGTTCGTCCCCAACACCGAGCCCGAAATCGAGGGCATGGCAAAGGAGATGGGTCTCTCCGTAGAGGAAGTCAAGAGAAGATGCGATGACCTCAAGGAGTTCAACCCGATGATGGGCCACAGAGGATGCCGTCTCTCCGTCACCTTCCCGGAGATCGCAAGAATGCAGACCCGCGCGGTCATGGAAGCAGCCATCGAGGTCAACCAGGAGGAGGGCTACCACATCGAGCCGGAGATCATGGTTCCCCTGGTCGGCGATGTGAGAGAGCTGCGCTTTGTCAAGAACGTGATCTGCGAGACCGCTGACAAGGTCAAGCAGGAGATGAAATCCAACATCCGCTACCACATCGGCACGATGATCGAGATCCCCCGTGCGGCACTCCTTGCCGACGAGATCGCCGAGGAGGCAGAGTTCTTCAGCTTCGGCACCAACGACCTGACCCAGATGACCTTTGGCTTCTCCCGTGATGACGCAGGCAAGTTCCTGGCGGACTACTACAAGTCCAAGATCTACGAGCAGGATCCTTTCGCTCACCTCGATCAGAACGGCGTGGGCCAGCTGATCCAGATCGCTGTGGAAAAGGGCAGAAAGACCAGACCTGACATCCACCTTGGCATCTGCGGTGAGCACGGCGGTGATCCGGCATCTATCGAGTTCTGCAACCGGGTTGGCCTGACCTATGTCTCCTGCAGCCCGTTCCGTGTCCCGATTGCCCGCCTTGCGGCAGCCCAGGCACAGATCAAACTTGAGCGCGAGCAGGCAAAAGCCAAGGCATAAACGCCTTACCGGCATCATCAATTGATAAACGTCAGACAGCCCCCTCCGAGGTTCGGAGGGGGCTGTCTTATTTTGCCCGCATCATGAAATTACCGGGCGCACGGGGCCGGGACGTTCCTTGTGAGGCAGTGAATGCCGCCGCCCAGCACGTTCAGGGCAAAAGCGTCAATCGGGATGACCCTGCGGCCCGGAAAGCAGGACTCCAGCACGGCCTTCGCCTGCGCGTCCTTTTCCCGGACCTTTTCGGAGGAGATCCCCTCCCGGTAATACTTCTGCATCAGCACCTTGCCGTTGGTGACAAGAAAGTTGGTATAGCTGATCCCGGGAATCCAGTGGCAGCGTCCCACCTCCTGCGGAAGGGGGCTCCCGTCAAACATCCCCGGCATCCCGCGCCAGAACGCGGCAAGTTCCGACTCCGGGTGCGCCTTGATGTCCATCTCCAGATACTCATGCTCCGGAACCGGAATCCGGACAATGCGAAAGGGCTTTCCCTCCGCATCCGTGGCATCTTTGAGCGCCGCATAGGCAAGGTCAAAGCGCTCCTTGTTCCGGCGGGAGAGCTCGCTATGCGCAGCCTCCTCTTTCGCGACCTCTCCCAGAATGATCGTGTGATCATCGGCAAAGCGCGCCATCTCGTCCATGTGGCAGTTTGCCGCACAGGTGCGGTAGGCATAGGGCTTCCCGTCGGGACCCGGGACCAGGTCCGTGCACTGGTCCTCATCGTCATAGGATCCCCTGGGAACCCAGAGGATCTTCTTCAGGCCAAAGATCCTCTTATACTCCCGCTCCACCTCCTCACGGGTAAGGAAGGGGTTTCGCTTATTCACCTCGGTCTCCTCTGTGGTGAGCATGACGCCGTTTCCCGTGAATTCCCGATCCCCGCCCTCGCTGACAAGGCGGGTGAACACGAAGTCGTCGATCCCGCACTGCGCCGCATGCCAGCGGAAGATTTCCGCCTGGATGGCAGAAGACCGGAGAAGTCTGGTCGCATGGCCGATGCTGTACCCCGCCTGATCCAGGGTGACCGCCGCCCGGTTTCCGCACTCATCCATGACCACCTCCGCGCCGGAATCCCGCAGGTAGGTAAAGAGTACAGAGAAGGCGTGCTCCTTAGGATCAAAGTGCACGTCCATAAAATCGCTCTGAAAGTCCGCGATGGTGATTCCCTCCAGGGAAATGCCCGCATCTGTGAGCGTCTTTCGAATGGCATCGTGATCATAGCCCAGCGCCTGGATGATGACCCGAACCACCGGCTGCAGCTCACGGATGACGTCGATGGCGACTTTCTGCACATCGTAGGAGACCTTCTCATCCCGGTAGGCGTAGCGAAATCCCGGCCAGTTCAGAAGAACCGACTCCTGCGGGGCATATTCGGGAACGGCAGTGTAATGATGAGAATGAAGCGACATAGGAAAACCTCCTTTGCATTTGCTGTCTGTGGTACCATGATGGTACAGCTTTGTGTTACACAAAGCACAAGGGGCTGCAAATGAAAAAAGCCGCCCCTACGGGGCGGAAACAGGAGGCAGGATGAAAAAGGAAGGACTGCTGAGCATTACCGAGATGGCACGGCTCCGGGGGATCACAACCGAGACGCTGCGCCACTACGACCGGATCGGGCTCATCCGGCCCGACGCTCTGGATGAGAACAACGTGCGGTATTACTCCGTGCTGCAGTACGAAAAGCTCGAGACCATCCGGGAGCTGCAGGAGATCGGGCTGAGCCTGAAGGAGATTGGCGCATATCTCGCCCACCGGGACGTGAAGGCCTCCTATGCGCTCCTTTGCAGGCAGCAGCACTACTACGAAGAGAAGCTCCGGGAATATGCAGCCATCAAAGAGGCGCTGGACCAAAGGATCGGCTTTTTATCCTCCCTTCCGGAAGAGGGCGCAAACGGGGCACTGCCAAAGGACCCGTTCCTTCAAACCATCGGGGACAGGATCTGTCTTTGCGCATCCTCCAAAGTCCATGATGAAGTTTCCCTGGCCTACGGCTGCATGGAACTGGAGAAGCAGGCAAGGGCGCGGGGCGCGTTCATCCCCACCTATGCCTCGGACAACTATATCGGAAGATTTCCGCTCTCAGATTCCCCAGAGGAAGCCGAAACCGAGCTCCTGCTGGCTCTTTCAAAAGCGGACAAAGGAAAGGAGCCCCCCACTGTCCTCCTGCCCGGCGGCACCTTCCTCTGCCTCTGGCAGCGCGGGAGCTTCTGGGACCGCACCGATCTGAAAAAACGCCTTCTTGCCGCAGGCAGGGCGCAGGGTCTCTCCCTGACCGGGGAGGTGCTGCTTCTTTCCAAGATCGATTACTCCATCACCGACGACAAACAGGAACGGCTCTATGAGGTGCAGGCAAGAATCCGGAAATCCTGACGCGTCTTCCCTAAATCAGAAGCAGCCCAAGAGCGCCGCCAAGAAAGCACCCCCAGAGCAGGGCATCCATCCGACCAATCCGCCTGCCATAGGTTTCCCGGTCCCAGATGCCGCTGCGCACCAGAAAGTCCGTCAGGTAAAAACTAAGGCTCCCCACCAGCGCAAGGACAAAAAACAAAGCGGAGAGCTTTTCTGAGTGGAGCGCTGCCTGTACCGCGGCAAGGTCCTCCCCCGAAGAGACCGCCGCAGAATATGCGACCAGGAGCACACCCACCGCAAGGGAGAGAAGCGTCACCCCGCAAAGAAGGCGCACCGGATCCAGCAGTGCCTTCCAGAGCGCTGAATGCCGGAACTTTTCCAACACTTCCAGCTCCCACTTGTTCTCCCGGTGAAAAAAGTGTTCAAACATGGCGCACCTCCTTTGTGTTCTATGACCTCTGACAGAGCGCATCGTACCACACCTTCCCGCAGGGCGTCGTACATCAGAATGTACCAAACGGGAAAAACTTATCCTCTGCAAAAAATCACATCTATTAAAAGCGTATCCTGCGGCACTTTCTTTTCCTGTGCCCCCAAGTCCGCTATAATAGAGAGACCACAAAACAAGCCGGGAGGTTGCATACGCATGGAACTCACCTTTGACGTCCCCGGGGACGGACAGGACAGGAACAAAAAGACAAAGGCACCAGGAGAGCCCGGCATCCGGGATCTGTCATCGCTCTACGGGGATCTGTACGGGAGCGAAGAGAGCAGCAAAAAGGCGCTGCAGCAGGCCCAGGAGGCGCTCTCCGCAATCCAGAAGACCTTCCTGTCCGGAGAAGAGAGAAACCATAAGACCGCTGAGGAAATTTACCAGGAAGTGGAAAAGGATTTTGGCGCTGCCCCGGGAACGCTCTCCGGAAAGACCGGAGGGGAGGCCCCCGTCCCGCAGGAGACGCCTTCCCAGAAGGCGCCGAGTCAGGAAGAGACGGCAAATCCCCCGGACACCGACCCGATGGACGATCTCAACAGCCTGATCGGCCTTTCCTCCATCAAGCACGACGTGAAGGAGCTCTATGACTTCACCCGAGTGCAGAAGCTTCGGGAGGACGCGGGCCTTGCCACCGTTCCCGTCTCCAAGCACCTGGTGTTCACGGGAAATCCCGGCACCGGCAAGACCACGGTGGCACGGATCCTGGCACGTCTCTACAAAAAGATCGGCGTTCTGTCGCGCGGACAGCTCGTCGAGTGCGACCGCTCAGGGCTCGTGGCGGGATACGTGGGACAGACCGCTGTGAAGACCAGAAAGAAGATCGAGGAGGCGATGGGCGGTGTCCTGTTTGTCGACGAGGCCTATACCCTTGCCAAGGGCGGACAGGAGAACGACTTTGGCCAGGAGGCCATCGACACGATCCTGAAGGCCATGGAGGACCACCGGGATGATTTTATCGTGATCGTGGCGGGATACACAGAGCCCATGGAGCGGTTTATCAACTCGAACCCTGGTCTTCGCTCCCGGTTCAACAAGTACATCGAATTCCCGGACTACACGGACGAGGAGCTCATGCAGATCTTTGCGGCGGACTGCAAAAAGTACCAGTACACCTGCGGAGAGGGCGTAGAGGAGGGCGTTGCCAAAGAGCTCTCCCGGCGCCGCGCAGCCGCCGGTTCCAACTTTGCCAATGCCCGGGAAGTACGGAATCTCTTCGAGGAGATCGTAACCAACCAGGCAGGCCGTGTTGCCGGGATGGAACACCCGGACCGGGAGGCCATGCAGACGATTCTCACAGAGGACCTCACGGACCCGGAAGATCCTCACAGCCTGGCGTAAACGAGGGAGCGGACACGCCCCCGGAAAGGAGAAAAGATGTCAGTTGTCGGCGGCATTATGGTACCGCATCCGCCCCTCATCCTGCCGGAAGTCGGCAGGGGAGAGGAAAAGTGCATTGAGACTACAAAGAAGGCTTATGAGAAGGCCGCGGAGTTTGTCCGCGAGCTTGCGCCGGAGACGATTGTCCTGTCCTCTCCGCACAGCATCATGTACGCAGACTACCTGCACATCAGCCCGGGGGCAGGGGCAAGCGGCGACATGGGCCGGTTCCGGGCGGGACAGGTGCGGATTTCGCGGGAGTACGACGAGCCCCTTGCCCAAAGGGTCGCGGATCTCTCCGAAAAAGCGGATCTGCCCGCCGGCTTTCTCGGCGAAAGGGACCCTTCTCTCGACCACGGAACGCTGATTCCGCTTTATTTCATCCTGCAGAAATATACCGACTTTCGCCTGGTGCGCCTTGGCATCTCCGGCATTCCCCTTACGGACCACTACCGGATCGGCATGCTGATCCAGCAGGCCGCAAAGGAACTGAACCGCCGGGTGGTCTATGTCGCTTCCGGCGATCTCTCCCACAAGCTCAGGGAGTCCGGCCCCTACGGCTTTGCCAAGGAGGGTCCGGAATATGACAGGCGGATCATGCAGGACTGCGGGAGCGGTAATTTTGAAAATCTCCTCTCATATGATCCCGTCTTTCTGGACAAGGCTGCCGAGTGCGGCCACCGCTCCTTTGTCCTTATGGCCGGCGCCCTGGACGGCCTTTCCGTGGAGGCAGCAGAGCTCTCCCACGAGGATGTCACCGGCGTCGGATACGGGGTCTGCACCTTCCGCGTGACGGGAGAGGACCCGAACCGGCACTTTCTGGAGCGCTATGAAAAAAAAGAGCGGGAGGCGCTCGCGGCCAAGCGGGCGGGGGAGGATCCCCTGGTCGCCCTGGCAAGAAAAACCATCGAGCAGTTCGTGACGGATCGCACGGTGCCGGATGAAAAAGACCCTTCGCTCTCCCTGCCGGAAGAACTCCTGCACACCCGGGCGGGTGCCTTTGTCTCCCTGCACGAGGCGGGGGAGCTGCGGGGCTGCATCGGGACGATCCTTCCCGTGCGGAAAAACCTCGCGCAGGAGATCATTGAAAACGCGGTGAGTGCCGCCACCAGGGATCCCCGGTTTTCGCCGGTCCGGAAAAAGGAGCTCCCGTACCTGGAGATCAGCGTGGATGTGCTGGGAGAGCCCGAGGACATCCCCGATGCGGGCGCTCTGGATGTCCGCCGCTACGGGGTCATCGTGACAAAGGGAAGGAAGCGGGGCCTGCTGCTTCCGGATCTTCTCGGTGTCGACACGGTGGAGGAGCAGATCCGCATTGCAAAGAAAAAAGCCGGCATTCCGGAGGACGAGACAGTACAGCTGCAGCGCTTCGAGGTGGTCCGGCACACGTAACATGGCATGACCTGTTGTAAAAAAGGAGGAGGAATGGCAAAAGAGCGTTTGGTCTGTCCCGTATGTTTCCGGCACTGTGCGCTGTCGGAAGGAGAGAAGGGATACTGTGGTGCAAGGCAGGCGGTGAACGGGGCCGTCGTCGGCGGCTCCTACGGGCGGCTGACCGCACTGGCCCTGGACCCCATCGAGAAAAAGCCCCTCGCCCGGTTCCATCCGGGAAGCATGGTGGTCTCGGTGGGGAGCTACGGCTGCAACCTGAACTGTCCCTTCTGCCAGAACTATGAAATCTCCCGGAAGACAGACGCTTCCGGAACGACAGGTGTGTCCCCGGAGCAGCTCCTTGCCATCGTGGAGAATACCAAAAAGAAGGATCCCCGAACCATCGGCGCCGCCTACACCTACAACGAGCCGATGACCTTTTATGAGTATGTCCGGGACGCGGCAAAGCTCCTGCACGAGCATGGCTACTGCAACGTTCTTGTCACCAACGGCACCGCAGAGCAGGGACCCCTGGAGGAGGTTCTGCCCTATATCGACGCCATGAACGTCGACCTCAAGACCGCCGATTCCTGGACCTATCAGGAGATCCTGGGCGGATGTCTCTCCGAAGTGGAGGCGTTCATCAAAAGGGCCGCCGCGTCCTGCCACGTGGAGGTCACCACCCTCCTTGTCCCCGGGATCAACGACTCCGAGGAGGAGGTGCGAAAGATTGCCTCCTTCCTGCGGGAAGTGGACGGGAAGGGAGAAATTCCCCTTCACCTCTCCCGGTTCTTCCCCCGCTACCGGATGGAGCACACCCCTGCGACCGATGTCACCTTCATCTACCGGATGCGGGACGTCGCCAGGACTTACCTGAAGTACGTCTATACCGGCAACTGCTAGGAGTCTGCCATGCTTCTTGAAATCAGAGACGGATCGGTGAGCCAGGGCGGCGTGCCGATCCTTTCGCACTTTGACTTCTTTGTCCGCGGAACGGAAAAGATCGCCATCGTCGGCAGAAACGGCGCCGGCAAGACAACCCTAATCGATGCCATCCTGGGGAAACTCCCCCTGGAGACCAACGAGAAAAACCCGGAGTCCCACTATCAGAAAAGCCGCCGCTTTACAATGGGCTTCCTGTCCCAGTCCACGGTGGAGAACCCGGAAGAGACCGTGGAGCAGTACGTCCTGCGGCGGGCCCTGCTGCAGGCAGGAGAAGGCGATCTCTACGACAAGGCGCGCTACGACTTTGAACTGCGCTTTGCCAGGACCTTCACCGGCTTTGGCTTTTCCCTGACCGATAGGACCAAGCCCCTCGGTGCCTTCTCCGGCGGAGAACAGACCAAGATCTCCCTGATCGGGCTTCTCCTTGAGGCGCCGGATCTTCTGGTACTCGATGAGCCCACCAACCACCTGGACCTGTCCAGCGTACAGTGGCTGGAGGAGGACCTTCGAAATTACCCGGGCGCTGTGATCGCGGTCTCCCATGATCGGTATTTCATCGATCAGTTCGCGGACGTTGTCTGCGAGGTGAGCGGCGGGAAGGTTGCAAGGTACGCGGGCGGATACACTGCCTACCGGGAGGAAAAGACCAAACTTCTTGCCCGGCAGAAAAAATCCTACGAACAGCAGCAGGAGGAACTGGAGCGCCTGAACCGGCTCATCGTCCAGTTCCGGAACAAGCCGAGAAAGGCCGCCTTCGCAAGAAGCCGGGAGACCCTGATCCGGCGCATGGAACTGCTCCCAAAGCCCGATCCGGATGACGCGGTGATCCACACCGAAGAGATCGTGCCGGCACGCCCCGGTGCCAGATGGGTGGCTGCCTGCAAGGACCTGGTCTTTGGCTATGACAAGCCCCTTTCCACCTTCACCTTCCGCCTCCGGCGGGGGCAGAAGATCGGCATCCTGGGGCCCAACGGCACCGGCAAGACCGCCCTGGTGCGCACGATTGCAGGGCTCCTTCCGCCCCTGAAGGGAGAGCTTCGGATCGGCGAGCACGTGGACCTCGCCTTCCTGGACCAGTTCAGCGCAAAGATCTCTTCCGATGAGACCGTGATTGACTACTTTCACAACGCCTTTCCCGCCCTGACCATGAAGGAGGTGCGGCAGATCCTCGCAGGGTATCTCTTTTACGGGGACGACATGGGAAAGAAGGTCGCAAACCTTTCTGGCGGAGAGAAGATGCGCCTTTGCCTTGCGAAGATTCTGCAGACAAGGCCCAACTTTCTTATTCTGGATGAGCCCACCAACAACATGGACATCCCTGCCAAGGAGACGCTGGAGTCGATCTTTCGGCAATACCGGGGAACCATCCTGTTTGTCTCCCATGACCGGTACTTCCTGAGCCGGGTGGCGGACGCCCTCCTGATCTTTGATCCGAAGGCCCCCGGCATCTCGTACTATCCCTCGGACTACGCCCACTACGCAGCGCGAAAGGAGAAGGTCTCTTCCGGCCTTGCGCCGGACCTTGCAAGAAGTGCCGAGAACCAGGCGCTCATCGAGACCCTGCGGGCCGTGCCGAAAAAGGAGACCGGGATGCTGCGGCAGATCCCGGAGGAGGAGCAGGCCTTTGACTGGCGCTTCTCTTTGCTGGAGGAAAAACTCCATGGGGCAGAGGGGGCCTTCTTACAAGACTGCGAGGCCCTGGAGACTGTCCCCGAAACGGAAGAAGCCTGGGAGGAAGCGCTTCAGAAGGAGGAGGCCCTCTTCTCGCAGCGGGAGCAGGACCGGGATGCCTGGACCGAAGGGCTTCTTTCCTGGTACGACATCTACCTCGAGCGGGAGGCCTACCGCGCCGCGAAGGCCGGGCATGATTTAACGCAGATTTAACCGGAATCTCATCTGATTTACATCCGGGCGCGCTACCCTGTCTCTCAGAAGGGGAGGTGTTCCCGAATGAGAAAGATGAATCGGAAAAGTCAGGTGCAGTGCGCACAGGATGCGGTGTTTGCGGGTGCGGCCCGCGGTGTGCTGCCGGGGCTGATCCTCGGCCTTGCCGCCTTTTTGCTCCTTGCGCTGGTTCCTGCCGCACCGGGCATGGGGATGACCGCAGCGTTTGTCTCCTGCCTGTTTGTCGGCGCCGTGCTCGGCGCGCTGGTGGGCTTTGTACGGGCTTTCTGCCTGCTGCCCTGATTGAGCTGCTGATTGAGATAGAAGAGTAGTAATTGGGATCTGCCCGGTGCGGCTTTGGCCGCAGCCGGGCAGTTTTTTTGTCAGATCAACTCCAAAAAGAAAGAGATCTCCTCCTCTTCGGATGAGATCTCTCATGTAATCTGTGTCGGCGCACCGGCCGGTTTTGTTGATCTGATTTACAGGAGCTTGTAGCCCTTCCAGGTCAGGCTCTCCTCCAGGCCGTCCGCCACCTCCGTGTGGAACACCGCGATCGGGTTTGCCTTGCTCCGGGAGAAGGAGATGTAGACATAGTCCACGTTGACACCGGCCGCGGAGATGTCGCTGAGAAGTCCGTTCAGGCTTCCCGGGGTATCCTGCATGTCGACGGCGTAGACGCTGTCCACGTGGACCAGATATCCCTTTCCCTTCAGGATGTCATAGGTGCGCTCCGGGTCATCCACCAGCATGCGGATGATACCGTACTCACCCGAGTCATTGATGATCATCGCCTCAATGTTGATGTTCTCGTCCTTCAGGATGCCCGTGAGCGTGGACAGGGATCCCTTTTGGTTCTCCGCAAAGATGGAGATCTGCCTGATCATTCTGCTTCCTCCTTGTGCTCTTCTGACATTATCTCAGAAAGTATAGCACCAGGCGGGCCGGCAAAGAAGGATTTTTCAGCAGGAGAAGCGAAGCCCGTACAGGCCGCCCATCACCTTGTCGATTTCATTGCGCATGCCAAGGCATGCATCGGCCTCGCTGGCAAAGTGCAGAAGCCCCACCTTTTCCTTCCGGCTGCCGAAATAGACGGAAAAGCCGTCCTTCTCCTCCTCGAGGCAGATCCGGTTTCTGTGCCCGCCCTTCAGGCTGTACAGTTTTCCCGGGACCCGGTGCTCCTTCAGATACACTGCAAGTTCTTTCCTGGTCATGGTTGCCTCCTTTCGCGTGTTGGCGCTTTTCAAACCGTTTTAAGTAGTTTTTGTTACTACGTGTAGTGTATCACATCTCTGCTTTCTGTCAACAGGCAGCTGACAAAATAGCAGAAGGCGTCAAAAAATCCCGGACAGCAGGCCTGCTGCCCGGGATCTCCCGTTGGAAATTTATTCAGATCTGTCCCGCAGAAACAACGTCCCTGCCGCTTAGAAGGAGACGAACTTGGATGTCGGCTGGAACAGGCAGTTCTTCGTGATCTCCTTTAAGGAGGAGACGCCGCACATCTTCATCGTGTCGGCCAGCTCCCTGCCGATCTTCTCCGTGTAGAGGGCAACGCCCTCCTTTCCGCCGCCGTAAACTGCCGTGACATAGGGCCGCGCGATGAGAACCGCGTCTGCGCCAAGCGCCAGGGCACGGAAGACATCCAGACCCGTGCGGATGCCGCCATCCACCAGGATCATCATGTCCCCCTTCACCGCCGCGGCGATGTCCTCGAGGACTTCCGCCGTGGAAGGGGTTCCGTCCAGGACCCGGCCGCCGTGGTTGGAGACCACGATGGCGGAAGCCCCCGCCTGCCTGGCATCCAGTGCGCCCTGCACGGTCATGATGCCCTTGACAATGAACGGCTTGCCCGCCATCTGGATGATGTCCTTGAGCTCAAGCACCGTCTTGCTGCCCGCCGGAGGCGTGAGACCCTGCAGGAACGGAAGTCCTGCGGCATCCACATCCATCGCGACGGCGATGGAACGGGAGGCGCGCACCAGGGCGAATTTGTTCCGCAGCGTCACCGCATCCCAGGGCTTGACCGTCGGTACGCCCACGCCGTCATTTGCCTCGATGGCCCGGGTGGCTGCCTTCATGACCTCGGCATTGGTGCCGTCACCGGTGAAGGCGCAGATCCCTGCCTCCTTCGCAGCACTGACCAGGATGTCATTGTAGGAAATGTCGTTGAGCTGATCGCCATAGTGGAGGTTGACCGCCCCCACGGGGCCCGCGAAGATGGGGTAGCGCATGTGGCAGCCAAAGAACGTAAACGACGTATCCGGCGTCTTGTTCTCAGCGATCGTGTTCATATTGATGCGGACCTTCTGCCACGCGTCAAAATTGCGAATCGCCACATCCCCGGATCCCTTGGCGCCCGGCCCGGGGATCTGGTTGGTACATGCCCTGCCATTGCAGACGGGACATGCCTTGCACCAGGGGCCGATCTTGCCCCGTGCGGATTCCAGCAGTTCCTGATAAGTCATGTTTTTTCCCTCCTGTACCTTGCTCCCTCGATCGGCGCAAAAACCCTTGTTTTCCCGCCGGAACCATTATAGCACCGAAGGAAGATTAAACAATTCGAATGAAAGGATTTTGGCCCAGGGGAGGCAGTTGGGGCAATGTGGAGAAATCGTAAACAATTCGTGAAATCTTCCTTTCCCGTTCTGAGTTAGGAAATTTGAGATATCAAGAGATATCAAGAGAATATATGAGAATAAATCCGTTTATCTAACTGCGGATATGTTTGCAATCACCCCCGGCAGAACTTAATATACCATACAGATGTTAGCACTCAAGTTGAATGAGTGCTAACAATGAAGAGGATACGAATTGAAACGTACCATTCGTTCAGGAGGTGTATATCATGAAGTTAGTTCCGTTGGAAGACAGAGTCGTCTTAAAGCAGCTTGAGGCGGAGACCACGACCGCATCCGGAATCGTTATCCCCGGTGCCGACAAGGAGAAGCCCCAGCAGGCGGAAGTCCTTGCAGTTGGCCCTGGAAAGACCACCGATGAGGGCAAGCTCATCCCGATGAACGTCAAGGTCGGCGATAAGGTTGTCTTCTCCAAGTACAGTGGAACCGAGGTCAAGCTCTCCGACAAGGAAGATGACAAGGTCACCATCGTGAGACAGAGCGACATCCTCGCCATTATTGAGGACTGAGCATCACCGTTACAACTGAATAGATCATTTCATTTAGATCAGAACAAGAAATTGCAAGAAAGAAGGAAGTAAACACCATGGCAAAGGATATTAAGATGGGCGCTGACGCAAGAGTTGCTCTTGCGAACGGCGTAAACAAGCTGGCAGATACCGTAAAGATTACCCTTGGACCCAAGGGCAGAAACGTTGTTCTTGACAAGAGCTACGGCGCTCCGACCATCACCAACGATGGTGTCACCATCGCAAAGGAGATCGAGCTCAAGGATGAGTACGAGAACATGGGCGCACAGCTGATCCGTGAGGCTGCCTCCAAGACCAACGATGTGGCCGGCGATGGCACCACCACTGCAACCGTTCTCGCACAGGCCATGATCAACGAGGGCATGAAGAACCTGGCTGCAGGTGCCAACCCGATCGTCCTGAGAAAGGGCATGAAGAAGGCTACTGACGCAGCTGTCGAGTCCATCAAGAAGATGAGCTCCGCCGTCAAGGGCAAAGAGGATATCGAGAAGGTCGCTTCCATTTCTTCCGGAGATGAGAAGGTCGGCAAGATGATCGCAGATGCCATGGAGAAGGTTTCCAAGGACGGCGTCATCACCATCGAGGAGTCCAAGACCATGCAGACCGAGCTCGACCTGGTCGAGGGCATGCAGTTCGACAGAGGCTACATCAGCGCTTATATGTGCACTGACACCGAGAAGATGGTTGCCAACCTCGAGGATCCTTACATCCTGATTACTGATAAGAAGATCTCCAACATTCAGGAGATCCTGCCTCTTCTGGAGCAGATCGTCAAGATGGGCGCAAAGCTCCTGATCATCGCTGAGGATGTCGAGGGCGAGGCTCTCACCACCCTGATCGTCAACAAGTTAAGAGGCACCTTCGATGTGGTTGCCGTCAAGGCTCCCGGCTATGGCGACAGAAGAAAGGCTATGCTCGAGGATATCGCTATCCTTACCGGCGGCCAGGTCATCAGCTCTGATCTGGGTCTTGAGCTCAAGGATGCCACGATCGAGCAGCTCGGCCGCGCAAAGAGCGTCAAGGTCGACAAGGACAACACCACGATCGTCGATGGCCTGGGCGACAAGAATGCTCTGCACGACAGAGTTGAGCAGATCAAGAAGCAGATTGCAGACACAAAGTCTGATTTCGACAGAGAGAAGCTCCAGGAGAGACTGGCAAAGCTCTCTGGCGGTGTCGGCGTGATCCGCGTCGGTGCAGCTACCGAGACCGAGATGAAGGAAGCCAAGTACCGCATGGAGGATGCTCTGAACGCAACGAAGGCTGCAGTAGAAGAGGGCGTTATCTTCGGCGGCGGCTCCGCTTACATCCACGCACAGAAGGATGTGGAGAAGGCTACAGAGGGTCTGACCGGCGATGAGAAGACCGGTGCAAAGATCATCCTGAAGGCACTCGAGGCTCCTCTTTACAACATCGCAGAGAACGCTGGTCTTGACGGTGCCGTCATCGTCAACAAGGTGAAGGAGTCCGAGGTTGGTGTCGGCTTCGATGCTTACACGGAGCAGTACGTCAACATGATGGAGGACGGCGTCCTCGATCCTGTCAAGGTGACTCGTTCCGCTCTGCAGAATGCAACTTCTGTCGCTTCCACGTTCCTTACCACGGAAGCAGCAGTTGCTGACATCAAGGAACCCGCTCCCGCACAGCCCGCACAGCCCGGCGCAGGCATGGACTATTGATGCCCGCTGACTGAAGCGAAAACAGTCCGTATCCAAAAGGTCCGGAGGCAGAAATGCCTCCGGATCTTTTTGCTATTCATTCCGTGCAGGGCAGTCTGCAGGATCGATTCTGTACTTGTCCGGCGGCGCCTCCTATGATGTTTTTGCAGGCAAAAACAAGGTCATCATCAAACCAGGAGGAGCCAAATGAAATCATCAAAACTTGCTGCAGGCCTTGCCGCCGCGGTTCTTGCCGCGGGCACCGTGTTGGCAGGACCAGTCTCTGTCCTTGCTGCTACGGCACCGCTCTCCATTGCCGATCAGGGATATTTCTCCGCAGGAGGCGTGACCATCACTTCCGATGGCACCTTTGATCCTTCCAACCAGTGGGAGGAGACCGGCGCCGGGCAGACGGCTCACGTCGATCACGCCAACGTCTACTACCAGGTGCCGGAAGAGGAGACGGGACTTCCCATCGTCTTTTTACACGGGTACGGTCAGTCCCGTATGGGCTGGATGACCACGCCGGATGGAAGAGAGGGCTGGTCAGATCTGTTTTTGCGGGACGGCCACGCGGTCTACCTCATCGATGAGCCGCATCGGGGCGAGGCAGGTGCCACTTCCAGTGCCGGCACCATCTCCACCAAAACGCTGGACCAGAGATGGTACACGCAGTTTCGCATCGGCCGCTGGGAGAACGGAACCTCTGTGGTCAACCCGGGTTCCCAGTTTCCCAATGATCCGGAATCCCTCGACCAGTTCTTCCGCCAGATGACACCGGACACCGGGATGACCTCAGACATGGGCGCGGACTTTGACAATGACCTTGTCGCAAGGGCACTGGCCGCCACAGTGGACGAAGTGTACAAGAGAACCGGAAAGAATTCCATCGTCATCACGCACTCCCAGGGCGGCGGCCCCGGCTGGACCGCGGCGGAGTACACCGACCACATCGCAGCCATCGTTGCGATTGAGCCGGGCGGAGCACCGTCTGCAGACAGCGCCGAGTTCCAGGCACTGAGCGCAAAGAAGATTCCGATCGCCTTCTTCTACGGCGATTACATTGACAACGGCGATCCCACCATCCCCGCAACCACCATGTGGCAGATGATGCGCCAGTCGAGCCTCGACTTCGGCGCCAACTACCTGAATGCCGGCGCCCCCTGCACCTTCTATGACCTGCCGAAGCTCGGCATCACAGGCAATGATCACTTCATGTTTGAGGACCTCAACAACGCACAGATTCAGGACCTGGTGGAGGACTGGATCCAGACAAATGTCAGCGCATCCTGATTTTGGCAAGGATATCTGTCACCCCGCCCGGAGGCCGAAATGGCACCGGGCGGGGTGGTTTTCGTTGTTCACCGGGGCGGCTTCCGTGTGCATTCTTGTCATTTCTGCCGCCTCTGTGCTATAGTGCATATTTGGTAAAGTTTATCCACTTGCAAAGTATAGACGGGTTTTTGGGAGCAGTATGTCAGAAGATAAGACCAAAATGGAATTTCTGCCGGACAGACAAAGCGACACACTGGGTAATGTTGCGCCGTCTGCAAAGCGGGAGGTCCCCGCGGCCCCCGCGGAAACACAGCTTGACGACGGCCATATCGAAAAGCTGGCGGAGTATCTCTCCCCCGAGGACCTGTACAAGGATCTGATCGAGCGGGTGCGCAAGTACCACCCCTCGGATGATATCAGCCTGATTGAGAAGGCCTACCGGGTGGCCGCCAAGGCCCATGAGGGACAAAAGCGCAAATCCGGCGAGCCCTACATCATTCATCCGCTCTATGTCGCCATCATTCTGGCCGATCTGGAGATGGACCAGGAGACGATCGCGGCAGGCCTTCTCCACGACGTGGTGGAGGATACCATCTGCACCAAAGAGGAGATCGAGCAGGAATTCGGCCCGGACGTTGCCCTTCTCGTGGACGGCGTCACCAAGCTGCAGAAAATCAAGCTCTCTGCTGACTACCCGGACAAGACCGCGGCCCAGCAGGAGATGCAGGCGGAGAACCTGCGCAAGATGTTCCTTGCCATGGTCAAGGACATCCGGGTCATCCTGATCAAGCTCGCCGACCGCCTTCACAACATGCGCACGCTCCAGCATCAGCCGCCGGAGAAGCAGAAGCGCATCGCCCAGGAGACCCTGGACATCTACTCACCGATCGCATCGCGCCTTGGCATCAGCAAGATCAAGGTTGAGCTGGACGATCTGTCCCTCAAGTACTTAAAGCCCGATGTCTACTACGACCTGGTGGACAAGGTGGCAGAGCGCAAGTCCGAGCGCGAGCAGTTCGTGCAGGAGATTGCCACCGAAGTGCGCGAACACATCGCTCAGGCCGGCATTGAGGCCAAGGTCGACGGCCGGGTCAAGCACTTCTTCAGCATCTATAAAAAGATGGTAAACCAGGGCAAGACTCTGGACCAGATCTACGACCTGTTCGCGGTGCGTATCATCGTCAACACGGTCAAGGACTGTTACGCCGCACTGGGCGTCATCCACGAGATGTACAAGCCGATTCCGGGCCGCTTTAAGGACTACATTGCCATGCCCAAGCCCAACGGCTACCAGTCGCTGCACACCACACTGATCGGCAAAACCGGCCAGCCCTTCGAGATCCAGATCCGGACCTTCGAGATGCACCGTGAGGCGGAATATGGTATCGCAGCGCACTGGAAGTACAAGGTGGCCTCCGATGGCAAGCACATCGACACCAGCGAGCAGGAGAAGCTCACCTGGCTGCGCCAGATCCTTGAGTGGCAGCAGTCCATGTCGGACAACAAGGAGTTCATGAAGCTCCTAAAGAGCGACCTGGATCTGTTCTCCGACAGTGTCTACTGCTTCACCCCCAACGGCGAGGTGAAGAACCTCCCTGCGGGCTCCACCCCGATCGACTTCGCCTATGCGATTCACTCCGCCGTGGGCAACAAGATGGTGGGCGCCCGGGTCAACGGCAAGCTCGTCAACATCGATTACAAGATCCAGAACGGGGACCGGGTGGAGATCATCACCTCCCAGAATTCCAAGGGACCGTCCCTCGACTGGCTGAACATCTGCAAGAGCGCCTCCGCCAAGAGCAAGATCAATCAGTGGTTCAAGAAGGACCAGAAGGAAGAGAACATCGTCCGCGGCAAGGATCTCTTTGCCGCTTATCTGAAGACAAAGGGCCTGAATCCGGCGGACCTTGTCCGCCCCGAGTATGAGTCCGTCGTCCTGCAGAAATACGGCTTCCGTGACTGGGACGCCGTCATGGCGGCCATCGGCCACGGCGGTCTCAAGGAGGGCCAGGTTGTCAACAAGCTCCAGGAGCTGTACGAGAAGGACCACGCCGCCCATCTGACCGACGAGGAGATCCTCGCCCAGGTGGCAGAGAACGCGGGACGGGTGCACACTGGCAAGGGCTCGCCCATCACCGTGCGGGGCATCCACGACGTGGCGGTCCACTTCGCCCACTGCTGCAACCCGGTGCCCGGGGATGAAATCGTCGGCTTCGTGACAAGGGGCCGGGGCATCACCATCCACCGCACCGACTGCTACAACGTCATGGCACTGCCGGAGAGCGACCGGGCGCGGCTCATCGACGCCGAGTGGGAGTCCGGAAACGAGGACGCTGCCTTCGAGGCGGAGATCTCGATCTACGCCTCTGACCGGGCGGGACTTCTCTCCGATGTGTCCAAGATCTTCACGGAGCAGAACATCAGCATCATCAGCATCAACACGAGGACTAACAAGCAGGGCTTCGCAACTATGAGCGTCTCCTTCCACGTCAGCGGCAGGGAAGAGCTCAACGAGATCGTGAGCCGCCTGCGGCAGATTCGAAACGTCATTGACATCACCCGAACCAACGGGTGAGGAGAGGAAGGCGCCATGGCAGAAGGAAAGGTATGCATCGGAGGCTACGTCGTCGGCATGATCCAGACCAACGTCTGGTTTCTCCACCGGGACGGGAGCTCTGACTGCGTCCTGACCGACCCCGCCGACGAGGGAGAGAAGCTCTATGCGGCGCTCCAGAAGCAGGGGCTTCATCTTACAGCGATTCTTCTCACGCACGGGCACTTTGACCACATCGCAGGGCTTGACGCACTCCGGAAGGCCTCCGGCGCAAAGGTCTACGCCTGCGAGAAGGAAGCGCACCTGCTCTCGGATCCGACAGACAATCTCTCCGCCTCCTACCATCGCCCTACAACTGTCAAACCGGATGTCTGGGTGCGGGAAGGGGATGTGATCCACGAGGCCGGCATGGACTTTCAGGTCATCGAAACCCCGGGCCACACCGAAGGATCCTGCTGCTACTATATTCAAAACACCGGTGCTTCCCCGATCCTCATTGCGGGAGATACCCTCTTTGAGGAGTCCGTAGGCCGCACCGACATGCCGACCGGCTCCATGAGCGCCCTGGTCAGGAGCGTGAAGGATAAGCTCTTCGTCCTGCCGGAGGACACTCTTGTTTTCCCCGGTCACGGCCCCACCACCGACATCGGCCACGAGAAGCAGTACAACTATCTCGTGTAGTAACCAGAAACAGCCTGGACAGATCCATAGAAGGCAAGTCGCACCCCGGTTCCCCGGGATGCGGCTTTTGCGCGTCCGGACCTGTCCCATGGAGGTACCTTATGTACATCTGTATGGAAAACCGGGATCTCTACCGCTATGAGGTCCACTCACTCATCAAGGCCTTCTACCCCCGGGAGGAGGTAAAGGTACTGGTCGAGGGGGATCCCCATGGAGAGAAGATCCTGAAGGAAAACCCCGACGTCACCATGCGCCTTGTCTTTGCCGCGGAGGGAATCACCCTGACCCTCGCAAAAGAGGACAGAACCTTTTTCAAGCAGGCTGCGCCGGGGACTGATGATTCGGTCAAGGGCCCTGCCTGCAAGGAGGATGTCAAGCACCTCCTTTACGACAGCCTGCGGGAGGTGACCGGCCAGGATCTTCCCTGGGGAGACCTCATCGGAATCCGCCCCACGAAGATCGCAACCGCCGCCCTTGGCGAGGGACTCTCGGACGAGGACACTGTGCAGAGGATGATGCGGGAGCACCGCTGCTCCAGGGAGAAGGCGGAGCTCTCCGTTGGCATCGCCAAAAGGGAGCGGGAGATCCTCGACGCGCTCCACCACGGGGATGACGGGTACAGCCTCTACATTGGCATCCCGTTCTGCCCGACGACCTGCCTCTACTGCAGCTTCCCCTCCTTCAACCTCGATCTCTGGAAGGATCGGACGGGGGAATATCTCGACTGTCTTGAGAAAGAGATGGAAGCGGGCGCAGAGATCATGGCGGGAAAACACCTTGACACCGTCTACATCGGTGGCGGCACCCCGACATCGCTCTCTGCCAAAGAGCTGGACCGCCTCCTTGGCGGCATCGAGCGGCATTTTGACCTCTCGGAGATATCGGAGTTCACGGTGGAAGCCGGGCGTCCGGACAGCATCACGAAAGACAAGCTGGAAGCTCTTGCTTCCCACAGGGTGACAAGGATCAGCATCAACCCCCAGACCATGAATGAGAAGACCCTGCGCGTCATCGGGAGGGCCCACACCGTGCAGCAGACCATCGATGCCTTTCAGATGGCAAGGTCGCTTGGCTTTTCCAATATCAACATGGACATCATCCTGGGCCTTCCTGGCGAGGGAGAAGAAGAGGTGCGCCATACCCTAGAGGAGGTCACAAAACTTCACCCCGACTCCCTGACGGTCCACAGCCTCGCGATCAAGCGGGCCTCGCGGCTTCGCCGCATCATTGATGAAAAGGGATACCCGGTCCTTCTCAACACAAAGGAGATGATGGATCTTGCCGCGGACGCCGCAGCGAAGATGGGCATGGTTCCCTACTACCTCTACCGCCAGAAAAACATGTCCGGCAATTTTGAGAACACGGGCTTTGCGATACCGGGCAGGTATGGGATCTACAACATCGCCATCATTGAGGAGTGCCAGTCCATCCTTGCCCTGGGCGCAGGCTCCATCTCCAAGCGGGCCCTGCCGGGAGCGGGCGGAAAGGGACTTCGCCTCGAGCGCTGCGACAACGCCAAGGAGGTGGATGTCTACATGGCCAACCTGGATGAGATGATCCGCCGCAAACAGGCCCTCTGGGGGCAGGAGTCATAAACACCATTAACTGAGTAAAGTGTTGCAACAGTATTGACTTTTTGAAGAATCGTGACAAGATAATTCAAAC
>JBJEYC010000294.1:0-1864 GCA_051886435.1 Lachnospiraceae bacterium
TAATACTTATATTCTGGATGAGAGTCGTACTTCATTGTCTTTTTGTCATGGCACTTCTTGCAGAGTGTCTCCCAGTTGCTCCGGTCCCAGAAGAGCTTCGGGTCTCCACGGTGCGGTACGATGTGGTCCACAACGGTTGCCGGGGTTGCCACTCCCTTCTTCAGGCACTCCTGACACAGCGGGTGAAGCTCCAAGAACTTCTTGCTCTCCCGTCTCCACTTTGCGTTGTATCCACGTGCTGCCGCTGACCGGACCTCCTCCGGATGCATCTTCTTGTGTTTCTCACAGTACCGTTGTCCCGGCTCTACCAGTTCCGCACAGCCGGGGTGCCTGCACGGAACCTTTGGTTTGTACGGCATCACTCCACCTCCGGATTTTTCTTAAAGGCAAAGCCTGTCTCCTGCAGAACATACTCCCGGTACTCCTCCAAAGAGAGCTCTCCATCAGAGAAGCGCTGGTATTCATCGGTCAGGGCTTCTGCCAGTGCTGTCAGGCGTTTGGTGCCCCAGCCGAACTGTTCATGCATCACATGGATCGGCATGGAGAGCAGAAGCACCATTGCAGTATCAGTCGCAGCGCCATACGCTTTGTCACGCTCTTCCTTCCGAATCTTCCTGATGGCATCTTCTGTCAGCTGATAGACCGGCTGCTTTACCTTTTTCATTCCGGCTGCCCGGCGCTCGGCTCTGTTCATACCCGCCTCCACAAGAAAAGCTCCGGAGGTTTCCCTTCGAAGCTTTGCTGTACCATTGACTCTTCTGCTTTCGCTGATTTTATACTATCACAATCTGGAGATGGACATTTCAGGACATTTCGGGCGGATTTCAATTCTCACGCTCTTTTTTCAGATGATGATCGGCTCATCCGGGACCTTCACGTGCTTCAAGGCTTCGTCATGCCACCTGCGGACCGTCCGTGAGTCTGCCTTCAGGATCTCGCCGATCTTCTCCCAGGTATCGTTGTGAAGATATCGGTAACGAAGAACCATCTGCTCATCGGTATTCTCCACTTTGGCAATGACACTCCGAATCTGCTCCTTGAGATCCACATACATATCAATCTCCTGATCGATCTTCGCTTCCATGACCATAATCCTCTCGATGGAGCGGATAAAGGGCGCATCGCCATTGTGGCTTGTCTGAACGCGCTCCCCAAATGATGGAGATCCAATGGACTCTGCCATCACGCGGAGCCGCCTGACCTCCTGTACGTCACTGCTGATCCGCTGGTCCAGACGGTACGCCTGCCGTAAATATTCTCTTGCGTTCATATGCCTGCCTCCTTCTTCAGCCTTTTCAGAAGTGCTTTGCCGTCAATCCGGGTGAACATCGAAAAGCGGTCGGACAGGAAAAACTCTTCTGTTTCGGCCCTGACACGCTCTGCCGCATCGTTCTTCCTGCCGCCTTTTAACCTCTTCGCGGCCATTTTCCAGTCCCTGACTGCCAAAAGGACGACCGCATTTCCGAGTCTCTCATACGGGTCCATCGGCACCTCGCGTTCCCGGGCCGTCTGTCTCCTGACAGTCCGTTGTGAAATACCGGATTTTCTGCTGGTGCCTCTTTGCACGCCGGTATTCTGCTTCCATGCCGGGTGTGAGCGTGCCATCTGTAAAGATCCAGACCTCTCTGCAGTGATCCATCAGAATCCTGCCAAAGAAGAGTCCGAGCTCGTGCTCTTTCGGATCGTCGTCATTGAGGAACTGGGGATACAGCAGATGGCTGCAGACCGGGATCCTGCCCTGATCCACGGCAAAGCGGCAGTAGCGTCTTGCCGCAGCGACATTCCCGGGGATATCTCCCGCATAGGGGCTTACGATATAGGCCAGCGGCCTGTAGACGTTCCTTGTCTCCTTTGCCTCTTCCCG
>JBJEYC010000295.1:0-1861 GCA_051886435.1 Lachnospiraceae bacterium
GCGTTGGTCTCCACGCCCTCAACCACGGCCTCCCGGCCAAGGCCCCGGACCAGTTCCAGCATGTTCTCGAGGATTGCCCGGGCCGCATCGTCCTTTTCGGCACCCCACAGAAAACTCTTATCGATCTTGATCAGGCTGAAGGGGTACTTCATTACGTACGTGTAGTTCGCGTTTCCGGTCCCGAAGTCGTCGAGCGCAAAGGAGAAACCGATCTTTTGGAGTGTGGCAAGGAGTGACTGCATGGTCTTCTCGTCGTGGATCACAGCGGATTCCGTGATCTCCAGATTGATCTGCTGCGGTTTGACGCCGTGAGACTGCATGATCCGCTGAAAGCGTTCCGGCAGTGTGGGATCCATACATTGGATCGTGGAGAGGTTCACCTCCACGAAACTCAGACCATACTGCTCCGGATGGCGATTCTCGAGAAATGTGCAGACCTTGTCAAAGACCAGATCTCCGATCCTGCCGATCAGACCGATCTGCTCAGCTACCTTGATGAACTCCTCCGGGGAGACATTGCCCAGCTTGGGATCATTCATGCGAAGCAGCGCCTCGCAGGAGTGGATCTTTCCGTCTTTCGTGTCGCAGATGGGCTGATAGGACACCGACAGCGTATCGAGTGACAGAGCGCGCTGCAGGGCAAGCTCGACCTCAGACCTTCGCTGCTCAGAGGAGAGCATATCGTAGCGGTGCAGGGCATTCCCGGGTATCGTAGGGTCATAGCAGGAATCCGTAAAGACGCTCACGTGTTTCTCATCGGGAAGCTGATCCGGGATGCTGCCGATCCAGACCTGTGTGCCCACAAAGACCGGAGTCCCGGAGAGGACCCAGGCACGCTGAAAGCGGGCCAGGATTTTATCCGCAGTCCGTTCCGCGTTCTGATCGGGATTTATTTCCTTACCCGGCAGGAACAGGAGCGCGTAGGATTGGCTGGAGAGGCGGAAGACATGGACATCATCTCCTGCGAACTGCTGCAGATAGATGCCCACTTCCTTGGACAGCTGATTTACCGCGGGTACACCCAACACCATGGACAGGTATCCGGAGTCCCGAAGCTTGATGGAGATCAGCGTAGCCGAGACGTGAAGCTGAAAGAGCATGCCGGACTCCTGCCAGAGCGCTGTTCTGGTGCGCAGACCGGAACCTGCGTCGTACAGGTCGGTGTTGTTCTCCAGCGTCAGATACATCCCAAGCATGCACAGTACCTCAATGAAGATGGAGATGCGCAGATACTGGTTCATAAAGTGCGGCACAATAGAGAACAGGAAACACGCGATGAGCACCATGGTCTGGGTAAAAGTCCAGTGTCGGATGGCACGTCTTGAGCGAAACAATATCACCAGTGCCAGTATGAGGTAAAAGAGGACCACGGTTCCAAAGAAAAAGGTATCCCAGGACTGCTCAATAAACCGCTCTGTTGTGTTCCGGCTGAAGAAGGCGTGCCGTACCGGCGGTATCAGGAAGGACAGGACCATGACCAGTTCCGGAATGGCGATGAGCGCGTACTGCCGGTTGGCATAGCTCCTGGAAAAGCCCAGAACTTCCGTCAAGTAAATGACGAGAAGATACGGCAGGCTCAGCTGGGAGATGTGCAGTATCACCCGGATCGCGTTCAGGACGGGATTCGCTTCCGACATGTTTTGATTCATCAGAATGTCCGCAGCAAGTTCGGTCAACGCGGAGATCAGGAGGTTGCAGAGAAGGAGCAGAAAGATCCTGGCCCTTCTCTCCTGATAGACCCTGGGCCGGATGAGGTAGTAGACCAGGAGGAACCCTGCCAGGAGCAGTGCACTGATGTCAAAGTTAAGATTGTATCTGCCCGACGGATAAAGCATGCCGTTCATCACCTGAAGTCCTTTCC
>JBJEYC010000296.1:0-1857 GCA_051886435.1 Lachnospiraceae bacterium
TTGCAGCCGCCGGGCAGGGCCACGGTCGCCTGCTTGTACTTTCCCAGAAGGGCGCCGATCAGGTAGTAGGAGCCGCGGATCTTGCGGACGGCCTCCGTGTCCACCGGTTCGTTCCGGATGCCCTTGCCATTGATCACGTAGGTGTGGCGTTCCGGATGGGAGACGGCAGCGCCGATCTCCTCCACTGCGCCGACAATCGCCCGGATGTCGCTGACATCCGGGACGTTTTCAATTGTCACAGGCTCGTCGGCCATGATGGCAGCTGCCAGGATTGCCAGCGCCGCATTCTTTGCGCCGGCAATCTCAATCTCCCCTGACAGGGGAGTGCCGCCCTTGATCACGTAATGTTCCATATATAAAAACAGCTTCCTCGCTCACTTCATTCAAAGCAACGCTACGAGAATAAAGCAGAACCGCACACTTGTCAAATCCGGAACCGACACTCTTCCGGCGCTTCTGTGTCCGGGATTTCCGCCGTCCTAATAGGAGACGTAGTTCAGCGGGTTCACCGCCACGCCGTTGATGCGCATCTCAAAGTGCAGATGCGGCCCCGTGCTGTTTCCGGTATTGCCCGAGAGTGCGATGCGCTCGCCCTGGGTCACCGTCTCTCCGACGGAGACCAGAATCCGGGACAGATGGCCGTAGCGTGTGACCACACCGTCCGCATGCTGAATGTATACCGCATTGCCATAGCCGGAGACCCAGCCTGCGGTGATGACCTTGCCGCCGGAGGAGGCGCGGACCGTGGTGCCGATGGACACCGCGATGTCGACGCCCTGGTGGTAGGTCGAGGCCCCCGCCTTCGGGCGGGAGCGCGAGCCAAAGCCAGAGGAGATGTACCCGGAGGACACCGGCCAGATGAAGGTCGGCGGCGACTGGGTGCCCCGCTCGATGATCTCGGGGACGGCCTCCTTGATGGTCTCCTGCCGCACGATCGTGCTGTCGGTCTCCACGCCGTTCTGATAGGTCACGTCCGCCAGAACCCTGCGGCGGCCGGTCACCGCCTCCTGAATCACCTCAGACTTCGTGGTGTACCAGCTGTCGTTGTCCTTGTAGATCGTATCCGCCGTGTAGTCTTCCTCATAAGTCTCGGCCATCACAACATCCACCGAGAGCTTTGGCTGAGAGACGGTGACCACCAGGTTGTCGCCGGGCAGGATCGTGGAGTTCTCACTCTCCAGGTTCGTGTTCATGGCGATGAGCTCATCCGTGGAGATGCCGAACTTCTCCGCGATGCCGGAAAGAGTGTCGCCGCTCTGCACCTCATACGTGGTGTTGACTTCACTCTCCCCCTCCACTTCCTGGATGGCATCGGAGAGTGAGGTGATCTGATTTTCCGGCATGTAGGCCTCGGACACCTCGACCCGCTCGCCGAAGGAGATTTCCCGAAGACCCGTCGCGAAATCATCCAGGTTGTAGGAGGCGGGCTGCACCGCATCAAAGTATGCGGAGAGCTGCTGCTCGATGCCGGCAAGCGGCAGTTCGTCCGTGGTCTCCTCTTCCTGCTCCTCCTCGTCGGAGGAGAGGATCTGGGTGGTCAGCACTGTAATTTTGCGCGTATCGTCGCGCACTAGGTTCACCACGTGGCTGTGGTCCGGGTCGTACTGGTCCAGCACCGTCTGCAGAAGGGACGTCACATCATTCTCCGACTGGAGATTGACCGTGTAGTTTCCGATCTTCAGGGTATAGCAGTGCTCCAGGCTCCGCTCCTCGTGGGCAGAGAGCACCTCCACCATCCGGTCCACCACGTCTGCTTCGGAGTCAGTTCTTCCCCAGAACACCTCCTCGGACTCCACGGTGACCCGGGCATTGATAAAGAGCATCTCGTCCGAGCTCTTTGCGATCTGGCGCCGGGCT
>JBJEYC010000297.1:0-1854 GCA_051886435.1 Lachnospiraceae bacterium
CGGTCGCCGGAATCGGCGTTGCCATGAAGATCGTGATGATCACCGGAATGGTCTCAATGGGGATCGGACAGGGGGTACAGCCGCTGCTTGGATACTGTGTCGGCGCAAGGACCTGGAAGAGGTTCCGCGCATACATGCGCTTTGCCATGCTGTTCGCCACGATTCTCGGTGTTGGGCTCACGATCCTCTGCTACGCCTTTGATGGGCAGATCGTGTCGGGCTTTCTCTCCGAGCCGGACGCTTTTGATTACGCGGTGGAGTTTTCGAGGATCCTTCTCTGCACCGGGCCGCTGTTTGGCATCTTCTATGTTTTAACAAACGCGCTGCAGGCGATGGGCGCTGCAGCGGCATCTCTCATTGCCAACATCAGCCGCCAGGGGTTGGTGTACATCCCGATGCTGTTTGTCCTGGACGCGATCTTTGGCGTGACAGGCCTTGTCTGGGCGCAGCCCGTCGCGGATCTGATCTCCTTTATCATCGGGATCGCAATGTATCAGCTCTGCTTCCGACGGCTGAAAAACAAGAGCGCCGTCACCGCCGATGCAAAGGCAAGCCTGCAGACATGAGGGACAACCCTGCTGCCTGCGGCGTTTTCGCCTACGCGGTCCTGACCGGGATGCCGAAGATTCCGGCAAGGTCATGCAGCAGCCTCATGGATCATGCCGTTCCATGTCTGTCTGATCGTCTTCTCTTCTCTCTCCTCTCCGCTTCCCGGTTTTCCTTTCATCGATTTTTAACCGTTCAAGCGGCGGAAGATTTCGGTATTCATTTGGCGAGACACCGGTCATTTTTTTGAACGTGCGCGAGAACTGCGCGCTGTCCGAAAAACCAACCTCGATCGCAATATCAGACAGGTGATATCTGGGATCGAGCATGCGCTTTTTGGCCTCTTCAATGCGGGCGCTGTTTACCGCTTCGGAGAAGTTGTGACCGGTTGCAGCAAGGAGTCTGGAGAGGTGCCAGTGGCTGCAGTAGACATTGTCTGCAACATCGCTCAGGGACAGCTTTTCGCTGTAGTGTGCCCGGATATACGAGAGTGCGCTGTCCACGATGTAGTTTCCAGCCTGTCCGATGTCACTGCCCTCAGGGATTTCTTCCTCTGCGGAAGCTGCCTGAGGGCCTGCCTTCTCCGCATCGAGGGCTGTCGTCATGTCTGCAATGGCGTCGTGCAGCTCCTGCATATGACTGGGCTTGACAAGATACCGAAATACCCCGAGTTTGATCGCTTCCTGTGCATAGTCAAAGTCGCGGTAACCTGTCAGAATCGCGATCTTCATCCCCGGAAATTCGCTCTTTAAAGCCGCCACCATCTGCAGTCCATCCATGCCGGGCATCCGGATATCCGTGAAGAGAATGTCGGGCCTGATCTCGCGGATCACTTTCAAGCCATCCTTCCCGGAATAGGCCTTTCCTGCAACCTCACACCCAAAATCGCCCCATCTGATGGCTGTCGAAAGTCCGTCAGTGATGATAGGCTCATCATCCACGATCACAACCTTGTACTTTTCACCCATATGTTTTCTCCCCTCATTTGTTCACGTTCCCCATCAATAGTTCGATGACCTGCTGCCGGTCATGGCGTTGCAGATGACGCAGTTTTGTCGCTGTAATAGATCTGCAGGGACTCCCGGACCGCATCCCTTGCATCGACACGCCCGCTGAGGATGTTTGACATGCCATCGAAAGTGGGTTCCCGGCAGGCACCATTGAAGGAATCCTGCAGTGCGGGTGTAAAGGACCAAGCCCCGGAGAGCATGTGCTGCATATCCCTTACGAGGGGGTATTCACTCTCGTTTTCTACTTTCTTTCCGGACTTTAAGGCCGTCGAGGAGTAGCTGGCGAACCGGTTGACCA
>JBJEYC010000298.1:0-1849 GCA_051886435.1 Lachnospiraceae bacterium
GCTTCGAGCCCGCCGCCTCGCCGGCCACCAGGTAGGAGGTCTTCTTCGAGACGCTTCCCGTGACTTTGCCGCCGTTCTGGGTGATGAGCGCCTCTGCGTCCTTCCGGCCAAGATTCGGGAGAGTGCCGGTGATGACCAAAGTCAGGCCCGAGAGCGCCGCTGAGGCGGGAGCTGTCTGTTCCATGACCATGTTCACGCCGAGAGATGCAAGGTCTGCACAGACCTTCTGGTTCTTTTCGTTTGCGAAGAACGCGATAATGCAGTCTGCCGTGGTCTCTCCGATGTCGGGAATTGCGGTCAGCTCCTCCCGTCCCGCCTTTTCCAGATCCGGGAGGGAGGCAAAGTGCTGCATCAGGGCCGCTGCGGTGCGCCGGCCCACGTTCCGGATGCCAAGGCCCGCCAGGAGCCGCTCCGGGGAGTTTGTCTTGGAGCTCTCGATGTTGGCCATAACCTTGTCGGTATTCTTCTCCTTTCCCAGGATGCCCTTCTCAATCAGCTCATCCCTGTGGTCCTTCAGCCGGTAGATGTCGGCGAAGTTGGACAGATAGCCCTCCCGGATCAGAGCATCGACCAGGGTGTCCCCCAGTGCCATGATGTTCATGCAGTCCCGGGAGCAGAAGTAGGCGATGGTACGTGAGAGCTGGGCGGGACAGGAGGGATTGACGCAGCGGATGTCCGCGGTGTCCTCCTCCCGGATCAGGGGCTCCCCGCAGACAGGACAGCGGGACGGCGCCCGGAATACCGTCTCCGGCTCCTTCACGCATCCGTTGAGCTTGGGGATGATCTCGCCGGATTTGAACAGCCGGTACTCTCCGCCGATGCCGATCTTCATCTCATTGATGTAGTCCTGGTTGTGGAGCGTTGCCCGGGAGACGTTGGTGCCGCACAGCCGCGCCGGCTTTCCGGTCTCCGTGTCGTGGAAGATGCCGGTGAAGGTGAGCTTTCCGGTCCGTCCCACGTCTACCTGAATCTCGTCCATCGTGACAACCCGCTCCTCCGGCGGGTACTTGTAGGCGATGTGGCCGCTCGAGTACTTGGCACCCGCCGGAAAGTCATTCCGGTAGGCGGTCTGGTCGAGCTTGACGACCGCGCCGTCCAGGTCGTAGTCGAGGGTGGCCCGAAGGTCTCCGATCTCGTCGATGGCAGCAAGAACCTCACTGGCGGTCCCGCAGTTTTTGTGCCAGACTGTGGGCACGCCCTTTTCCGAGAGGAGGGAGAGTGCCGCGTCGTGCCTTGCCATGATCTCCTCCGGTCCCCGCTGGATGTTGAAGATAAACATGTGCAGGCCCCGCTTTTTCGTGATCGAGGGGTCAAGCTGCCGCAGGGTTCCGGCGGCAAGGTTCCTTGGATTGGCGGCGGCTTTCTTTTCCAGCGCCTCCTGTTCCCTGTTGTACCGCTCGAAGTCCTCGAGGCTCATGTAGACCTCGCCCCGAAGCTCCAGGGCGTCGTAGGGCAGGTCGATGGTCTGCTTCACATCCGGGATCACCCGGGCGTTGGCGGTGACATCCTCCCCGATCAGGCCATCACCCCGAGTCTCCGCGAGGGTAAGGTGCAGGATTCCGTCTGCCCCCTTTTCATAGCGAAGGCTCATGGAGAGCCCGTCAATCTTGGTCTCCACGGAGAAGCGGGCATCCGGATGAAGCTCCTGTACCTTCTGCACCCAGGCGGTCACGTCCTCCTTGGTGAACACGTCCTCGATGGAGAGCATCGGCACGTCGTGGGTGACCTTGACGCCAGCCTCCCGCTTGGCGGTGCCGCCGATCTTCTGGGTCGGGGAGTCCTTTGTCACCCACTCGGGGTGCTCCCGCTCGGCCGCCTTGAGCTGCAGCATCAGCTGGTCGTACTCGTA
>JBJEYC010000299.1:0-1847 GCA_051886435.1 Lachnospiraceae bacterium
GAGAGCCGTCCATGGTGAAGTGAAAGACGCAGGTGGCAAGAGGGCCGGTGATCATGGATGTCAGAGTCGGTGCAATCCAAATCCTGGGGTTCTTCACAATGTTGCCCATCTGGAGCATCGAGGTGCCGATACCCTGGGAGACCAGGCCGCCCCAGCCATTCTCCGGGAAGGAGAGAAACGCAAAGCCCACCATCTGGGCGCAGCACCCCGCAACGGCAGCGCCGCCCGCAAGGCCGGTGAGACCCAGTGCTGCGCAGATCGCCGCCGAGGAGATCGGCAATGTCAGCGCGATACCAACCAGCATGGAGACCAGAATGCCCATCAGCAGAGGCTGCAGTTCCGTTGCCCGCATGATGATGCCGCCAAAGGCCGAAGCAACGCTCCCCAAAAACGGCGCGAGCACTGCGGAGAGTGCACAGCCGATTACGATCGTGACGATCGGGGTCACCAGGATATCTACCCGGGTCTCCTTGGAAACTGCCTTGCCACACTCAGCAGCCAGGATTGCGATAAACAGCACAGCCAGAGGACCGCCGGCACCGCCGAGCTGATTTGCAGCCTGGCCGACTGCCGCCAGAGAGAACAGAACCAGCGGCGGCGCCTGCAGGGCATAGCCGATGGCGATGGCCATGGCCGGGCCGGACATGGCGGAGGCAAAGCCGCCGATTGTCACCAGCGCATCCACATGAAGCTGGGTGCCCAGCGTGTTCAGGATCGTTCCGATCAGGAGCGAAGCAAACAGGCCCTGTGCCATGGCACCCAGCGCGTCGATGCCGTAGCGCTTTGCCGAGATCACGATGTTCTTTCGCTTCAAAAATGCCTTCAACTTTTCCATCTCTTCCTCCCGCCCCGGGGCAGGAGAGAGATTGCGGTGCGGCGTTGCCGCCGCACTCCTGCCAGCGGAGCACTTCCATTGTCTTGACATATGCACTGGCACCTATTATAGAGAAAACGGGACTTGTGTCAAGACAGTTATAGTGGCTGCCTCAGGCAAGATCTGCAGGCAGGCGAAAGGCAAACGCGAAAGAGATCCTCAGGATCGTTCCGGTCAGGACCGGTCAGTTCCCTGATGCTGAAGCTGCAGGCAGGATACGAGTGCAGGACGACAAAACGGTCCGGGATCTTCCGATCCCGGACCGCTCAGTCTTCGCTTTTATCCGCCTCATAGAGGATTCCCGCCTCCGTGAGATCCCCGACTACCCGCTCAAAGGAATCTTCATCCGGGCAGAGGAGCCGGTGCAGATGGATTCCGCCGGTCAGAGCGGAGAGGGGTGCCGCGTGGTCCTTCTCGCACCGCGCGATAAACTCCTTCACGTCGTGGCGGTTCTTCAGGTTGAGCTGGCCTTCAAGCTGTCCATAGACCGGATGCTCCACCAGAACGTCCTCCACAATACAGCCATTGTCCACACAGATGTTCAGTTCCTGCTCCATCTGCGCTGCCGTGTGATTGCAGACAATGGTCTTCTCAATCCCCTCCGCCCCGCGTCCCGCGAGGTATCCCCTGGGAGTTGCATAGATGTTAGCCCCGGCAGCGCGAAGCAGGGCCACGTCACCAACAATGATCTGGCGGGAAACCTGAAATTCTTTCGCCAGGCGCGTCGCAGACACTGGCTGCTCGGAGGCCGACACGCGCTGTAAAATTTTCTCCCTTCTTTCGTCTGCTTTCATAAGATTTTCCTCCACAAACTAACTGATCTGTATTATAATACTCAAGTATTTGCACTGTAAAGCATCCGTTCAATACATCTGACATGACAGTTGCCGCGACTTTCTGAATAGCGTCCAAATTTCCTTAAATGGGAATTTCTGAAAGCGGATATATATTTGATAAAAGTGTATCGTATTTC
>JBJEYC010000300.1:0-1846 GCA_051886435.1 Lachnospiraceae bacterium
AGCTCGCCGCAGATGCCGACCCAGCAGCCGTGCCGGTGTCCGGCATCGATGGTCATCTTGATCTCCCGGAGCACCGCCGGATGGTGTGTGTCGGCAAAGGGCTCAAGCTTTGCGTTCTGACGGTCGATCGCACAGGTGTACTGTGTCAGATCATTCGTACCAAGTGAGAAGAAGTCCACCTCCTCTGCCAGCTCATCCGCGCAGAGGACAGCAGCCGGTGTCTCCACCATGATGCCAATCTGGATGTTGTCAGCCACCTTCTGTCCCTCGTTGGCAAGCTCTCTTCTGCACTCCGCGAGGATCTCCTTTGCCTCCCGGACCTCCCGGAGCGAGATGATCATCGGGAACATGATTGCAAGGTTCCCGTAGACCGAGGCGCGAAGCAGTGCCCGGAGCTGTCTCTTGAAGAAGTCCTTCCGGGTCAGGCAGATGCGGATCGCACGGAAGCCCAGTGCCGGGTTGGTCTCCTTGTCGAGGTTCATGTAGTCAATGGTCTTGTCGGCACCGATGTCACAGGTGCGGATGACAACGAGCTTGGGTGCCAAAGTCTCAAGGACGCGCTTGTAGGCCTGGAACTGCACCTCCTCAGACGGATCCTCCTTGCTGTTCAGGTAGACAAACTCGGAGCGGAACAGACCGACACCTTCCGCGTCATTGGCCTGCACGGAACCGATATCCGAGGGACCGCCGATGTTGGCGTAGACCTTGATGGTCTTTCCGTCGATGGTCGTGTTGGTCTTTCCCTTGAGTTCCTGAAGCAGAGCCTCCTTCTTCAGGTCCTCGTTGTGCTTTCTCGTCAGGGAGTCGATCAGATCCTGGGTGGGATCAATGTAGACGCAGCTGTTGTAGCCGTCGAGGATTGCAAACTTGCCATCCCAGTCATCAGAAATGTCCTTGCACTGAATCAGCGTCGGCAGGTTCATGCTCCTTGCGAGGATCGCCGTGTGGCTGTTCGAGGAACCCTCTCTTGTGATCATGCCAAGGAGAAGGGACTTGTCGAGCTTGACGGTCTCGGAGGGCGCCAGATCCTCTGCAACGAGGATGCTCGGCTCCGTTCCCTGCAGGCTGTCGGTGTCCAGTCCCAGAAGCACCTCAATGACCGAGTTGCCAACGTCTATGACATCGGCACTTCTTGCCTGGAAATAGGGATCTTCCATCTCCTTGAACATCTGGGCCACGTTTTCAAAGCCCTGCCGGGCCGCATACTCTGCGGTGTGGTGCTGCTCCACCATGATGGTCTTGCAGGCATCGAGCAGATCATCGTCGTCGAGCATGTCCGCATGGAACTGGAAGATGGCTGCAGACTCCTCGCCGGCAGCCGCTACCGCCCGGTCGTACAGCACCTGCTGCTGTGCCTGCACTTTGAGCCTTGCCTGCTCAAAGCGGTTGAGCTCCGGGATCGGATCGTCGACGATCTTCTCGTCGATGACGTACTCCGGATGCTTGAAGATACGGATTTTGCCCAGGGCAATTCCGTGTAAAATGCTGATACCTGTCGCAACCTGCATGCCAATACCCCCTTTTCAAGAAACGCGCACCGGAACTGCCTCTGTCTCCGGTGCGCGCCGCCTGATGCTGTGTCTTACAGATTATCCTGCATGAACTTCTCGACAGAAGCTGCTGCAGCGTCCTCATCGTCGCCCTCGATGCTGACGGTGACGGTGTCGCCCTGCTTGATGCCCAGTCCCATCAGGGCCAGGAGCTTCTTGGCATCTGCGGACTTTCCGTCTGCAGTGGTGATGGTCACCTTGCTCGCATGTGCCTTGACTTCCTTGACCAGAAGTCCTGCGGGACGTGCGTGAATGCCAACCGGATCGGTAATCGTGTACTTGAATTCCTTCATGAT
>JBJEYC010000301.1:0-1844 GCA_051886435.1 Lachnospiraceae bacterium
CCCTTCCGGGTCTTCTTGATGACGATGTCCTTGCCGCACTTGGGGCAGGCGACGCCGATCTTTTCAAAATAAGGCTTGGTGTTGCGGCACTCCGGAAATCCCGGGCAGGCCAGGAACTTTCCGTGGGGACCGTACTTGATGACCATGTGGCGGCCGCACTTCTCGCAGATCTCGTCGGTCACCTCGTCCTGAATCGTGATCTTCTCCAGCTCCTTGCTGGCCCGTTGGACTGCCTCGTCCAGATCGGGGTAGAAGTTCTCGATCACGGTCTTCCACTTCACGGTACCGCCGGCCACGCCGTCCAGGAGAGATTCCAGGTTGGCGGTGAAGCCGGGATCCACGATGGAGGGAAATTCCTTCTTCATGATGCCGTTCACGGCTTCGCCGAGCTCGGTCATGTACAGGTTCTTGTTTTCCTTCGTCACATAGTGGCGGGACAGGATCGTCGTGATGGTCGGCGCGTAAGTAGAGGGCCGGCCGATACCCTGCTCTTCCAGTGCGTGAACGAGAGATGCCTCGGTATAGTGGGCAACAGGCTGGGTGAAGTGCTGTTTTGCCTCGAGCTTCTCGAGGGAGAGCACGGTGTCCTCGGTCAGGCCCTTCACCTGGACGGTGTCCTTCTCCTCTTCGTCTGCCGGCGCGTAGACCTTCAGAAAGCCGTCGAAGGCAATCCGCGAACAGGGCAGTGTGAAGAGATAGGCGGTGTGATCTGCCGTGGTGGCGGTGATCCGCACCTGGGTGGTCTCGATCTTTGCGCCCGCCATCCGGCTTGCCACAAAGCGCTTCCAGATCAGCTTGTAGAGCCGGTACTGGTCACGGTCCAGGGAATCCTTGATGGAATCCGGGGTTCTGGCGATATCCGTCGGGCGGATCGCCTCGTGGGCGTCCTGAATCTTGGCGGAAGTCTTCTTCTGCTGCGCAGGGCCTAAGTACTCCGCCCCGTAGGTCGTCTGAATGTAGTCGGAGGAAGCCGCCATGGCCTCCTCGGAGATGCGCGTCGAATCGGTTCTTAAGTAGGTGATGATACCCACGGAGCCCTGGCCCTTGAGTTCAATGCCCTCATAGAGCTGCTGGGCGATGCGCATGGTCTTCTGGGTGGAGAAGTTCAGCGCCTTGCTGGCCTCCTGCTGCAGTGTGGAGGTGGTGAAAGGAAGCGGAGATTTGCGCTCCCTTGTGCTGGTCTTGATCTCGGAGATCTCATAGGAAGCACTCTCCAGAGCCTTCCGGAGCGCCTCTGCCTCGGCGCTGGTCTTGATCCCGGCATCCCTGCTCTTGTCGGCAAGTCCCGCGTAGTGGGCGGTGATGGGCTTCTTCTCGCCGGAGGCATCCAGCACCGCATCCAGGGTCCAGTACTCCTCAGGTATAAAGGAAGAAATCTCCTCCTCCCGGTCTGCGATCATGCGCAGCGCGACGGACTGGACGCGCCCTGCGGAGAGGCCCCGCTTGACCTTTTTCCAAAGAAGCGGGGAGATCTCGTATCCGACCATTCGGTCGAGGACGCGTCTTGCCTGCTGGGCGTCCACCAGGTTCATATCGATGTCCCGGGGGTGCTTGAGGGACTCGGTGACGGCACTCTTTGTGATCTCATTGAAAGTGATACGGCTGACCTTTTCCGGGTCCAGCTTGAGGGCTGCCATCAGGTGCCAGGAGATGGCCTCTCCCTCGCGGTCAGGGTCCGTTGCGAGATAGACCCGGTCCGCTTTTTTGGCTCTGCGCCGAAGATCAGCGAGAAGGTCGCCCTTCCCGCGGATGGTGATGTACTGTGGTTCGTAATCGTGCTCAATGTCGATGCCCATCCGGGACTTCGGAAGGTCCCGCACGTGACCCTGGCTGGCGGCCACGTC
>JBJEYC010000302.1:0-1841 GCA_051886435.1 Lachnospiraceae bacterium
TTCAGGGAATCCGCCATCCGCTGTTTGGTCAGCTCACTGATCTCCTCGTTTTTCATCTGTCCCTCCCGGCGCAGGCTGCGCTCTTTCCCCGGATTGTAGCGAAAATACGCCCTGACGGCAAACGCGCCGGCGCAGCAGGTCTTCCCACTGCGCCGGCGCGCTGTCTGATCCGGTTGATCTTCTCAAACCGGCATGGTTTTCTCAGCTCCTTGTCTGGGCAAAGAGCCACTCACGAATGGTGTCGAGGTTATAGGCAACCCGCCAGGTGTTCATGTGCTCTGTCACATCGGAGGATTCGATGTTGGACTCCATGACGGTGTCTCCGTCAAAGACCGTCCAGTTGATGTGGGTGCCGGCCGCCTCCTGCTCCTTTGCATTTTCCTCCTGCTCCTCATCAGAGAGCTTCGCGGACCACTGGGATGTCGTAACCTCGGTTCCCTCGCCCTCGACGGCATCTACAATCTCCGTGATGCCGGGATAGGCCCTCGCGTCCTTCTCCGAGCAGATGAACCAGATGTTCTGATCTGCCAGGGAGGCAAGCTGATCCTCATAGGCGGAGTCCGCCTGGCCAGCCACAAGCATCGCCCCGGCGAAGACATCCGGATAGTCGATCATCAGCTTGATGGAGCGGATCGTGCCGGAAGACTGACCAACCAGGTAGACCCGGTCCTCATCTACGCTGTAGCTGTCCATGATCTCCTGCACCAGTGCCATCGTGTAGGAGTCATCCTCCGTATTGTCCTCGGTGTACTGGGGCACCAGCACAATGCAGGGGTTATCCTCCTGCCAGCTGTCCTCGGTCCAGATGACGCCGCCAAGGCTCTCCGTCAGGGCAAGATACTGGTCATCGCCCTCTCCGGTGGCATCTGGCATGAACAGCACCAGGGGATAGCTGGTGTCCTCGTCGTAGTCCTCCGGCAGGTACAGGCTGTACATCAGCTCCGTGCCGTCCTCCTCAGTGTAGGTGTACTGGGTGAAGTTCTCCACCAGGAGGTTCTCATTCTCCGTATAGTCCGTGGTAACGCTTTCTTCGGAAGGAGAAAGCACCACGCCGTCGGCAGATTCGATCTCTCCGACCTGGGTCAGGGTCACGCTCTCCTCATTGCTGGGATCCTGCTCTGCCATGCCGGCACCGCCTCCGGGGCCGCCGCCCTGGCCGCCATCCGGACCACCGTCCTTGCCGTCCATGGTGCCATCCGGCGCATCGGGCAGTGTGCCGGAAGCATCCGCTGAGCCGGGCCCTGCATTCTCCGTCTCGGTGCTCCCGGTATCTGCTGCGTCCGTGGCTTCCACAGTGTCCTCTGTCGAGGCGTCTGCACTCTCCGCTTCTTCTGTACTGTCTCCGGAAGCATCCTCGGTCGTCTCTGCAGAGGTCTCTGTCACCGCCGTGGTGGTCCCATCTCCGCCATAGTTGCGGGTTGTGTAGTCTGTGGAAAGCTCCACGATGACATAGGTTCCATCGGTGCTGGTGCCATCCTCCGGGATCTCCGGATCGGAATTCACATAGACGTTTTCCACCGTGTAGCCGTCCACCTCGTAGTCCGACGCGTCAACGCTCTCTGCCGAGATCGCCCGGTCATAGGTCAGGATCACGTACCAGGGCTTCTGTCCGTCTCCGTAAACATTCGTGACAAGCTGTGTGGAGACCAGAGAGGGCGCCTCCTCCCCCGTGGTGTCGGTCTCCTCAGTATCTGCCGCTTCTGCGGTCTCTGCGGCCTGTGTGGTCTGGGTGGTGGCTGCCGTCTGGGCGGTCGTACTCCCGCAGCCTGCGAGGAGCAGGGCGCCTGCCCCCAGCAGGGCGATGGTCTTTTTCTTCATATTCGGTATCCTCTCTTATTGCT
>JBJEYC010000303.1:0-1838 GCA_051886435.1 Lachnospiraceae bacterium
AAGGAGCGAGATCGTCATCGCGTAGGCGTCCTTCCCGGTCTTCTTGCGGATCAGGTTGATGCCGCCGAGCATGTTCGACCACTGGTCATCGCCGCCGAACTGCATCTGGCAGCCGTAGTTCTGGTACAGCTGGTAGAAGTCGTAGCTCTGCATCAGCATGTAGGAGAACTCAAGGAACGAGAGGCCCTTCTCCAGGCGGTTCACATAGCATCTTGCCCGCAGCATGTCGTTGACGGAAAAGCAGGGTCCGATGTCCCGCATGAACTCCATGAAGTTCAGGTTCCGGAGCCAGTCCCCGTTGTTGACCATCAGCGCCTTTCCCTCACCGAAATCGATGAAGCGGCTCATCTGCTTCTTGAACTTCTCGCAGTTGGCGTCGATCTCCTCGACGCTCATCATCCGGCGCATGTCAGAGCGGCCGGAGGGGTCGCCGATCATCGCCGTGCCGCCGCCCACCAGGGCGATGGGGCGGTTTCCCGCCTCCTGCAGGCGCTTCATCAGAAGCAGTGCCATGAAGTGGCCCACGTGCAGGGAGTCCGCAGTGGGATCAAAGCCGATGTAAAACGTGGCCTTGCCGTTGTTGATCAGGTCCTTAATCTCCGGCTCATCGGTGACCTGGGCGATCAGCCCTCTTGCCACCAGCTCATCATACAGTTTCATTCCTGGTTCCATGTCTCTTCTCCAATCCTTATTTTTCCCAGTCCTGGGAGTGGCTCTCCATCTTCTTGTCGCGCAGCATGAGATCGGACACCGCATCCTTTGCGGGCTTTCCGTCGAACAGGATCGCGCAGACCTGGTCGATGATCGGGGTCTCCACGCCGTACTTCTCGGCCATCTGCTTGGCGGCCTTGGCGGAGTAGACGCCCTCCACCACCTGCTTGACCTCCTTCATGGCCTCGTCCGCGCTCTTGCCCTGGCCGATCAGGATGCCGGCCCGGCGGTTTCTCGAGTGCATGGAGGCGCAGGTCACGATCAGGTCGCCGATGCCGGTGAGGCCCTGGAAGGTCTCCAGCTTTCCGCCGGCTGCGATGCCAAGGCGCGAGATCTCCGCGATGCCCCGGGTGATCAGGGCTGCCTTGGTGTTGTCGCCGTACCCGAGGCCGTCCGCCATGCCGGCGGCCAGGGCGACCACGTTCTTGAGCGCCGCCCCGATCTCCATGCCCAGGGTGTCCGGGCTTGTGTACACGCGGAACACCGGGCTCATGAAGACGTCCTGCACGTACTTTGCCGTCTCCTCATCCTTTGCCCCCGCGACGATCGCCGTGGGAAGGCCCTTTCCGACCTCCTCCGCGTGGGTGGGGCCGCACAGCACCGCGGTCTGGCACTCCGGGATCTCCTGGCGGATGATCTGGGTCAGCGTGCAGAGGGTGTCCTCCTCGATGCCCTTGGCCACGGAGACGATGAGCTGTCCGTGCCGCACGAAGGGCTTCATGGACCTCGCCGTGCTCCGCGTAAACGGGGAGGGGACCGCCAGAACCAGAAGGTCCTTGTTCTCCACGACCGACTGCAGGTCGGTGGTGGCGTGCACCGATTCCGGCAGCATCGTGCCAGGGAGCTTGACCTTCTGCTCGTGCTCCGTGTTGATCATCTCGACCTCCTTGGGGTCGATGGACCAGACAGAGACCTCCTGTCCCTTCTGTGTCAGTTCATAGGTGAGTGCGGTGCCCCAGCTTCCTGCACCGATCATGCCGATCTTTGCCATGCTGCTGTCCTTTCCTTATCGTTCTTCTGCTATCCTATCAGCTTTTCGTCTCCTGGTCTTTCTTCTTATGGAATAAGTAAGTCTTCCGCTCATTGCCGTGCACAAGGCGCCCGATGTTGCTGCGGTGCCGGTAGAA
>JBJEYC010000304.1:0-1833 GCA_051886435.1 Lachnospiraceae bacterium
AAGCGAAGCAGGGTCTGGTACAAAAGCCGATCCGCCTCGGTGACCTTCTCCCCGAGAAGGAACTTTCGTCCGGCCAGTCTCCCATCGATTGCCTCAAATGCGTCTTTCACCTGATCCGACCAGCGGTTTAACTCATTCTGGTAAGTCGCCTTTCCCGCCAGGTCCAGCGGCTTTAAGAGGTACTCCCGCAGGTACGTGATTTCGTCTTCCACACTCCGGTGGGCAAAGATCTTCCGGTTCTCCTTCTCATACACAAATTTGTTCCCCGGATCCCTGGAGAGCTTCTCCCTTCCTGCGGGAACGAAGAGCTCCCGGTTGTCCGGGCCCGTTCCCATCAGGCCATAGACATTTCCCTGCTTGGCCCGCATGTGGGGAGAAAGCTGGTAATGTCGCTTGATCCACTCCAGTTTTGTGTATTCCGAAAAGGCCGGGGTCTGGTAGAGGTCTCTCACATACCCCCACAGGTTCGGGTAGTCCTGCAGGCGCTTTTTGTTGACGCCGAACACCAGATGATAGTTGATGTGGAACCGGATCAGCGCCACATACAGGTGGATGTCGGAGAGCGTGATGTAATCTCCGTTGACAAAGCGCTGCGTCCCAAGGCGCTCTTCCAGCTCTTCCATCGCGTCGAAGTACATCCGGTACCCCTCGTCGAAGGTCTCCTGATCCCTGGCAAAGCCACAGGCATAGGCGTTGATCTTCCCGTTGATGAAATCGCTCCAGGCGTCAATCTCTTCTCTCTTCTCCTGCGGGTACAGGTCCGGTGCGTTCTCCTTGTGGAATTTCTTCCAGTCAACGACCAGGTACCTCGGGATATCCCAGGCCTCGTTCTGCACAACCTTGCCGGAGGGGATGTCCACGATTGCCGGCACCGTGGATCGTCCGACAAAGTCCGGGTCTGCCTTTAAGTAGGCGTCATCCAGATAGTGGATCTTGAGGACCGGATCCACCTCTCCGATGTCCTCGCTGAACACCCAGCCCCGGGGATCCCGTAGAACCCCGCACTCTCCGATGCTGATCACCCGGTCCAGGCCCAGGAGGCGGAGCGTGATGACGGCCTTGTTGGAGTGCGGACAGCCGGGCATCCAGATGAGGCGGTAGCGGTCTGCCTCCACCGGGAGGTCCCCCGGTGCGTCTCCGAAGTGCTTGTGGAAGACGAACTCCCTGTCCTCGATCTTTCCGGTCTTTTTGTTGATCTGGTGGGAGAATGTCTGCTCGAACAGACCGATCGATTGAAACGGGACGATGTATGACATAGGGACTTCCTTTCCCGGAGCCCGGTTTTGGCGCCGAATATTTCCTACTTATTCGATAGGCTTTATATGCTTTTAGCCCAATGAACGCAGTATAAAACACCCGGACTCCGATTGCAATCGGAAATCCGAGTGTTTCTCATACGGTTTTGCGATACTCTGCAATAAGTTTTTCTGATAGCAGGTCACCGATTCCTTCTCATCGGTCAAATCTGCGGTTGTCGGAAAGCAGGAACGGATGGGTCGGATCCCCGGAGAGGCCGGCGCGCTCTGTCTCGGTCTTCCAGAGCCCGTCCAGATCCGTATGCGGCAGCACAAGATCGTAGAAGGTGTTCTGGCTGTAGTTGTCCTTCTCGTCCTCCGGCCTGACTCTTGCAATAATGCTCTCCCAGTCCACGTTCTGCCAGAAGGCCGGGATCTGATACAGATCTCTTGCATAGCCCCAGAGATTTGGATAATCCACCAGGCGGTGCTTTACCGCGCCGAGCTGCCGGGAATACCCGGCATCAAAGCGGACGAGGGAGACAAACAGCTCCACATCTGCCTCGCTGACAAAGTCTCCCAAAAGGAACCGCCGGTC
>JBJEYC010000305.1:0-8662 GCA_051886435.1 Lachnospiraceae bacterium
ATTCATCGCAAGACAAAACGGAAGAGCTGATCCGACATGGATCAGCCCTTCCGTTTTTTGTCTGTCATGCGGTTCTTCTCAGAACGTCTCCACCCGGCACAGGATCCCGGAGAAGGCGGGAAGTGCAAGCTCTGCCTCCTGCCCAGGCAGAAGCTCCATCAGGTTGTCTTTGTTCTGGGGCTCCGGCGTGCTGCCGCCAAAGCGCTGCCAGTCGGTGTCAAGGAGTGTCGAGATCCGCTCCCGATCCACTGCGCTGTAGCGGCAGTGCTTCTCCGCGTCCGAGAAGTTGAAGTAGGCAAAGACCGTCTCCCCGTCTCCCTTCCTGCGGATGCCGTAGACGTTGGAGCCGTTCTCATTCATGGTCAGCCACAAAAATCCAGCGGGATCGTAATCCCCGGCGTAGAGGGCAGGATGCGTCTCGTAGATTTCATTGAGCGCCTCGCAGAAGTGGTGGAACGCGTCGTGGATTGGGTACTTTGTCAGGAACCAGTCCTGCTGCCGGTTCTCATCCCACTCCCTAAACTGGGCGATCTCGTTTCCCATGAAGTTGAGCTTTTTCCCAGGGTGTACATACATGTACAGATAGAAGGCCCTGGCCTGCGGGAACTTCATGTCGTAGTCGCCGAACATCTTGTCGATGATCGTGCGCTTGCCGTGCACCACCTCGTCGTGAGACAGGGGCAGAAGGTACCGCTCCCGGTAGTAGTAAAACATGGAGAAGGTCAGCTTCTGGGGCACCTGCGCCCGCTCAAAGGACTGCTTCTCAAAGTAGTCCAGGGTATCGTTCATCCAGCCAAGGTCCCACTTGTAGTCAAAGCCGATGCCGCCCTGCTCGGCGGGCTTGGTGCAGCCCTCGAAGGAAGTGGAATCCTCGGCGATCAGCATGGCCGTCGGGTGGAGCCGGTGCAGGCACGCGTTCATCTTCCGCAGAAAATCCACCGCCACGTCGTTGACGCCGCGGCGCTCGTCGCCCATCCAGTAAATGATCCGGGAGACCGCATCGTACCGCAGGCCGTCGAAGTGGTACTTCGTCAGCCAGTAGTTGCCCGCGGACTGCATGAAACAGGCCACCTCCCGCCGGGAGAAAATGAAGTTGCAGGAACCCCACTCAGAATCCGAGACGTCGCTGGAGGGGTACTCGTAGAGCTCGGTCCCGTCATAGCGCCGAAGTGCATACCAGTCCATTGCGAAGTGGGCCGGCACGAAGTCCAGGATCGCGCCGATCCCGTTCTGGTGGAGAAGGTCGATCAGGTGCTGGAGCTGTTCCGCCGTGCCATAGCGCGCCGTGGGGGCAAAAAAGCCCGTGATCTGGTATCCCCAGCTCCCGTCAAAGGGGTGCTCGGCAAGCGGCATGAACTCGACATGGGTGTAGTGATTCTCCTTCAGGTAGGGGATCAGCTGATCCGCAATCTCATCGTACTGATACCACCCCTTCTCCACAGGCTTGTTCGGGTTATCCTCAAACCCGTCCTTTCTGCGCCAGGAGCCAAAGTGGAGTTCATAGATGTTCAGGGGCTTATCGAAGTTTCTCGTTCTTCGCTCCATCCACTCGCTGTCCCGGAAGGCATAGGCATCCAGGTCACGGATGATGGAGGCAAAGTTTGGACGCAGCTCCATGCCAAAGCCATAGGGGTCGCAGTGCTCCACCCGGTTTCCGCCGTGGTAGATCACATACTTGTACATCTGCCCCACTTTCGCCCCGGGCACGAAGGCCTGCCAGAACTGCTCGTGCTCGGTCTGCCGCATCTCGGTCTCCTGCCAGCCATTGAACTCGCCGATCACCGAGACCTTCTCCGCCGCCGGAGCAAAGGTGCGGAACACCACCCCGCCCTCTTCGAGGTGTGCCCCGAGGTAAGCATAGGCATCGTAGATCTCGCCCATATAAAATTTCTGAAAATCCATCATCCCCGCCTCCGCTCAAAATATCCGTTAAAAAATCCGGGAAAACAGACCATCGGTCAGTTCTCCCGAACTCATTGTAACATCCGCCCCAGTAAAAAAGAACTGGTCATGGTTTCAAAACCGCAGGGTCCCTTTTGTTCATCCTGCCTCCTCGAAGTCGTACACGGCCTTCGCGATCTTCGCCACAAGGTCCTCCGACTGCCCGTAGGTATAGACGCACAGAGCAAAGGGTGTTCTGCCGTAGACGATGCCGACACAGTTCTCCCAGCCGTTCAGTCTTCCGTACTTCTGGGCAATCTCGCAGTCCGTGATGTAGCGGCGAAAGTACATCCCGGGCATCGCCTGTTTCAGGTACACGATACAGTCCCCGTATGACCCGGCGTTCTGGTAGAGGTAAGAAGCGATGTCCGCCATCATCCGGGTGCAGTAGAAGTTCCGGTGCCAGTAGGTGTCTCCGATCTCATCGGAGGACAGGGTAAAGTACCTGGTTACGTACTGCCGAAAATCCGAAAAAGAGACATTGGCCAGCATCGCCTCTGAGGAGGGGTTGTCGGAGAGAACCAGGCTCTTGTAGTGGCACTCGGCAAGGGAGAGCCCCACTCCCGGGATGGTGTCGTCCTCTGACATCTCTCCCCGGGCCTCCGCGTCATAGTAATACATGTTTAAGGGGAGCTTGTAGGTGGAGGCGGGGGTCATGATGGTGAGCTCATTCCAGTAGAGGCTGTCCCCGGTTGCAAGGTTCTCATAGCTGATCGAGAAGTTGTCTGCATTCAGGCCGTTTGCCGCGATGACATCCTGCAGAGTGACGGCAAGGGAGGACGAGGCGAGGGTCCCCGAAAAGGTACCCTGCGCCGCAGCGTTTTCCAAAGAGGAGGTCTCCTCATCAGCGGCCTCGGTCTCTTCCAGGGTGCTCTCTTCCAAAGCAGGGCTTTCTGTCTCCTCTGCCACAGACGCCTCCAACACTTCTTCTTGGGCAGCGTCTGCCTCCCCGGGCACTTCTCCGGTCCCCGTGGTCTCCTTCTGGTTCGTTTCCTCCTCAGGAATCGTCTCCCAACCCGTGACCTTTGTGACAGCGGTACTGGATGATTCCCCCGCCGCGCACCCTGTCAGACACAGGGCAAGAAGGATTGCGGCCGGAAAGCGTTCGATCCGGAATCGTCTCATGTGTTCGTTCCTCAGAGGGAGAGATACCGGTCCCAGTCCTCGGCATCCCCCGCAGCTGCGACCTCCAGGCGGGCGGTGTGATCCTCGGTGCGGATCGCAACGACGTAGCCGCCATCCCGCACCTCGATCCCATCCAGGGCCATGCCGGGAAGCTCCTGCAGGGCCTTCTCCCAGTCCTTCTTCGGGATCTCCCGGTCCGGCACCTCCCGGAGCAGGTTTCCGTCGGCGTCAAAGACGGTGTACCCCTCCTCCACCAGGGCAGTGATCTTCGCGTCGGCAAAGACCAGCTCCAGGCCGTTTGCCCGCATCGTGCGGATGTCCCGGTTCGTGGAGTTCTCCGGGCGGATTTTCACGTTGTCCAGCGTGATGTGGACGGTGGAGAGCCCAGGCCGGACCTCACAAAGGACTGCCTCCGCAAAGTCAAAGTGTTCCAGTTCATTCTCTGTGTGATATTTCATGTCAGTTTGCCGATCCCTTTCTGCCCGCTTCCAGCCAGCTGCCCGCCAGGGCAATCCAGGAGGAGACGCGGGGTGCTGTCTCCTTCTTTTCGGCGGATTCCGTCCGCCAGTCCCCGAGGGCCAGGCCGTGGGCACCGTGGTCGAAAAGATGCATCTCACAGGGGATGCCGGCATCCGCCATGGCCGAAGCAAGAAGCAGGCTGTTCTGCACCGGGACGGACCCATCGTCAGACGTCGCCCACAAAAAGGTCTTCGGGAATCCCGGCCCCACATGCTTTTCGATGGAGACCAAATCCCTTGATGCCGGATCATCCGCCTTTCTGCCAAGGAGGTTTTCCATGGACTCCGCATGGCAGTGCGCTCCCGCCGTGATGACCGGATATCCCAGAATCAGACGGTTTGGGCGCATGAGCTTTGCGGGGAGCTCTGCCGCATCCTGCAAAAGCTTTGCCTTCCAGTAGGCCCCGAGGCAGGCTGCCAGATGCCCGCCCGCGGAAAAGCCAAGCACGCAGATCTCATCCGGCAGCACATGCCAGCGGGGCGCATGGCTCCGCACGAGAGCAACGCTCTGAGCCAGCTCGGAGAGCGCGGCCGGAAAGACCGCCGGCGCGCAGGAGTAGTGCAGCACCGCCGCGTGGTATCCCATGGCGCAGAACGCCAGTGCCACCGGTTCTGCCTCCCGCACAGATGTGTGGGAATAGGCGCCGCCCGGACAGATCAGCACCAGGGGGCGTTCCCGGTTTGCAAACTTCTCCGGCAGATCCAGAAGATACAGGTCCAGTTTTGCCGGTTCCACCGTGTAAGCAGTCTGAATGTCAATGGTTTTTGTGTGCATGTCCGCTCCTTTTTGTCGTCTTTTTGTATTCTACTACAGCAGGGACGTGCGGGAAATCCGCGAACAAATTTTCTGATTTCTTGTTTGAAAATTTATACTGACTCGTATATACTGTAAGCAGAAGTTCCGAAAGCATCGGACAAAGCAAGCAGATTTCCCCCGCAGGGGTGAAGGGAGACAGCAGCAATGAGCAAGAGAATCAGTGGTGTCCTCTCAGAGAAACAGCAGCAGATTCTGGACTACTTAAAGACCAGCATCGTGTCCAGGGGCTATCCGCCGTCAGTGCGCGAGATCTGCGACGCCGTGGGCCTCAAGTCCACGTCTTCGGTTCACGCCCACCTCGAGACGCTCGAGAAAGACGGGTACATCCGCCGGGATGCCACCAAGCCCCGCGCCATTGAGATCTGCGACGAGAGTTTTCGGACGATACGCGCCGACGTGGTCTCCGTCCCGATCGTCAGCAAAGTAACGGCAGGGGAGCCGCTCTTTGCGCCGGAGAACATCCATTCTTATCTCCCGCTCCCTTCGGGTGACGCACCAAAGGGACAGTGCTTTGCCCTCCGGGTGCACGGCAGTTCCATGATCAAGGCCGGCATCTTCAACGATGATTACATCTTCGTCAGCGTCTGCAGTACGGCGGAGAATGGCGCGATTGTTGTCGCCATGATCGGCGATTCCGCCACCGTCAAGCGCTTCTACAAAGAGGACGGCCGCATCCGCCTGCAGCCCGAAAACGACGAGATGGATCCGATCCTGGTCGACAGCTGCACGATACTCGGCAAGGTCTTCGGCGTCTATCGCATCATGAAATGATAAAAAGGTTCCGCAGATCCTGTGATCTGCGGAACCTTTTATCCTGCTTATTCCTCTTCTTCGGGCTCCCGGACCTCTTCAAAGGTCTCCGGGTCCACCTGCTTTCCATCTCGCCAGATGCGCTCCAGGTCATAGAGGAGCCGGTCCTTCTCGTCGAAGATATGGACGATCACATCCCCGAAGTCCAAAAGCACCCAGTTGGCGCTCTGATAGCCCTCCACCTGTTTGGTGGTGATGCCGCGCTTTCCCAGCGTCTCTTCCACTGCATCCGACATCGCCTGGATCTGCGGGCGGTTGGTGCCGTTGGCGATCACAAAGTAATCCGCCAGCACCGAGACTTTGCTGATGTCAATCACCTTGACGTTCACCGCGTGCTTGTCCTCAAGCGCTGCGATCACCAGCCTGGTCATTTCCTTGGAATCCATCTCTTTTGCCATTCCATCCCTCCTGTATTAAATGCCCCTACAGCAAGTATACACGGCCCCGGCGGCCGCGTCAGCCTGTTTTTTCCGTCTGCACCATTGTCTTGTAGAATTCCCAGGTCCGCCGTGTCATGGGATCAATCTTCTTTCCGGTCCCTTCCAGATAGTCCAGGGTGTCGGAGAGGATCTGCAGAAGGGCCTGGTCCAGGTCGGAGAAAGCAAGCGGCCGGACCGTGGAAAGATCCGGTGCCTCCTCCCGCCCGGGCTCCATGTAATCGGCGACAAAGACGATCTTGTCAAGCAGGGTCATCCCCGGCCGGCCCGTCGTGTGGAAGCGGATCGCGTCCAGAACCTCCTTGTCGGTGATGCCATACTTGGTTCTGGCAAGAACCGATCCCGCCTTCGAGTGCAGAAGGGCGCTGTTTCCCCGCTCAAAGGAGGAGATTTCCAATCCCCCCTCTTTGCAGATGCGCTCCATCTCATCTACCGGAACGTACTTGGCGCAGTCGTGGAGAAGCCCTGCGAGCTCTGCCTTTTTCACGTCTGCGCCGTAGCGCATGGCAAGGCTCGTTGCCGTGAAGGTCACCCCCATCGTGTGCACAAATCTCGAGTACTTCAGCTGCTTCTCCAGCTCCTTGTAGAGCGTGAGCCGATCGGTATCCTTTGCCATTTCACTTCCCTTTCCCGCGCGGTTTTGTGATGAAGGCGCGCCACTGTCAGGATTCGCGGTAGAGGCCGTGGTCCCGGATGTACTGCTCCACCTTCTCCGGGACGAGAAAGTGGATGGAGCGGCCCGCCGCGACCCGCTCCCGGATCTGCGTCGAGCTGATCTCGATGTTCCGCGAGGTAAAGAGTCGGATTCTCGCGCCAAAGCGCTGCTCCAGCTCCTTTTTCTCCGCAAGAAGGTCCGCCGCGTTCACCTCATCTCCCCGGGCGGCCACCAGGATCGTCGCCAGGGAGAAGATCACCTCCGGATTTTTCCAGAGACTCATCATGACCAGGGTGTCCGCGCCGGCAATGAAGTACAGCTCATCCTCCGGGTGCGCCGCGTGGATCTGCCGCAGGGTGTCTGCGGTGTAGCTGTTGCCGGAGCGCTTCGTCTCCAGGTCCGTGACCAGGAAGTGGTCCGTCCCCTCCGCGGCAAGGCACGTCATCCGATAGCGGGTCATAGCATCCGTCACCTTCTGATCCTCCTTGAAGTAGGAACAGCCGGTGGGGACAAGCAGCACCCGGTCAAGGCCCGCTGCGTCCAGGGCTTCCTCCGCGAGGATCAGATGCCCCAGGTGAATCGGGTCAAAGGTTCCGCCCAGTATGCCGGTCTTCATTTGTCCTCCTCAGGGCAGGACGATCTTCGGATGATCCTTGTCCTTTTTGTAAATGATGATCTTTCTGCCGATGACCTTGACCACCTCGCTGTGGCTGCGCTTGGAGAGCTTGTCGGCGATCATGGCCGGCTCCTCCGGGCAGTTCTTCTGGACGTTCACCTTCAGAAGCTCCCGGTTGTGGAAGGCCTCCTCCAGAGAAGTGGTGGCCTCCGGGGAGGCGCCCTCCTTGCCGACCTGCACCACCGGGTCCAGATCTGCCGCAAGGCTCATCAGATAGGATCTCTGTTTGCTTGTGAGCATGTTTTCCTCCTACTCCATGAACTCAAAGGTGTGGCCGTAGAGGCGCACGATGTCGCCCTCCTTGCAGCCCAGTTCCCGGAGCTTGTCTGTGATACCGTTATCTTCAATGAATCTCTGCAGGAATGCAAGTCCCTTCTCGGTGTCGAGATTGGTGTATCCGAGCATCTTTTCGATGGCAGGGCCCTCCACGTCGTAGGCCTGGTCCTTCTGGTTGTAGGTGACCGTGTAGGACTTGACCTCCTCCGGGGTGAGCTCGGTCTCGGGATTGAACTCCTGGGCATAGGTCAGCGTGCCCTGGGGGAGCTTCTGGAGCTGATCGGAAATGTAGTAGAGGAGCTCCCGGATGCCCTTGCCGGTGGCCGCCGAGATGGGGAACACCTTTACGCCAAGCGGCTCATACTTCTCCCGGATCTGCCGCACCGGGTCCAGCTCGGTCTCCCGCAGATCCTCCGGGATCAGATCCACCTTGTTGCAGGCGATGATCTGGGTCTTCTTCGTGAGGTCCGCGTCGTACTTCTCCAGCTCCCGGTTGATCTTCTCGATATCATCCAGGGGATCTCTTCCCTCGGAGCCCGCCGCGTCCACCATGTGGACCAGGATCCGGCAGCGCTCGATGTGGGCGAGGAACTCGTCCCCGAGGCCGACACCCTCCGCGGCGCCCTCCACAAGGCCGGGCATATCCGCCATGACAAAGCCCCTGGCATCGTCCAGATCCACCACGCCGAGGACCGGGATCAGGGTCGTGAAGTGGTAGGCCGCGACCTCCGGCTTTGCGTTGGAGATCCGGGACAAAAGTGTCGACTTTCCCACAGACGGGAAGCCCACCAGTCCCACATCCGCGATGACCTTGAGTTCCAGGATGAGATCGATGGAACGAGACGGCTGTCCGGGCTGGGCGTACTTGGGCGCCTGCATCGTGGGGGTTGCGAAATGCTGGTTGCCGTTTCCGCCACGGCCGCCCTTTAAGATGCAGTATTCCTGGCAGTCCCCGGACATGTCCGCGATGACCTTGCCGCTGGCTGCCTCCTTGATGACCGTGCCCTCGGGGACCTTGATCCGAAGATCCTCCCCGTTGCGCCCGGACATGTTTTTCTTCTTTCCCTCTTCGCCGTTCTGCGCGGCGTACTTTCTCGTGTGGCGGAAGTCCTCCAGGGTGTTGGCCCCCTTGTCCACGACGAAGTACACACTTCCGCCGTCGCCGCCGTCCCCGCCGTCGGGGCCGCCGTTGGGGACAAATTTTTCTCTGCGGAAGGAGACGTGACCGTCTCCGCCCTTGCCGCTCTGTACTGTGATTCTGGCCTTATCTACAAACATAGGTCTTCCCGCCTTCCAAAAAAACGGCCCCGGGCAGGACTTGCCTGCCCGGGACCTCGCTTGTCTGAACGTTCGGATTACTGCTCCTCTACGGGATAAACAGAAGCTCTCTTGCGATCCTTGCCGACA
>JBJEYC010000306.1:0-39569 GCA_051886435.1 Lachnospiraceae bacterium
CCAGGCCCGCATGCCGTCGTCCAGATCGGTCTTGGCGGCCTTGGCCTCCTCGTCCCGGTCCTCCTCGAGCTTTGCCTTGGACTCAAAAGTGTCCGCGGTGCGCAGGCCCGGATTGATCATGAGAAGCTCTGTCTTGCGGAAGGCAAAGACATGACCGATGTAAAAGGTCGAGAGGAAGGTGTCCGGAGCCCAGTCCGACTTCAGCCAGGGGGCGCACAGTCCGCCCCGCTCATCAATCCGATCCTCATCGCCATAGACCAGGCCAATGTCCGGATTGGCCGCAAAGTAGTCCCGGATCAGGGTCTGGGCGTAGTCCGTAAGATACCCATCGTCGTCCACCGCGATGATGATGTCCGGCTTCTTTGCCCCGGAGAGCACGTAGTTGCGCAGGTGCGAGAACTTCACCTGCTCCACCGTGAACTTCTCGCCCTCGCTGTGGTCTGTCTCCTTCAGCTTCCGGTCCAGCTCCGCCTTGTGGGAGGTGTACCAGTTTGCGTAGGCGTTGTTCTTGTTCGCCAGCTCCCGCTCATACTCCTCATCACACTTGTTCACGAAGTACTGCTTGATCTTCTGCTTCAGCATTGCTGCTCCTCACTGCTTTTTGTTCTTTCGGATGGTCTCCGACATGGTGCCCGGAATGCCCGCCATCTGGACGGAAAAGGTCACAACATCCCGGACCGACCCGTCTTCCCCCCTGCGGCCGGTCTTTTTGCGGATCTTCGCAAGGTCAAAGGAAAACCAGGGGTCCATCGTCGCAAACAGCACGGCGCCGCCCCCGCAGGGGGTGCCGTTGTGCGACACATACTTTTGAAATAGGGCGCCGCCCTCCGGCGCGTCTGCAAACTGCGCCTGCAAAAGAAGGGCAACACAGGGAACGCTGGCAGGATCCAGACGAAGCGCCCGCACGTTCCGTCCCGCCTCCACGGTGAAGGTGATGATGCCTTCTTTTTCATAGAGGGCGGTCGGCACGAAGGTCTCCTCCTCGCGATAGCCCGAGCCGGTGTCAAAGTAGATCTTCACCCGCACCAGTTCCTGCTCCTTCTCCCGCTGCGCCCGGACGGCCGCCTCGTGGCGCCGCCGTCCCTCCTCGCGCTCCGCCTCGGTCTGCAGTTCTGCCGGCCGGATGACTTTGCCGCCAAAGAGTGCTCCCGCCCGGGAGAGCGGAAGGCTCCCCGCGGCGATTTTTTTCTGGAAGGCGTCCTCCTCCTGGGAAAGGCGCTCTGCCTCCTCCTTCGTGATCCCGACAAAGGCAAGAAGTTCTTCCTGGGAGATGAGCTCCCGGAGCTTTTCCGCTCTTGCGGGATCCTCCCGCAAAAACAAAACCAGAGACCTCCCAAGGAGTTCTTTTGCAGGAATTGAGCGGTCCACTGCCCACTCGTAGTCGATGGCGGTCCAGGTATCCCCGGAGAGGATCAGGTTGGGGAAGGTCATGTCGTAGTCGGAAACGGGTACCTCCGGATGGGCGCCGACCTTCTCCCGGTACGCCGACAGAAGTCCCAGGAAGCCCTCCCGGTCCCCGGCAAGGAGCTTCTCCTCCAGGACTTCATCCAGGGTTCTTCCCTCGATAAAGGAAAAGGAGACGCCGCCGCTTCCCGTGCGCGCGCAGGGGGCGATCCGAAGGCCGTCCGGATCCGCCTCATAGCGCGCCGAGAGCTTTTTCCAGGACTCCTCCATCCGAAGGACGTGCTCCCTGGCCTCCTCGCAGAGAGGATACTTGACCACATGCTTTTCGGTCCCGTCCGAGACGATCTCCGTCCGGATCCTGCAGGATCTTGCCCGCTCCCCGGAAAAGCGGCAGTAGGCAACGGGAAGCGCCGGCCCCGTCACCACCTCGAAGGAATTGGCAAAGACGGGGTAGAGGCCATCGGAGAGGACCCCCTGATAGGCTTTCTTCTCGTCAAAAAGAAGGAGCCGGTCCCGGTCGAAGTTCCGCACATTCCGGGAGAGTTCCGGGGCAGCGGGCATGCGCTTCTCCGAGTAGATCGTGTCCGCAAACTTGTAGTCCGGATAAGGATAGTAGAACGCGGCATCCGGGAAGCCCGATCTTGCAAGGAGTGCGGCAAGTGCCGGCCTCGAGAAAGTCTGCGCCGGGGATGCCGGCACGTTTTCATAGCTCTCAATGCCGTCGAAGTACCGGCCCGAGTGATCTTCCCGGCAGCCGGCAAAGTACTTCATGCCCAGCCGGTTCTCGATCGCGATGACAAGGCGCCCGGTCTTTTGCTTTAAGTGCGCCCGAAGGAGCGAGAGTTCCCGCCCGTAGGGATCCTCTCCCGGCAGGTAGCTTCCCGCATACTCCAAAACGCCGATGAGAAAGATGTAATCGTAGTCCCGGTCCAGGTCGGGCTCCAGGTCTGCAAAGTTGCCGACCCGGATCTCGATGTTGTCCCGGTCCCGGTGGCGGTAGGCATTGATCAGGGAGCGCTTCTTCGAGAGCTCTACGCAGGTCACCTGCCTGCAGCGCCGCGAGAGGAGCCCCGTGATGGCGCCGGGTCCCGCCCCGATCTCCAGGACCTTCTCCGTCCCGTCAAAGGGGAGCCAGCCCACGATGTTCTCGCGGACCGGGGAGAGGTGGTAGAGGATGGGCCAGCTCTTCTTACTGGCGATGATCTCCTCAAACTCCTCTTCCGGGTGGTCCTTTGCGATCGCAAGGAGTGCGTCCTCCACTGCGCCGTCGCAGTAGAAATCCTCCCCGGGATACCGGGACAGATCCAGTAGAACGCCTCCGATCCGCTCCTGTTGTTTTGCCTGCTCCATGCTCCCTCCCTGGCTGTTCACTCCGCGTCGGTCACCCGCACCACGGAGTTCATGTCATAGTAGCCGACGGAGTTCTTGTCCGAAACCACCGTCAGTCCCATCACGTCGTAGAGGCGGTGGTAGACCGTGAAGTTCTCTCCCTCATATCCGGTGCATCCAAGGGAGATCAGGTATTCCCCGCCCTGCAGGTCCACCCGCTGCCGGAACGTGATCTCCTTGATCTGTCCCTTTTTGACTGGGTCCAGGAAGGCCTTCTCGAACATCGTGTTGGTGCCGGTGATCTCCACCCCGTACTTGTTCTTGATCGTAAAGGCAAAGATCGGCGCCTTCACATCCTCGTAGAATTCCACCCGCATCCTGATTGTGCACTCGGAGCCCTTCATGATCGTGGAGTTGCGGATGCCCTTGTCGTCGATGACATCGTAGCCTGTGATCTTCGCCTTGCCGGAGCCATAGTCCAAAACCTGGGTCTCCGACTTCTCCGCGTTCTTTTTCGTGCGGTCGGTGTTCTCGTCCGCATCGTACTGCCCCACCAGCACCTGCTTGTAGATGTCGATCATCTCCTTGGGGCTGCCCTCACCGAGTTTGACACCCTGGTTCAGAACCATGACTCGGTCGCAGTACTTACTGATGCTCGAGAGATCATGGGAGACGAAAAGTACCGTCTTGCCCGCCTTCTTGAACTCCTCGAACTTGCGGTAGCACTTGGCCTGAAAGAACACATCGCCCACGGACAGCGCCTCGTCGACGATCAGAATCTCCGGGTCGATGTTGATCGCGACCGCAAAGGCGAGCCGCATGAACATACCCGAGCTGTAGGTCTTCACCGGCTGGTAGATGTACTCCCCGATGTCGGCGAAGTCCAGAATCGCGGGCATCTTCTCCTTGATCTCCTCCTCGGAGAAGCCGATCATCGTGCCGTTGAGGTAGATGTTGTCGATGCCGTTGTACTCCATGTTGAAGCCGGCGCCCAGCTCCAGCAGGGCGGAGATGCGGCCGTTCACGGTGACCGTGCCGCTGGTGGGCGTGAGGACACCGGTGATGATCTTCAAAATCGTGGACTTTCCGGAGCCGTTGGTTCCGATGATACCCACCGTCTCCCCCTGGTAGACGGTCATCGACACGTCATTCAGGGCGAGCTTCTCGGTATACCGGTGCTTCTTGGAGCCAAAGGCATCCGCCACCCGGTCCCGGTTCTTCTTGTAGAGTTTGTATTTCTTGACCAGGTGCTCCACCTGGATTGCCGCCTGTCTTGTCTCTTCCATGTGCCCTTCTTCCATCACATCACGTCTGCAAACTGGGGCTTCAGCTTCCGGAAGATCATGGCGCCGAGGACAAACAAAAGCACCGTCACGATCCAGAAGTAGGTAGAGGAATAGAAGTGGGTCCAGAACCACTCCCGTCCGTAGATGGAGCTGCGGTAGCCCTCCACGATGTAAGCCATCGGGTTCAATTTGAAGTAGGGGCGCAGGTTCTCATTGATATTGCTCACGTTCCAGAGGATGGGGGTAGCCCACATACCGACCTGCAGGAAGATGGAGACGATCTGCTGCAGGTCCCGGAAGAACACCACGATGGCCGAGGTGGCATAGGACAGGCCCAGCACAAACAGGTACTCGCACAGCGTGTAGTAGATCAGCTGCAGCCAGTACACCGAAGGAAAATACCCGTAGAGGATGCTGATGATCAGCAGGATGATGGTGAAGCCGACGTGGGTGATCACCGCCGCGTTGATTTTGATCATCGGCAGGATGCTGACCTTGAAGACCACCTTCTTGACCAGAAAGTTGTACTCCATCAGGCTCGTCATGCCGCCGGTCACCGCGTCCGAAAAGAAGAACCAGGGGACGAGGCCAGCGGTGAGAAACAGCACATAGGGCACGTCGATGGCCCCGGTGATCTGCTGCCGGCCGGACCGGAAGATCCGATCAAACACCACATAGTACATGAGTACCGTCACGACAGGCGGCACCAGACTCCAGACCACGCCCAGGTACGAGCCCGCGTAGCGCTTGCGAAAGTCATTCTTGGAGAGGCGCAGGATCAGCCGCCGATTATTCCACAGCTCCTGAGGGAGCTGGGTCAGCCGGTTGTAGCCGAAGGTGACCAAAAGCACCACCAGAGTCAGCAGAAGGCAGGCACAGATCTTCTTGAGCCTTGCGGTCTGGTGATCCTCGAGAGGATTTGCGTGGGTGACCACCACCGCTGCCACGATCAGGACCGCCGCCCAGACGATTACCAGCACACGCCTCTTGCGCGTTGATTTTGTTGCATCCGTTTTATCCGTATTCCTCATGCACCGATTCCCGTTTTCTTTTTTCTTTCCATATAGCGCAATCAGTATACCATACCCGTATGCTCCGCGCGCCGACAATCCGAGAGAGCCCAAACGCCCACTTTTAATTTCGCATTATATCCGCCCGCCCGGTAGGTGGCAAGATTTGGCCGGGTTTCTCCCCTGCTGCGCCCGGTAATGTTTTGAAATTCGGGCGCTCTGGTGTATGATGGTAGGAAAGCTGCAACAGGGGCGGCGGAGGGGTCCGCCCGTTCTTTCCTAATTTATTGAGGTTTTGCATGAAAAAAGACGACGATCTGGAATGGTTTTCCATCGGGGACGATGATACCCCGCAGGACACTCCTTCACAGGAAGAACAGGATGGCGACCTCTCCTTCGAGGACCTGGGGGATGAGGAAAACGCAGGCGACGAATACGAAGAATACGAAGAACCGGAGACACCGGTGAGGACTTCGGCCCCGCGGCAGAGCCGCAGCCCGCGCAAAAAGAACGCGCGCCAGAAAAAGCAAAAGGGAGACGGCCCTCTGCTTCCCTGGTTTGTTCACCTCATCGTGCTCGGCGCCATCGTGCTGATCGCGGTGATTGCCGTGGTGCGCTTTTCCATCTGGAACAAGGGCAAGGCAATCCAGATTGACCCGGATGCCTCCTCCATGTACAACGTGGAGGTCAACGACAGCATTGTATTCCTGACAGACTCGGCCCTGGCAGACAAGACCGACGACGGCGTCACCACGGTGCTGTGCCTTGGGGATGCGCCTTTCTCGGATGATACGTCTGAGACGGGTCTTGCCGGGCAGATCTCTGCCCTCTCGGGCGTGACCACGATCAACGCCTCCTTCCCCAACTCCCAGGTGACCTGCCGCAACGCGACCTATCAGACCGACACCCAGGAGGACATGGACGACGTATTCAACCTCTTCTATGTGGCCTACGACATCTCCATCGGGGACTTCACGAACCTGGAGACCGTCGCCTCCTTCCACACCGATGATCCGCAGTACCAGGCCGCCATCGATGCCCTGGAGTCCACGGACTTCTCCTCCCTGGACTACATCGCGATCATGTATGACGCTGCCGACTACGAGAACGGCATGGCCATGTACAACGACCAGAACGAGGATGACCTGACCTGCTACGTGGGTTCCCTGACCAACGCACTGCAGCTGATCAAGGACAAGTACCCCTGGATCAGCATCGTCTTCCTCTCCCCCACCTACGTCGAGCACGACAACGGGGACGGGACTTATTCCGACGCCAGAACCCTGAACCTTGGCAACGGCACGCTGAACCAGTACTGGCAGTACGCATATGACACCTGCGCCAACCTCGGTGTTTCCTTCCTGGACAACTACTACGGCTCCATCAACGACAGCAACTACACCGAATATCTGACCGATGACCGCTTCCACATCAACGCAGCGGGCCGCACCAAGATCGCGGACCACTTCGTATACAAGGTCATCAACGGCACCTACGCGGAATACAACGCAGACGCGCTGATGGTGGCGGGAAGCAGTGAGAGCAGTACCGAGAGCAGCACAGAGTGACACATCAGATGAAAAAACATCGCTTCGCCGTGCTTATCCGCAAAGCGATGTTTTCTTCCCGTCAGGGTGCTTTTGTGCGCTGACGTGGAAAATTTTATTATTACGATAGGAAAAGAGGATATACGATGAAGGTAACCGACATCCTGAACGCACACGACGTGACCATCTCCTTTGAGGTGTTCCCCCCGAAGACGGATGAGGGCTTTGACTCGGTCTGGAAGGCGGCTGAGCAGATCGCCGCACTCCACCCGGCCTTTATGAGCGTCACTTACGGCGCCGGCGGCGGCACCAGCAAGAACACCGCGCAGCTGGCAGCCGACATCCAGAACTCCACCGGGACCCCGGTCCTGGCCCACCTGACCTGCGTCTCCTCCACAAAGGAGCACGTGGCCCAGATGGTTCGTACCTATAAGGAGAAGGGCATCGAGAACATCATGGCTCTGCGCGGGGACATCCCGAAGACCGGCCGGACGATTTTCGACTACGACCACGCCTCCCAGCTCATCCGGGAGATCCGCGCCCTGGACGATTCCTTCTGCATCGGCGGCGCATGTTACCCCGAGGGACACGTCGAGTGCGAGCGCCCCTCGGAGGATCTGATGCATCTGAAGGAGAAGGTGGAAGCCGGATGTGATTTCCTGACCACCCAGATGTTCTTCGACAACAACACCCTCTACAACTTCCTCTACCGGGTCCGCGAAGCCGGCATTCAGGTTCCGGTTCTGGCCGGCATCATGCCGATCACCAATAAAAAGCAGGTAGCCCGGTCCGTCTCCCTCTCCGGCGCCACGATCCCCGGCCGCTTCCGGATGATGGTGGACCGCTTCGGCGATGATCCCGCCTCCATGAAGCAGGCCGGCATCATCTATGCCTCGGAGCAGATCATCGATCTGATCTCCAACGGCGTCACCCACATCCACGTGTACTCCATGAACAAGCCCGAGGTGGCGGCAGGCATCATGAACGCCCTCTCGGCGATCATCGGGTGAGCTTCGTGATGGATGCCATGGCACTACCGGTGGATGTGCGGGAGATCTACCGCTACCTGGGATACCGGGGAAACACTCCTACCGCCGAGGTGCAGGAACGGGTGGAGAATTGTCTTTTACAGCTTCGAAAGGCCTCCTCTCCCGCCGCCACCCACCGGTTTCTTTCGCTTGCAAGCCCCGGGGAGAACGTCCTTCTTGCCGGGGAGATGGAGATCCACTCCAAAAATCTCTACAAAAACATGAAGGGCTGCAGCGCCTGCTGCCTCTTTGCCGCGACGATCGGCATCGGCTGCGACCGGCTGATCCGACGCGCCCAGCTGACCTCGATGGCGGATGCGGCGATCCTGCAGGCAGCGGGGGCAGCCCTGATCGAGAGCCTCTGCGATGAAATCAACAGGCAGATCATCGAAGAGGCAAAGGCCCGCGGCCTTTTTGCCCGCCCGCGGTTTTCCCCGGGATATGGGGACTTTTCCATCAGCCACCAGAAGGACTTTGAGCAGATCCTGCAGATGGCAAAGAACTGCGGGATCCACCTGACCGACTCTCTGCTCATGATGCCGTCCAAGTCGGTGACCGCCATCATCGGACTTTCCGCCACCGACACTCCCTGCATCCTGCAGGGCTGTGAAACCTGTGATCATGCGCCAAACTGCGCCTTCCGGAGGTAACACCTTGCGTAAACCATTTCTCCAACGACTCGGCCACGAATGGCTCTTCTGCGACGGAGCAACCGGCACCGTCCTGCAGGCAAAGGGACTGAAAGGGGGAGAACTCCCTGAGACCTGGAACCTCTCCCGGCCGGATGACATCTACGATCTCTACTGCGGCTATTTGAAAGCCGGCTCAGACATCATCAACGCCAACACCTTCGGCGCCAACCTGCTCAAGTACCCGGATCCCGGTTACCTGAAGGACCTGGTTACCGCGGCCGTACAGATCGCAAAAAAGGCAAGAGCCGACTGCGGGCGGGAAGACGCCTATATCGCCATCGACATCGGCCCCACCGGAAAGCTCCTGGAGCCTTTGGGGGATCTTCCCTTTGAGAAGGCAGTCTCCCTCTTTGGCCAGGTGGCAGAGCTCGGCGAAGCGGCCGGAGCGGACCTTGTCCTCATTGAGACGATGAACGATCTCTACGAGGCAAAGGCCGCTGTCCTTGGGGCAAAAGAGCACTGCAGCCTGCCCGTCTGCATCACCACGACCTACGACCAGAGCGGAAAGCTCCTGACCGGCGCCGGCGTCGAGGCAGTGGTGGCCTGCATGGAGGGCCTTCGCGTGGACGCCCTGGGTGTCAACTGCTCCCTGGGCCCCCGGGAGATGAAGCCCATCGTGGAGCGGCTTGTGGCCGCGGCATCGGTTCCTGTCATCGTCAACCCCAACGCAGGACTTCCCCGGACCGAGAACGGAAAGACCGTCTACGACGTGACCCCGGAGGAATTTGCGGACTGCATGCAGGAGCTCGCTGGCCTTGGCATCCAGGTGGCGGGCGGCTGCTGCGGCACCACACCGGAGTTTATCAAAAAGACCATTGCCGCTGTACGGGAACTTCCCTTCCGGCCGCAGACCAAAAAGAATCACACCATCGTCACCTCTTTCTCTCAGGCGGTGGAGATCGGAGAAAAGCCCGTTCTCATCGGCGAGCGGATCAACCCCACCGGAAAGAAGAAATTCAAGGAGGCGCTTCGAAACGGCGACATTCAGTACATCCTGCAGGAAGGCCTGAAGGAGGAAGACCAGGGCGCCCACATCCTGGACGTCAACGTAGGACTCCCGGAGATCGACGAGCCTGCCATGATGGAGACCGTGGTGAAGCGACTGCAGGGCGTCACCGCCCTGCCGCTCCAGATCGACACGACAAACCCCGAGGCCCTGGAGCGGGCTCTGCGCTGCTACAACGGAAAGCCGATGATCAACTCCGTCAGCGGAAAGCGGGAGTCGATCGAGCAGGTATTCCCCCTCGTCCGAAAGTACGGCGGTGTCCTCGTGGGCCTTTGCCTTGACGAGGGCGGCATCCCCGAAACCGCAGAGGGCCGGCTTGCCGTCGCCGAAAAGATCTACGAGGCGGCAGACGCCTACGGCGTTCCCCGGTCAGACATCGTGCTGGACGGCCTGGCAATGACCGTGAGCTCAGACCCGAAGGGCGCCCTCGCGACGCTGGGAACCCTCCGGGGGATCCGGGACCGCTTCCACGGCCACAGCATCCTTGGTGTCTCCAACATCTCCTTCGGCCTGCCCGCCCGGGAGATCATCAACTCCAACTTCCTCACCATGGCGATCGAGTGCGGTCTCTCCTGCGCGATCATCAACCCGGGGAATGAGGCGATGATGCGCGCCTACTACGCCTCGATGGCGCTTCTTGCGATGGACGAGAACTGCGCGGCCTTTATCGACCGCTACCGGGACTACAAGCCGGGCACAGCCACGGCCCCCGGCGTGGGTGCTGCAAAGGGGAGCGCTTCCTCTCCCGCAGGAGACCTCTCCTTAAAGGAGAGCGTGATCCGGGGCGTCAAGGAGGGCGCCGCTGCCGCCGCGAAGAAGGAGCTCGAGAGCCGGGACGGCCTTTCCATCATCAACGAAGAGCTCATCCCCGCCCTCGACGAGGTGGGACAGAACTTTGAGAAAAAGACGGTCTTCCTGCCCCAGCTTCTCATGAGCGCCGATGCGGCCAAGGCAGCCTTTGCCGTGATCCGGGAGGCCATGAAGGGCACTCCGCAGAAGATCAAGGCCAAGGTGATCCTCGCCACCGTCAAGGGAGACATCCACGACATCGGAAAGAACATCGTGAAGGTCATGCTGGAGAACTACGGCTACGACGTGATCGATCTGGGCCGGGATGTGGACCCGCAGATCATCGTGGACACCGCAATCCGGGAAAATGTTCCCCTGGTTGGCCTCTCTGCCCTGATGACCACCACGGTTGTCAACATGGAAGCCACGATCCGGCTCCTGCGGGAGAAAAAGCCGGACACAAAGATTGTCGTCGGCGGCGCCGTGATGACGCAGGAATACGCCGATGCGATCGGCGCCGACTGCTATGCAAAGGACGCCATGGGGACCGTGCGTTACGCGGACAGCCTCTTCGACCATGACTGAATAGACAGCAAACGATACTTAGGACCTGTGCACCCGTGTGCGCAGGTCCTTTTTCATTACCCCGATTTTTCATTTTTGCGCTTGCATTCCATCGAAGATGCGCTATGATAGCTAGTGCTTATCAATGTTAATTATCAGTGTTCGTTTTTCTGCGCACGGAGGTATCGCAATGAATCCCATGCTGACGAGGCGTCTTTTGGACGCCTTTTACGATGCCGGATCGGTGTCGGAACTGATGCCGCCCCTGCCGGAGGGTATGACTGCCCAGTACGTTCACGTGCTGGACGCGATCGCCCAGGTGGAGAGCGAAAAGGGACAGGTGCGGGTCTCCGATGTGGCCCACTTTCTGCACGTCCAGACCCCCGGCGTCACCCGGTCTCTTCGGGCAATGGAGCGCCTGGGCGCCGTAGAAAAGGAAAAGGACGCGGGAGACCGGCGGGTGGTCCGGATTGCATTAACGCCCCTGGGACAGGACTGGTATGCGCGGTATGTGGTCCGCTACCACGAGGCGCTCTCCCATCTTCTCTCAGACATTCCGGAAGAAGAGGCCGAAACCACCGTAGACACCATAGGAAAGATCATGCGCAGGATGCGGGAGCATCCGATCACACTGGAGGAGAAAGGCGGAACAAAGCAATGAGCGAAAACGCACAGACGGTCACAAAGAACGGATCCAATGATTTCACCACCGGGAGCATCCCGGCCAAGATGCTGCGGTTTATGCTGCCGATCTTCGGGTCCCTGGTACTGCAGGCCATGTACGGCGCGGTGGACCTTCTGGTGGTCGGGCGCTTCGGCACCACCGCCGGACTCTCCGGCGTCTCCACCGGAAGCAATGTGCTCAACGTCGTCACCTTCACCGTGACCGGCTGCGCGATGGCTGTCACGATCCTGATCGGACGGTACCTGGGAGAAAAGCGAAATGACAAGATCGGACCCCTGCTGGGTGCCTCGATCTGCCTGTTCCTGATCCTGAGCGCCATTCTCTGCGCCGTGATGGTGGGCCTTGCCCGGCCGATCGCCATCCTCATGCAGTCCCCCACGGAGGCACTGGATCTGACGGTCTCCTACATCCGCATCTGCGGCGCCGGCATCTTCTTTATCGTCGCCTACAACGTGATCGCCGCAGTCTTCCGCGGCCTTGGAGACTCCAAGACGCCCCTTCTGTTCGTCCTCATCGCCTGCATCGTCAATGTCTTCGGTGATCTTCTCCTGGTGGCTGTCTTCCACATGAACGTGGCAGGTGCGGCCATCGCCACCGTGGCAGCCCAGGCGGTCTCTGTCGTGCTCTCCCTCATCATCATGGCCAGGCGGACCCTTCCCTTTGTGATGAAGCGCACAGACATCCGCCTCGGGAAAGAGGCAGGCCACATCCTGCAGGTTGGCGCGCCCCTTGCCCTGCAGGAGTTTCTGACCCAGATCTCCTTTGTCTGCCTGTGCGCTTTCATCAACCGGCTGGGCCTGACCGCCTCCTCCGGCTACGGCGTCGCCAGCAAGCTGATCTCCTTCATCATGCTGGTTCCCTCCTCCCTGATGCAGTCCATGAGTTCCTTCATCTCCCAGAACGTCGGCGCCGGGAAGGAAAAACGGGCGAGACAGTCCATGGTCTTTGGCATGTGCTTTGCGTTCTGCGTCGGTGTCGTGATCTTCATCCTGATTCAGTGGAAGGGATATCTGGCCGCGGGGCTCTTCACCTCCGACCAGGATGTCATTCAGGACGCGTGGGACTACCTCAAGGGCTTTGGCGGCGAGACCCTGGTGACGCCGTTCCTCTTCAGCTTCATGGGCTACTTCAACGGCCATGAGCGCTCCCTCTTCGTCATGCTCCAGAGCATGGCTCAGACCCTGCTGGTACGCCTGCCCGTCGCTTTCTTCATGAGCACACGGCCGAATGCCTCGCTCCTTCACATCGGCCTTGCGGCGCCGCTTGCCACTTCCTTCGGCATCGTGCTCAACCTTCTGTACTACATCTACTACAACCGGAAGGTTCTGCCAAAGCAGGGAAAGGATCCGGAGGCGCACTGAACCCAAAGCGTATCCTCTGATCCCAACAGGCAGTACGATCTGCCCGCGACTCTGAACAGGATGTCGGGGCATATCACGCCAGCCAACAGAAACAGCCAGGATATCATCTCATGACTGCCCGGATCAGCTGCAGAACTGCACCGGCAAAAAGAGCCAGAAAGCCTTGAAAGATCAAGGTTTTCTGGCTCTTTGCCTTCAAACTTTTGTCAAATACAGGGATCCGGAAGCCTGACTCTTTTTGTGTGCTCCGGATTCTTTTATCAGCCCTGCAGGAGCGCTTTTTGGACTTCCTCCTCGGCGTGCTTCTTTGCCAGGACCACCGCATCGCAGAACCGGTCAAACTCCGGATCCTCCAACTGCAGCTCCGGATGGGCAAGCAGCTCATCCCGCGCGATCCGCACGCCCTCCACAAAGGGAACATGGGTTCCCATGCCGGGCACAAGGCGCTTGAGCTTCGTGTTATCAAAGAGGACTGTTACGGCCTTGTCGCCAAGCAGCGCGCCCCGCAGGTCGTATTCCGTTCCCACCGCCGCCAGAAAGTCTGAGGAGACATGGCAGGGAACCAGGGAAACGCCGAAGGCCTCCGCAATGGCCCCGTAGATCTGATTCCAGGTCAGGGACTCATCCCCGGTGATCTGGAAGGCCTCACCCACCGCCTTTGGATTTCCCATCAGGCCGGTGTAGCCGATCGCAAAGTCTGTGTTGAAGGTGAGGGTCCAAAGGCTGGTCCCGTCCCCGGGAATCAGGACCGGCTTTCCCGCGAGCATCCGCCGGATGACCTGCCAGGAGCCCTTTGCCCCGTGGATTGCCACCGGGATGTGGCGCTCATCGTATGTATGGCTCGGGCGCACGATGGTGACGGGGAAGTTCTGCTCCCGAAGGGCCTGCATCAGGACCTCCTCGCAGGCAATCTTGTCCCGCGAATACTGCCAGTAGGGATTGGCAAGGGTCGTGCCCTCCGTCAGGAACGGACTTGCCGGCGGCTTGTGATAGGCAGAGGCAGAGCTGGTGAACAGGTACTGGCCGGTCCGCCCCGCAAAGAGACGGATGTCCCGCTCGGCCTGCTCCTTCCGGTATCCGACAAACTCGCAGACGCAGTCAAAGGAGAGCCCGGAAAGCTTTTCAGACAGCTCCTTTTCGTCTCCGTTGATATCCGCCTCGATGTGGTGCACGTCCCCGTCAAAGGGGAGTTTCCGATTTCCCCGGTTGAGGAGCCAGATCTCCCAGCCGCCCTGCTCCAGAAGGCGCCGCACGACGCCGGCGCTGATGGTTCCCGTTCCCCCGATGAAAAGTGCCTTTCTCATGTGTTTTCCCTTTCCGCCTTGTCCGCCTTGTTACTGTTTCCCCCAAATTTTGCAAACTCCCGCCGCCGGATGATGAGGTACGCCGTGATGACCGCTGTCCCCGTCAGGATCCAGCTCACGGGATAGACCACCACCAGCATGACATAGCTCTTCCAGCGGGCAAACACCGTGGCGATCCAGACGAGCCGAAACAGGCACGAGCCGACCACCGTGAATACCGCCGGGAGCAGGGAGTGCCCCATGCCCCGCAGACACCCGCCGGAGATCTCATAGGTTCCCGTGAGGAGTTCCGGCAGGCAGACAAAGCGCATGCGCAGAACGGCATACCGGAGAACCTCCGGGTCCTGGGTAAAGATCTGCAGCAGGATGGAGCGAAAGGCGTAAAAGATCACCGCCACCGCCAGGGCGGCGCCCATCCCGATCGCCATGCAGTCCACATAGATCCGCCGGCAGCGGTCCGTCTTTCCCGCGGCAAAGTTCTGGCTCGTAAAGGTGGTGGCCGCCTGGGCAAAGCCGTTGACCACGAAGTAGGCCATGAACTCGAAATTCTGGCCGGCGGTGGTGCCCGCGATGCCCGCCGCCCCAAAGTGGTTGACCGCCGTCTGGATCACCACGTTGGAGAGGGCAAAGACCATGCCCTGCAGACCCGCCGGCGCGCCGATCCGGATCACACTGACAAGGTGCTCCCGCCGGATGCCCAGTTCCCGAAAGGAGAGGCGGATGTTCCCCCGGTCCTTTACCAGAAACCGCAGCACCATCCCCGCGGAGAGGGCGTTGGAGATGACCGTTGCGATGCCGACTCCCGCAACGCCCATGTGCAGGGCAAGAACAAAGAACAGGTTCAGAACCACGTTTGTGATGCCGGCCAGTGTCAGGGCAAGGAGCGGCCTTGTGCTGTCCCCCTTTGCCCGCAGGATCTGGGAGCCAAAGTCGTAGAGCAGCATGAAGGGAAGTGCCACGAAGTAGATTCGAAGATAGAGCGCCGCAAGGACGTAGACCTTCTCCGGCGTGTTCATCAGCCGAAGAAGCGCCGGGGCCGCAAGCTCCCCCACTGCCAGCACAATGACGCCGCTCACCAGAGCGAGAGTCACGATGGTCTGTACCGCCTCGTGGATCTTCTCCTTCTCTCCCCTGCCGATCCTTGCCGCCACGGTCACGTTGCCACCGATGGAAAGGCCCATGAACAGGCTCACCAGGAGATTGACCAGGGCGGTGTTGCTTCCCACCGCCGCCATCGCCTCGGAGCTGTCAAAGCGCCCCAGCACCGCCAGATCGGCCGAGGAGAACAGCTGCTGCAGCATGCTCGCCGCGGCGATCGGCAGCGCAAACCGCACGATCTTCCCCGCCAGGGGACCGTGCAGCAGATCCATCTGCTGTCTTGCCAAAACCGATTTCACCTCCTTATGTCAGCCAGAGCAGGAGTCCTGCCAGAATGCCCACAGCGCCTCCCACCAGTGTGTCCTCTGGGTAGTGCACGCCGCCAAGAACCCGGACCAGGGCAGAGAGGGCTGTGATTACAAAGCCCGCAATCCCCAAAGGGAGCGAGCTTTTCAGAAGACACATGGAGATCACCGCACAGGAGAACACATGCCTGGAGGGCATCGAATTGCCCTTCGTCTTCTTTGCAATCAGCGGGTCCAGATCCCAGGTCTCGTAGGGACGCTTTCGGTTGATCTTCCGGCGGACCAGAGAGAGCAGGACAAAGGAGATCCCGGGGATGAGCACAAAGGGCGCGCAGGCGCGGATCCCGCCCCGGATGAGATAAGCAAGAACCAGTGCCGGGTAGGCCGCGTACATCACCGCCGTCAGGACCTTGTTCAACGCATGCAGCGCCTGCACTGCGTGTTTTCTTGTCCGGATGCCGGCCGTAATTTTCCGGTACCAGGCGGCGTAGTCTCCCATCCCGTTGTTCCCTTTCTCAGAGGTTGAGCAGCACTTCTGACACCTCTTTGGTCAGCTCGTCCTGCCGGTCCTGCAAAAGCAAAAGCTTATTGTAGCGGTAGTAAGCATCGCTGCCGCACTCCCGGATAAAGCGGAGTGCGTGGCTGCTTCCCGCAAGCTCCGACAAAAAGATCACCATCTCCTGTCCCTCTCCAAAGCACCTGGCGAGAAACTCGAAGGCATGGGAAAGATGGTCGGAGGTCTGTTTCACCGCGGCGCCGCGCGCCTTCTCCCGATCTGCGAACCAGGTCTTTGCCATCGGGAAAGCAGGAGCAGCCTCCTTTTTGGCACTGCTCTCGAGCTCCTCCAGGGCAGCGAGGGTCTTTTTCTGGCAGCGCAGGTTCTCCGGAGAGAGAATCCCGGAGGCAGTCCCCTCCTGCAGTGCCTGCTTCCTGCGGGCGATGCAGTCCGAGAGCGCGGAAAGGAATGCCCCGTCCGCATCCCGGATCGCCTTCAGCTCGGTAAACACCGCTTTCTGGACGTCGCAGTCCTCACCATAAGTGCGGAACTCCTGGTTCAGGCTGTCAGTAAGAAGGCCGATCAGGGAGAGTTTTTCGTCAAACGGCGCGCTGCCGATCTTTAAGGAGCGGTCGCTGTAATGTCCCTCCAGGATGTCCTCCACCCGGTAGTCCTCCCGGTACTTCTCATACAGCGCATAGTAGTCCGCAAAGTCCTTTGCGATCTCCGGATCCTGCAGGTACTCGCCGCAGAGATCCCGGGTGATCGGAAGGTGCAGGGCCTCGTAGGCCGACAGGATCCGGGAGAGGTCCTCCCACCCCCGGGCGGTCACGAAGTACTTGTCCTCCACCTCCATGCGGATCGAGTAAAAGCGGTCCCGGTGGATGGAGAGATAGGAGAGAATGGCACCGTGGACGCCGTTCTGCACCGCGTACCGCTTCCAGACGTCAAAGTCCTCCTCAATCTCGATCTTCCGGACCCGATCCAGGGTCACGATGTCGAAATCCCGGACCGACTTGTTGTACTCCGGCGGGTTTCCGGCGGTGACGATCACGTAGCCGTCCGGCACCTTGTGACTGCCGAAGGTCTTGTACTGCAGAAACTGCAGCATCGTCGGCGCAAGGGTCTCGGAGACGCAGTTGATCTCATCAAGGAAGAGGATTCCCTCCGAGACGCCGGTTCGGTCGATCTCGTCGTAGACGCTTGCGATGATCTCACTCATCGTGTACTCCGTCGCGGAGTATTCCCGACCGCCGTACTGCTTCTTCACAATGAGGGGCAGGCCGATGGCGGACTGCCGCGTGTGGTGGGTGATCGTATAGGATACCAGGCCGATGTGGAGCTCCTGCGCCACCTGCTGCAGGATGGCGGTCTTGCCGATTCCGGGCGGGCCCACCAGCAGCATGGGCCGCTGCTTCTCCGGCGGGATCCGATAGGCCCCGGTCTCGTCCTTTAAGGTGTAGGCCCGCACCGTGTTGATGATCTCCTGTTTTGCTTCCTGAATGTTCATTCCGCTCTCCTTCCCGCCTCAGACGTAGAGCTTCGTCGCCCAGGCAGGCACTCCGGTGTCGTCGTTGTCCCCGTCCTTTCGGAACACAAAGGCGGTGTCGTAGTGAGGCGCCCGCTTCGGATAGACGCCGTATCCGTCTGTGAAGTACAGAAGGCCCCGGAGGTTTTTCAGCTCCCGGCGCTTCTCCAGCTCCTCCACATATTGAAACACCGGCCGGTAGTCGGTGCCGCCGCCGCCCCGTACCGTAAAGTTCTTCGCAAAGCGCCGCATCTCGTTCACGTCCGTGATCTTCGTGTCGCTCTGAATGCGGTCATCGCACTGCACGAGGTGGATCAGGACCTGATGGAAATAGCTGTTCCCGGCAAAGAGCACATCTGCGGTCTCGTTCAGGAACTTCTGCACCAGCTCCCCGGAGACGGACTCCGAGGTGTCGATGGCGATGACCAGCTCCTCCACCTTCTTCGCCTCCCGGACCTCGTTCTCCTCGATCAGGGGCATGTTTCCGTAGTGCTCCATCCCGTAGTGGTAGTAGGCGTAGTCAAAGGAGTCGGGGTCGATCCCAGCCTCTTCCCGTACCACCGCGTACCTTCGAAGAAACGCCCTATAGTCGGTGCGCCGGCGCATCGAGTAGCCAAGGGTCCACTCCAGGGCACCGGGGTTCTTCCCGGCCTCCCGCCCGTAGCTGACGACCTCCGCCTTCACCCGGCCCGCGATCTTCTTCCACTCCTCCTCGGTCAGGTTCCGGACCCGGGCACCCGGCAGGGTGCCCGACGCCTCCTGCGGCGGCGCCGCAGGGGGCGTGGAATCCTCCATGCGCTGCCAGAAGCTGTGGTCATCGAGGCGAAACTCCGCCGCCCACCGGCACTGCTCGTCATAGTCCGGCCGGTCTTTCAGGAGGGCCGCGTAGATGCGCTCCGCGGTCAGGACCCCGGCCTTCTGCCGAAGCGTCTCATAGATCTGGGCGCGCTTTTCCCGCACCGGGTCAAAGATCACCGGATACTCCATCGTGTCGATGACGGACTCTGCCGCGATGTCGCAGGCAAGATCCCAGAGCTCCGGATCCTCCCGGTCCTTTGCCGAAAACATGTGCCGAAAGAGGCAGTGCATCAGGCAGTGCACGTAAGTGCGGCAGAGGTTCTTGGGATCCTCCACAAACCGGCGCAGAAGAAAGTTCGGGTTGTACCGAAGGTACACCGCGTCGGTGCCGATCGTCGTGGTGGATAGGTCCATCTTTGGCGCAAGGCGGTCCAGCGCGCTGCCAAAAAAGCGCATGGACAGAAAGAGCTGTGTCCTGCAGTTTTGGAGGATCTTCTCCCCCGTCTGTTCCAGAACTTCTCTCTGCCGCATGCGCTACCTCCCAACTCCCCGCTACAGGCTGAACGGATCAAAGGACGGCGGGGCGGTCTGCCCCGCCTCCATCAGAATGCCGACGATCTGCGCCGCGCCCCGGTCGGCCGCTTCCTGCAGGGGCAGAGTGACGGCCTCCGGGTCCAGGAGCTTATTCTTTGCCAGAAACCGAATTCTTGCAACGTCCTCCACGGCAACAAGGTGCCGCAGCACCTTTTCCGTGTGGGCAGTCAGCCAATTTTCATACTGCGCCTTTGCCTCTTCCCCGAGCTCTTCCGGGTACATCAGCCGGTCCAGGCAGATCCTGGCGGCGCTCAGGTCGTCGTAGGAGGTCAGGCGCGGCAGCAGCCGGTCGTACTCCGCAAGGTGCAGGGCGTGCTTTTCCACGCACTCCCGATAGGCCATCCCGGCGCCCTCGATGGTGAAGTGGATTGCCCGGGCCATCGTGTCCTCCCTGGCCTCCCGAACGTATTCCGGAAAGGTGAGGCACAGGGTCTTCTCCCTGCCAAAGAGGTCCGCGCTCCCGTGCAGAACAAAGGAGAGGGCGTTGTCTGTCTCCTGCAGGAGGTCCCGCATCAGCAGGTAGTTATCCTTCTGGGTCACCTCGATGCAGATCTCCCGCAGCGCGTCGCAGCTTCTGATCACCCCATCGTAGAGGTCATCTGTGGTGTCATAGACCCGGATCCGTTCCAGGGCGGCATCATTCTGAAAGGCAAAAAGGTGCAGAGTCTTTAATGTCTTCGGAAGGCGGATCTCCCGGACTTCCTCCCGGTCTGCCAGGGCATGGTTTCCGATGCTGCGCACCGGGAGCCCTTCGATTTCCTCCGGGACCGTCAGGGAGGGTGCCTTCCCCTCATACCCCGTGATCTCGATCACGGATTCTCCCCCCTGCGTCTTTTTCTCATACAGAAAGCCCAACGCTCACTCCTCCAGGCCCTGCGGCTCGTCGGGGTCCTTGTAGATGTTGTAGCCGTCCACCGTGTCGAGGTAGACGATGCCGGTGCCGGAAAGATCCACTCCGGCCATCTTGTCGGCCGCCATCACCAGGTAGTTGCAGTTGTACTCGCGGATCGCGTCGATCAGAGCCTGTCCATCGACGGGGTCTGCGCTCATCGCGTCATACACCGACTGGTAGTAGTCCGCGTACTGGGGCATCAGCATCTCCCGGCCGTAGGGCATGAGGATCCGGGAGTCGTACTGGCGCACGAACTGCACCAGCTCCGGCGGCATCGCCACCATGGTCCGCTGTCCGCCCGCGTCCTGCAGGACATAGTCGGAAACGTCCAGCACCACCTGCGGCAGGTGGAGACGATTCTCCGCCGGCAGGATGTTCTCGTTGCTATAGGTGTACTGCCCACAGAGCAGCATTAACGCCGCCATCACCGCAAGGCCAAAGGGCAGACGCCTCGAGGTCTGGCGGATCATCGCGTAGCAGGTCGTGACCGACATCGGGATCAGCCACAGAAACCGGTAGTAGGTGTCCGTCCCCTCGATCTTCGCGTACAGATCCCGCACCGGCGGGAGCAGAAACAGAACCAGGAAGCAGGCCGGCAGGTACAGAAATAAAATCCGGTTTGCCTTGTCATCCTCCCGCAGAAACAGGGTCACCATGGCGATGACATACAACACGGTGAGAAGCCCCGATCCGGAATAGGCCACAATCGTTCCCAACACACCGCTCATAGGCCGCCTCCCGATAAAAGATTCGGCAGCATCACCCGAACCAGGATGGCCGCATAGACCACATTCGGCAGACAGCACAGAATCGTCTTCTTCCAGTACTCCCTGTCACGATAGGCCAGGGAGACAAAAACGCTCCCCGCAAGGAACAGGAAGGCCGCAAACATCGGCGCCATCGCCGTGCAAAAGCCCGACGCCACGTTGACAAGAAGCATCAGAATCATGGGGAGCCGCATACTCCCGCCTTCCCCGATCCGATGGGCAGCCAGAAGCAGCGTATAAAAGCCCAGCGGCACGATGATGTTGGCAAAGACGGTCTTTCCCTGCCAGGTGCGCATCAAAAGAAAGGTCTCCGGCGTATAGATCGACACGTTTCCGAAGATCTGAATCAGCGCGAGCGCGCTCATAAAGGCAGGGATCATCCGCTCGGTGCGCTTTTTGCTGTCTTTGTCGTGGAGCAGGGCGTGAATCAGACAGAAGGCGGCAATGTCCGCCAGGGGCAGAAACACGATGGGGATCAGGCTGTGGGTCACAATCGTGGGATGGGTGCCGCAGAGGGTCGCAATCGCCGAGATCCACATGGGGATCATTGCCATCGCGTGGCGGCCGTCCAGCTCCGTCGTGATGCCGGTATAGGGGACATAGTGATACATGGTCCCGGTCTGCCAGGTCTGCACCGACTGGGCCACATAGTAGGCATCATCCCCATCGTAGGAGGCGTGGGTGTAGGACATGTAAAGCTCAAAGGCAAGAAGTGCCGCAAAGAGGAGCCAGAAGACAAGTGCCTGGGGATCCGGACGCCATTTTTCTTTCTTTTTCAGGACATCAAACACATGAAAAACCGGAGACGGCGCAAGGCCCCCGGTCTTTCTGACCCGTACGATGCCGATGACAGACAGTGCAGCGACCGAAATCCCGTAAAGACCGACAAGGAGCGCAAAATTTCCCAGTGCCGTGGTGAACAGGACAACAAGACCCAGGCACTCAAAGAGTGCAAAACTCGCCAGGTACCCCTGGGCAATTATGATGTGGAGTTTCCGCTCCGAAGGCGCTTCGAAGCTGCTCACAAACAGGCCTGTGCCAAAGGGCAGTATTCCCGCCCAGAGCACAAATGCCAGAAGTTTACCTACTGCCCCCATGTTCCGTCTCTCCCTGCTTTGCGTCCTCTTCCTGAAGGAGTCTCTTGTAGTCACTGTGCAGGAGATTTCGCTGCACCTCAAAGCTGCGGCGGGCGTTCCGGTCCATGTTGGAGAGGATCAGACCCGAGAAGAAGGACAAAAGCGCCGCAATCGCCACAAACCCGCAGACGATCAGGGTCGGGAACTTGCGCACAAGTCCCGTCGCAAAGTACCCCTTCACCACCGGGATGAAGAAGATGAACGCCAGGATCGTCAGCACCCCGGCCAGGAAGCCGAAGAATCCCATGGGCCGGTAGTTGCGATAGAGGCTGACGATGGTCTCCAGCACCTTGATCCCGTCAGAGAAAGTGTTGAGCTTCGAGGAGGAACCCGCCGGGCGGTCCCGGTACTCGATGACCACGTTGTCAATCTGCATGTTGTTGTAGACCGCGTGGATCGTCATCTCGGTCTCGATCTCAAAGCCCTTGGAGAGAACCGGGAAGGTCTTCACAAAGTCATAGGAGAAGGCCCGGTATCCGGTCATGATATCCCGGATATCGCAGTCAAAGAGCCGGTTGATGGAACCCCGCACCAGGCTGTTGCCGAAGTTGTGGAAGGGCCGCTTGTTCTCGGTGAAGTAGGTGGAGGAGAGCCGGTCTCCCACCACCATGTCGGCGTTTTTGTTCAGGACCCGGTCCACCAGCTCCGGTGCAGCGTCCATGGGATAGGTGTCGTCCCCATCCACCATGACATAGCACTCTGCGTCGATCTCCCGGAACATGCGCCGGATGACATTTCCCTTGCCCTGCTTGTATTCATTGCGCACCACAGCGCCGGCGTTTCTCGCGATCTCCGCCGTCCGATCTGTGGAGTTGTTGTTGTAAACGTAGATCACCGCATCCGGCAGGGCTTTCTTTGTGTCCGCCACCACCTTGCCGATCGTCTTTTCCTCGTTGTAGCAGGGAATCAATACCGCGATATGATCCATTTTTTCCCTCTTTTTCCGCTCAGTCCTCTTCCACCGCGAGCCCGTCGGTGATCGAGAATTTAGCCAGGTTGCCAAGATAGCGCTCCACCACCTCGTAGACAAACACCGTGGGCTGCATTTCATCGAGCTGGGAGAGCGAGTAGTCGTAATAGTAAGTCATGAAGCCGTGCTGGAAGTGGCACACGTAGTAGGGCGCGCTGAAGGCGGAGAAGGAGTCGCCGACCACAAAGATCTTGTCCCCGGGGGCGGTGTCGTCCGTCTCAAAGGTGAACTGGGTGCCGGTATCGTTGGCCTCCATCTTCAGGTTGTGGGGCGTGTACCCCTGGATCTCGTAGACCGGATCATCCGTCAGCACCTGGGAGAGGTGGATCATCCGAGCGAGGTCGAAGGTATAGCCCCCGACCTCTTTGATCGTGCACTCGTCCAGCGGCACCTGATCAAAGCCCAGGGTGTTCGTCAGCTCCTTCGTGCCCACGTAGGCGCCCACTGCGTTCCAGTGGGTGTCGTACTTGTAGTAGAGCTGCTGGTCCGGGTTCTCGCTCTTGTAGGCCTCCAGCGAGTCGTCCGCGTTGATCACCGGGATGTCCGTGTGATCCTTCAGGTAGTCGGTCACCTGCTGGAGCCGTGAGTAAGCGGTGTGCTCCCCGTAGGAGTCGGGCATGTACTCGCTGTAGACGCTCTCCTTGTTGGGAGCAAGGAACAGGTAGAAGGTGCAGCCCCGCTCCTTGAGATACGCCTGGATCGAGGTCAGGTTGTCCGCGATCTGCTCCAGTTCCTCATCCGTGAAGAGGTTGGTGCCCAGATAGTCCGCCACGGTGTCCTCGCCGTTTCGCGCGGTGCCCTTGTAGAAGAGCCAGCCGTCCTTACCCACGATCGCCGTGTCGGAGCTGGAGGTGTGCAGGTACTTGTAGTCGATCCAGCCGTTGAGAGAGAGGATCTGATTGCGGAACGGCAGATGATCGTTGAACCAGTCCTCGAAAGTGGAGGGAAAGTCATCCACCGAGGTCTCTCCCAGGATGGGCGCCTGCGCCAGCGTCCGGTTTTCATAGTTGGTCGTGTCCGTGTACTTTCCGATCAGGGCAAAGACCGCCACCGGGACCAGGAGGAAGACGGTGACGACAGCGATGTAGATGTTCTGTACTGCTCTCTTCATAAATTCCTTTCAGAACCGGAAGTAGATAAACGGGTTGTAGGTGTTGTTGGCAAGAAGCAGAAGGCTGTACACCAGAATGACGGTGAGCCAGAGTGCCTCCCACAGGGAGTTCTTCCACCGTGCCCCGATCTTTTTGAGCGGGCCCACCGAGAAGATCTGCTGGATCGGGCCGCAGCCCACGATTCCGAAGACCACCGCCAGCATGCCCAGAGTCGTCACCTGGGTGCCCAGCGGGTAGAGGGAATCGGTATAGTGCCAGGGCGCTGCCATGCGGACCAGAACCGCCAGTCCATCATGGACCGAGGCAGCCCGGAAGAAGACCCAGCCCACGATCACAACAAGGAGCGTGTAGATCCTGGCAAAAATCGGATGCCGATCCAGGACTTTGGAGAAGCCCATGCGCTCAATGATGATAAAGAAGCCGTGGAAGAGGCCCCAGCCGACAAAAGTCCAGGCGGCGCCGTGCCAGAGGCCCGTCAGCGCGAAGACGATCGCGAGGTTCACATAAGTGCGGACCTTGCCCTTCCGGTTTCCGCCCAGGGGAATGTAGACGTAGTCGCGAAACCAGGCGCCCAGGGAGATGTGCCACCGGCGCCAGAATTCCCGGATGGACCTGGACAGATAGGGTAACGTGAAGTTCTCCAGGAACTCGAAACCGAACATCCGCCCAAGGCCGATCGCCATGTCGGAGTAGCCGGAGAAGTCATAGTAGATTTCCAGCGTATAGGCGATGGCAAACAGCCAGGCCATGCCGCCCGTCAGGTTTCCCGCCCCCAGGTCGTAGAGGTTGTCACAGACCTGCGCGGTCAGGTTTGCGATGATGACCTTCTTGCCAAGGCCGTAGAGGAACCGCCGCATGCCGGAGGTGATCTTCTCCTTCGACCGGGTCCGCCCCATGATCTGGGCGTCGATGTCCCGATACATGACGATGGGTCCCGCAATCAGCTGGGGAAAGAAGGAGACATAGAGCATCAGGTTCAGGAGGTTCTTCTGGACCTTGTACTTTCCCCGGTACAGGTCGATGACATAGCTCATCGCCTGGAACGTGAAGAAGCTGATACCGATGGGAAGAGAGATCTCCACCGCCGGAAAATCCTGGTGGAAGAGCCGGTTCACCGTATTGATCGCGAAGTTCGCGTACTTGTAGTATCCCATCAGCCCCAGGTTGATCGCGACGTTGACCGCCAGAAGGAGTTTCCCATGGGCGCGGAAGCGATCGATGAGAAGGCCAAAGGCCCAGTTCATGGTGATGGAAAACAGAAGGAGAATAAGATAGCGCGGCTCCCCCCAGGCGTAAAAGAGGAGGGAGGCAATGAGCAGAAGGATGTTCTGATACTTGGGTTTCCGGATGATCAGACTCGCGACGAAAACGATCGGGAAGAAGATCCAGAGGAATACCATTGAGCTGAAAACCATGCGGGGTCCTCTCTGTTGCCAACAACATACTGCAAAGGAAGTCTGTACACAGGTACAGACCTCCACAATTACCGAAAATTTTACCCTATTCCCGGCCCTTTCGCAATGCAAAGACCAGCTGCCAGGCAAGAAGCACAAAGACCAGGATCATGACAGCAACAAAGGCGAGCACCGCCCCGAGCATGCCATAGCCTGCCACCATTCTGCCGGTGAGGGCAAGCGATCCCACGGTCCCGAGAAGATAGATGATCGGGATCACGTTCTGGCGGCGCAGGATCGTGAGCACCGCGCAGAAGAACCCGTCCAGGGCGAGGAAGATCCCGCCCACAAGGATCCACAAAAGCTCCCCGCGAAGATCGGAAAGATCCGTCGCGTAGAGGAGCGAGAGGACCGGAATCCCGACAAGTGCCGCCCCAAGAAGGCAGACCGCGGAGATGAGAAGAATTCCAAGGACGATCCGCCAGATATCCCGAAGGAGCGGGCGCCTGTCGCGGCTTTCCACCTCCGCGCTCATCCGTCCCAGGATGGGCTGGTACAGGAACATCCCCAGAAGCTGAATCACAAACACCGGCATTGCGATGAAATTGTACCGGGCCTGCACGGTCTCGTCCATCGCGGCGTCGATCGCGTACTTCGGGGCATTGATCAGGTAGAACTGCAGGAAGTTGGCCGCGCACACGGGAAAGCAGATCCGCATCAGGGCAAAGACGTTCTTCCGTGAGCTCCTGCCGGGTGTAAGGGCCACCTCCCCGCGAAAGAGAACAATCATCCCCGCCGCGGAGAGCAGAGCAAGCACCACTGCGGCAAATGTCGCAGCAAGAAGGCTCCCGGTGAAAAGCGCCACAAGGAGCATCCCGCCGATGCTCACAAGAAGCCGCACCGTCATCACCTTGCCCGCAAGGTCCAGCCTCCCCCTCTGGTGGAGCCGTCCCTCAAAGACCTCCTCCAAACAGTCCACCGCCTTCAACAGGCACATGGCAAAGACGGTCAGGGCCTTCTCCCCGGAGTAGCTGCCCCGGAGAAAAGAGATGCCGGCAAACAGCGCCGAGAGAAGGAGCATCAGCCCCACCGTGAGATACCGGTGCGCCAGATAGTCCCGGAAGGAATACCGCTCGGAAAGATCCGATACCTGGACGTTCCGGACGCCGTACTCCCCCAGATACAAAAACAGGTTTCCCGTCGCGAAGGCGATGGAGTAGATTCCCGCTGCCGTAAGCCCCAGAATTCTCGTGAGCACCGCCAGCACCAGCACCGACTGACCCGCGTTCAGGATCCCGCCCAGGGTGTTCCAGAAAAAACTCCCCGCCAGGCTCTTCTCCCCTTCTGCCCCATGCTGCTGCATGCGTTGTCCTCCCGTCTGTCAAAGCAGGGACCGCAGGAGACCCGTCGGCCCCCTGCGGTCCCTGCCGCGATTTGCGCCTCAGTAAAACGTGATCACGTACGTTCCCACGGAGATGAGATCATAGAGCTCCTTTGCCTTCGCGGGCGGCAGGTTGACACAGCCGTGAGACCCGGAAGTCTTATAGATGCTCCCGCCGAAGTTCGAGCGCCAGCTCGCATCGTGCAGGCCGATGCGGTTTTCGATGAACGGCATCCAGTAGTCTACGTAGGAAGAGTAGTTCGCCCCGGTCAGGTAGATGCTGCGCATCTTGGCACGGATCTTGTATACCCCGGACGGTGTGCCCATCCCCCGGGCCATGTTTCCAGTCACGATGTCCGATGACCAGAGAAGCTTTCCCTTTTCATAGTAGTAGGCCTTCTGCTCGGCCATGTCCACCTCAATGTAGGTGGTGGATCCCTTCTTCTCCGGGGTGTGGGTGCGGGCACCCATGGTGGTGAGAACGCCCATCAGGTAGGAGGCCTCCGCATCGGTGTCTGTCACCGGATGGTTCGTAAATCCGCCTGCAAGTTTGAGATCCCGGCCGGAGGTCGTGTGGAAGACCCCGGTGTCTTTGCTCGTGCCGCTCTGGCGCGCGATCCAGGAGGCAAAGGCCTTCACCTTGTCCTCATCCGGCACGTAGGTACCGGTTTCCGAATCCAGCGCGTAGGTGCCATCCGCGTTTGTCTTCATCAGGGCCATCGCCAGCTCCGGTCCCAGGGTGAAGGTCTTCCCGTTTCCAAAGTCATAAGTGGTGTAGGAGGAGACGGGGGCCGGTGTCAGGTTATGAACCGTGTCGATCATCGCCTGGATGTCTGCGTCCTTGACACTCTTTCCAAGGTAGGTCCGAAGGGAAGCGGCCGCGTCATATCCGGCAGGGCGCACCTTTGCATCCGCCTCAATCGCTGCCTGCTTCTGCGCTGCCAGGATTTCCTGCTGAATCTCCTCCGCGCTCTTGGAAAGATCGTAGGGGGCTCTGCCCTCCTTTTTGCCAAACTCGGTGTAGTGGCGGTACAGGGTTTCCGCGTCGGTCCCAAGGGCCGCGGCCACGTCCGGATTCTGCGCCGCGTAGTACGCGGCATCGAAGATCTGCCCATCCGACATCACGGCCGGCGCCGCCTGGACGCCGATACCGCCGGCAAAGAGCGCGCAAAGGATCGCACCCGCAAGGGCCTGCAGCAGCTTTTTCATGTTCTCTCCTCCCCGGCCGGGAGATCCCGGCCAAAACAGCTCACCAAAGAAAACCGCGCGTTGTCATGCAATCGTGTGGTTTTTCACTTTTTCCAGCACCGAGTCGTGGGCCAGGTTCTCGAATGCATCCGGCAGAGGTTCCAGTTCACAGCTGCCGTATTTTCTCGTCAGCGCGGTCTCCAGAATCAGGTCGCAGAGTTTGGGGTTCTTCGGAAGGAGCGGCCCGTGGCTGTAGGTGCCGAAGACATTTTTATACCGGACACCCTCTGTCCCGTCCTCTCCGTTGTTGCCGTTTCCCGCAATCACCTTTCCGAGCGGGCGAACGCCCTTTCCCAGGTAGGTCTTGCCGCTGTGGTTCTCAAAACCCACCACCGGAATTGTCTCCTTCCCGGTGTCCACCTCAAAGGCGTAGTTGTCGATCATGCGGGTTTTGCTCCCCACGGTGTAGAGATCCACGGCGCCGAGGAACTCGCACCTTGTGCCGTCATAGGTCTCGTAGTAGTGCCCCATCATCTGGTAGCCGCCGCAGATGCACAGAAACGTCTTTCCGTCCTCCACCGCGGCCCGGATCGCATCCGCCTTGCCGGTGGCAAGGTCCGAGAGCAGCACCTCCTGCTCGAAGTCCTGACCGCCGCCGATGAAAAACAGGTCATACTGGGTGAGATCCTTCTTCTCCCCAATGTCACATCCCTCCACCGAGACATCGATGCCCCGCCAGGCGAGGCGCTTTTTCATGCAGAGGATGTTGCCCCGGTCCCCGTAGAGGTTCAGGGCCTCCGGGTAGAGGTGGCAGATTTTGAGTTCCATAGCCGCTCCCTCCTATTTCCAGAACGCGCTCCCGCCGGTGGCCTCGCTGAAGACCTTCCGCAGGGAGAGCATGCTCGTGTAATTCGGCAGGATGAATACCGGCAGGGCGGACGCCTGCGCCATCTTCAGAATTTCCTCCTCATTGTGGAGAAGCTGGATCTTCGCGGGATCCGTCCCCGCGTACTTGAGCCGAAGCTGCATGTCCTCGGCCCGATCACCAAAGACATACCACTGCACCACATGGGGATCTTCCGCCAGTTTCTCATAGTCCGCATCCCAGATCCAGGAGATGTCGTGGCCGTCCGCGGTCCGATCGTTGAGGCAGAGCACCAGGACCTTGTCCTGCTGCACGCCTGCCACGTAGGAGAGTGCCTGGTTGCAGCCCGCCGGATTCTTGACCAGGATCATCTGGGTGAGCGCCTGCCCGGTGTGGAAGGTCTCCATGCGCCCGAAGGAGCTGTGCACGTCGGCAAGGGAGGCAAGGAGTCCTTCCTCCTCCAGGCCAAAGGCAGACCCTGCGGCAGCGGCCGCCAGGGCATTGTAGAGGTTGTAGACCGCGGGAAGTCCCACCGTGACCTGCCGCGTTCTGCCGCCAAGGCAAAGCTCCGCCTTTGTTCCCGTGGCATCCATCTCCTCCACTTTGGTCAGCGCCACCTCCGGCGCCTGCCGGTGATAGCCGCAGGAAGGGCAGTAGAAGTCCCCCAGATGGGCATACGTATGGTAGTGGTACTGATAGGGCGTGCCGCAGTGGATGCAGTACTTGGCATCCGACACCTCCGGATCCCGCTGATCGCCAAGAGGCGTATTGACACCGTACCAGACCACGCGGTTCGGGACGTTCTCCGCAAGGGACGAGACCAGGGAGTCGTCCGCGTTCAGACACAGGATGCTGTCCGGCACCTTTTCGATGCCCGTGCGGATCGCGTCTCTCGTGTGGGTGATCTCCCCATAGCGGTCGAGCTGATCGCGGAAGAGGTTCGTGACCACGATGACTTTGGGATGGATCAGGGGCACCACCTGCTTGAGCGCGCCCTCATCGCACTCGATGACCGCCCGCTTTGTCTTTGGACGCCCAAGCCAGTCCGCGTTGCAGGTAATCTCCGCGGTGACGCCGGAGAGGAGGTTTGCCCCGGACTTGTTGGCAAGGCAGGGCGAACCGTCCCTTGTCATCGCGTGCTCGAGCATCCGGCAGGTGGTCGTCTTGCCGTTGGTGCCGGTCACGACGATGATCTCCATTCCCTCGCTGGTGCGCGAAAGGATATCCCGTGCAAAGAACAGGGCCGCCTTGCCGGGGGCCGCAGTACCGCCCCGGCCGGTGAGCCGGAGAACGCCTCTTGCCGCCTTGCAGGCGGCAACGGCGAGGATGGACCGAAACAGATCAGGTTTTTTCATCAGAACAACACTTTCCCCCTAGCGCAGATAATTCATGTAGAGTTCGCAGCACATGTACAGGATGGGCTGATGAAGCAGATAGACCAGGAGCGAATGCCGTCCCAGAAAGGAAAACGGGGGAAGGCTGCCGTAAAAGATCTTTGCCGGGCGCTTCCTTTTTCCGATCAGGATCCCATACAGAAAGTACCCCACAAGGTAGAGGAAGATCCAGGGCAGATAGGAGAAGTAGTCCGTCGAGTAAAAGCCCGGCTCCATAAAGCCGAAGAACGTCGCCACCATGCCGTGGTACCAGGCACCCGGAAGGGAAACCGTTTTGCCGGGGATCACCTGCAGAAATCCCGCGTTGACCCAGCGAAAGACATAGAACAGGTAACCGGAAACGCACAGCCCCAGAAAAGGCGGCACCTTCGAGAGCGCGGGTGAAAGCAGCGCCATGGTGAGCATGGCAGCGCCGATCAGGGTCAGCACCCCGAAGATCACCCGGTCCTCCGGCAGGAACGTCAGGGTGACCAGCGTCACCAGGATCCCCGCTCCGGACACCACAAAACCCCGCCGCCACCTCTTTCGTGACAGCGGGATACAAAATCCCGACAGAAGGAGAAACGTCCAGCAGATCGACTGCTGCCAGATAAAGCCCCGGCGGGACGTATAAAACGAGATGAAGTTCTGGTTTTGGATCTGCACGATGTAGACCAGATCCCAGGAGAAGTGGTACAGAATCATGCTGACCAGCGTGATCCCCCGGATCGTGTCCAGAAGGTGCAGCCGGTTTTCTCCGGATGTCTGCTTTCTGCTCATTGGGATCAGTTTACGCTCCCGAAAGGATCTTTTCAACCTGCTTCATGACGTGAACACAGGCCACGGCGGTGAAGATTCCGGCCCCGAGCCAGGCGAAGGGGTCGCAGAAGGCAGCCAGGGTGAAGTTTGCCGTCCGCATCGCCGCAAAGGCCATGACCAGGCGGCAGAGCAGCTCCACAATGCCGCCGAGCATCGGCAGAAGGCCGAAGCCGCAGCCCTGCATCGTGTTGCGGAAGATGAAGATGAGGCCCAGCGGAATATAGAAGGCAACGCACAGCCGCATGTAGATCGTAGCATAGGGCAGCATCGCGTCCAGATCGGTTCCCGGGGCAAAGAACAGGCTCATGGCAGGGCGGAGCGTCAAAAGTGCGATGGCGCCGACCACCACGGAGTAGACAAGGTTTGCCTTCACAGCGCTCCTGATGCCCTGCCGGATCCGCTTTGCGCTTCCCATGCCATAGTTCTGGCCGCAGTAGCTCGCCATCGTCTGTCCGAGAGAGACGAAGCCCTGGGTCAGAACGTTCTGGACCTTGCTGGCCGCCGTGTAGGAGGCCACCGCCACTGCGCCGAAGCCGTTGATCGCGGCCTGCATGATCATCGTGCCGGAGGCCGTGATCGCGAACTGCATGGCCATGGGAATGCCCACCCGCATCTGGTGACTGGTCTCCCGGGCGCCGAAATACCACATGCCCCGCTCCGGCACAAGAAGCCGCATCCGGACAGCGATGTACCAGGCCGAGAGGACTGCGGAAATTCCCTGGGAGATGTCGGTGGCGATCGCCGCCCCCGCAACACCCATGTCAAAGACGATGATAAAGACAAGATCCAGAACCACGTTCAGACAGGCGGAAAAGACAAGAAATACCAACGGCATCTTGGAATTTCCCACCGCCCGCATCAGCGCCGAGAACAGGTTGTAGAAGACGCTGCAGACCGTGCCCCAGCAGATGATCGTGATGTAGGTCAGCGCATCGTCAAAGATCGCCTCCGGGGTCTGCATCAAAGTCAGCACCCCCCGCATGCTGGCAACCGAGGCCGCGGTGATGACCAGGATCACCAGGATCGACAGAAGGAGGCCATTGGCCACACTCCGCTTGGTTCCCTGCGCGTCCCCCGCGCCGAAGCGCTGGCTCGTCAGCACCGTAAACCCCGTCGTCAGGCCCTGGGAAAAGCCCAGCACCAGAAACATGATGGTGCCGGTGGAGCCCACGGCCGCCAGGGCATTCTGGCCCACAAAGCGGCCCACGATGATCGTGTCAGCCATGTTGTAGAGCTGCTGAAAAATATTCCCGACAAGGAGCGGCAGCGTAAACCGCAGGATCGCGGTCATCGGTCTTCCCTCTGTGAGTTCCTTTCCCATCATTCCCTCCGGGCCGTGTTGTAAGGATGCGCCTCCTCACTCTGTTTTGGCAGGAAGAGCCCACGGCTGAATACCCAGTATACCGGACCGGCGTCTCTTTGCAAGATCTCCTTTTGCCTGATTTCAGGTCTGTTTTTGCTCTCTTTTCAGCTGTTCTTCTTCACCCCGATGAGGGCATGGGAGAGCCATTTCCCCGAGAGAAAGCGGGCCGAGAAGATGATGCCCCGAACGCCCCAGTCCGAAAACATGCCGATCCAGACCGCGATCGGTCCAAAGTGCAGCACCCGAATCAGGATCGTTGTCAGAAGCACCCGGCAAAGCCACATGGTACAGCTGGAGGTGATCATGGAAAAGCGCACATCTCCCGCGGCCCGCATGCCGTAGGCGATGCTGAAGGAGAAGACCCAGAACAGGGGCTTGAACACCGTGATCCACCCCACCATGTACCGGCACAGGGCCGCGCTTTCCGGCTCCATGCCGGCGATCGCCGTCACGGGGCCCGTGATCGCATAGACAAGAAGGCAGGACGCGATCAGCACTACCTCGCTGATCTCCATGTGCCGGATGATGTAGTACTTCGCCTCCTCGGGCTTTCCCGCGCCGATGCACTGGCCCACCACCGTCATGAGGCCGATGCCGATGCCCACGGCGCCGACGCCGTTGACGGTCTCCATGATCGCCGCCATGGCCTGGGCGGCGATGGCGGTGGTGCCCAGCGTCGAGACACTGGACTGGATGGCAAGCTTTCCGAACTGGAACATCGAGTTCTCAATGCCGGAGGGGACGCCGACTGCGAGGATCTTTGCCACCATCGGAAGATCCGGCCGCACCGCGTACCGCCGAAGCACGATGACCTGTTTGGGCAGACGGAGAAACGCAAAGACCACCGCCGCGCAGACGATCCGGGACAGGAGGGTTGAGAGCGCCGCCCCAAAGACACCCCAGCCAAACCCAAAGATGAACACCGCGTTGCCAAAGATGTTCAGGCAGTTGGAGAACACCGAGACCTGCATCGGGAACTTCGAGTTCCCGCCTGCCCGATAGAAAGCGGCACCGGCGTTGTACAGCGCGATGAAGGGGAAGGAGAGGGAGGTCAGGGCAAAGTAGGTCAGAGAGTTTTCCATGACATCCGGCTCGACCTCGCCAAAGACCAGGGCGAGAAGCGGTCCCCTGGCAAAAAAGCAGACAAGGGCAAGGGCCACGGAGCTGACGGCGCACACCAGCGTCACCTGTTCCGCTGCCTTGTTTGCCTCCTTTGGCCTTCCGCTTCCGATGTACTGGGAGCAGAGTATCGTTCCGCCCGCCGCAAGGGCCGAGAAGAGCTCAATCACCAGCACGTTGATGGAATCTGCCAGAGAGACCGCGGAGATTGCCGCCGATCCCACCCGGGAGACCATCATCGTGTCCGCCATGCCCATCAGGGAGGAGAGGAGCTGCTCCAGCATCAGCGGGATCAGCAGGGCCTTCAGATCCCTGTCAGAAAAGGGCAGATGTTCCCAGTCGATCTTCGACGCGTCATAAAACCTGCCCTCCAGTCTGGATAACCATGTCCGATTGTTCTTCATGTTGATCTGCTGTCCCTTCTGTAAGCGCTTTCCCAGCCGCTGACAGCCCTGTATCTTAGAGGATTGCCGGATACTTGACAAGTGGGGAAATCTTGTTGAAAATAGTGTCCCCCGCGAGCGGTATATATTGAGGAAATATTACGGATATGAAGAAATGTTACGACCGCAGCGGAGGCGGAAAACAGAGCAAAGTGTGTCCGATTCAGACACTCTTTACGAATTGTTTCCCAACTTTTGCTTGGATTCTGACAAAAGCATGTTAAACTGGATAACCGGATGCCCTGGGAGTGGTTCCCCGGGCAGACAACTAGGAGATGGTTATGCACAAAGTACCAGTTATCGCGCTCTCCGTCGCAGCGGCGGCGGGTCTTGTCTACGCCGGGGGCACCCGGGTCTTCGCAGGCAGGTTTCCCCTCCGGACCAGCGTCAACGGCGTGGGCGTTTCTTTTCAGAAAGTTTCAGATCTCAAGAGCCTCCTGCCCTCCGGCACGGCGTCAAATGATTACACCCTGACCCTGACCGGCATGGACGGGCAGACGGATACCATCACTGGAGATGAGATCGGGCTGACTCTCGGGTATGACAACGCGGACACCTCTTCCCTGGCCTCGGAGGGCCCCAACTACACGTGGCTGACTGACTCCCTCGCGGGACAGGATCTCACCCTCTCTCCCACGGCGGAATACGATGAGGACAAGCTTCGGACCTGTGTCGAGAGCCTGATCTTCTTCACGAGCCCCACGGATCTGGGTGCGGCGGCGGACAACCCGGAGGAGGTCACTGAGACCTCCGCTTCTTCCGACACGGAAGAGGCCGAGGCGAATGTCGAGACCGCAGCAGAGTCGGCAGACCCGGCAGCCCTCTCGATCCTCGATGAGGAGAAGGTCATCGCCGCGGTCAAAACCGCGATTTCTTCCGGAGAGACCTCTTTGAACCTGGAGGACGCCGGATGCTACATCACCGCAGGAAGCAGCGACAGCACCGAACAGTCCGTGGAAGATGCCTCGATCACCCTGGCTGCGGATACGCTCAACAGCTTTGAGAACTTCACGATCACGATCCCGTTTGGCAGCAATACCGAGACCCTGGACGGGGAAACAATCCGCTCCTGGCTCTCCCTGGACGGGAGCAGCCTCGTCATCGATGACGACGCGGTGAATGCCTACGTCAAGAGCCTGGCAGAGAAATACAACACGACGGGCCGCACGCGGAGCCTGACCACCACCACCGGCAAGGTGGTGTCCATCACCCCCGGCACCTACGGCTGGATTCTCGATCAGTCCGCCACCAAGCAGGCCATCGTGGACGCCATCAACAGCCAGACCCAGGGAGAGGTGGATCCTGTCTTCTCCCAGGAGGCCTATCAGTTCGGCGACCAGGACTGGGGTCCCAACTACGTGGAGATTGATCTGGACTCCCAGCACGTCTGGGTCTACAAGGACGGCGCGCTCGTCGTCTCCACCGACTGCGTCTCCGGCAACGCCTCTCTGGGCCGCAACACCCCGGACGGCGCCTTCTATATCCTGTTCAAGCAGACGGACGCGACGCTGACCGGTCAGGGCTACTCCTCCCCGGTCAACTTCTGGATGCCGTTCTACCTCGGCTGCGGTCTGCATGACGCCACCTGGCGCAGCTCCTTCGGCGGCACGATCTACCTTTACAACGGCTCCCACGGGTGCATCAACCTGCCCTATGACGCCGCAAAGCAGATCTTCTCCGCCGTGTACGCCGGAGAGCCGGTCTTTGTCTACGGCGGCGCCACCCAGGACACCGTGAGCAGCTACCAGTCCCAGGCCGCAGCGACCGAGACCGAGGACAGCGATGAGGACACTTCGGAAGCCGCCTCCACGGAGAGCACCGAAGAGGCGGCAGACGCTGCCTCCTCCACAGACAGCGCAGCCGCTGCTTCCTCGGTGCCGACCACCCAGGCAGAGCAGCAGGCCATCATCGACCAGGCCGTTGCCAACTATGAGGCAACCGGCATGTCCCATGACGATGCTGTCAACAAGGTCAACGAGGATCTGGCCGCCCAGCTCGCAGCCCAGCAGGCCGCGGCTGCCGCTGCCGCGTCAACGTCGCAGTAAGGAAAACGCCAAAGGGGCGCAGCTTTCCAACCGGAAGGCTGCGCCCCTTTTTGCGTGGTTCTTCAGTTTTTTTCCTCTTCGAGCCGGTCCGCCAGATCCTGAAGCTCCAGATAGCGCTCCATCTTCTGCTCCAGCAGGGCGTCCTTTTTCTCTTTCTCCTCACAAAGAGTCCGGAGTTTCTCGTAGTCTGAGGCCGCATCTGCGATCTCCTGCTCCAGCGCCGAGACTTCCTTCTCGAGCGCATCGATCTCCGGCTCCAGGCCATCCAGCTCCCGCTGCTCCCGGTAGGAGAGCTTGGTCTTTTTTCGGGGCTGCTCTTTTGGCTTTTCCCGGACAGGCGGCTCCTGCTGCGCCAAAAACCGTCCCTCCTCCGCTTTGCCTGCTGCCAGGAGGTGCTCCCGGTATGCTTCGTACCCGCCCTCGCTCTGCCAGAGGGTCCCGTCCGGCTGAAACGCGAAGATTCTTGTCACCACCCGGTCCAGGAAGTACCGGTCGTGGGAGACCGTCAGGATGATCCCGCTGAAGTGATCCAGATAATCCTCCAGCACCTGCAGGGTCTGGATGTCCAGGTCGTTGGTGGGCTCATCCAGGATCAGCACGTTGGGATTGCCCATGAGGACTTTCAAAAGGAACAGCCGCCTTTTCTCTCCGCCGGAGAGCTTCGCCACCGGTGTGTACTGGAGTTCCGGCGGGAACAAAAACCGGTTTGCCATCTCCGAGGCGGAGATCAGCCCCTCCGCGGTGCGGATGTACTCCGCCACGTTTCGGATCGCGTCAATGACCCGGTCCGACTCATCCAGCGCCTCATTCTCCTGGGAGAAGTACCCGAAGCGGATCGTCTGTCCTACCGTGACCGTGCCGGAATCCGGTGCCACAAGGCCCAGGATCACCCGCAGCAGGGTGGACTTGCCGCAGCCGTTGGGACCGATGATGCCGATCCGGTCCTTCTTCAGAAAGGTGTACGAGACGTCCCGGAACAGGGTTCTGTCCCCGTAGGACTTGGAGACCCCATCGAGCTCGATGGTCTTGCCGCCGATCCGCTCCGGAAGGGAGGCGATCTCCACCTGCCGCTCCTCCTCGGGCTTTTTCCGGTCCCGCAGGGCCTCGAAGCGCTGGATGTGAGCCTTCTGCTTGGTGGAGCGGGCTCTTGCACCCCGCATCATCCAGGCAAGATCCTGCCGGTAGAGGGTGGCCATCTTGCGCTCTGCCGCCTTCTCGCTGTCGAGGCGCTGGGCGCGGCGCTCCAGGTATCCGGAGTAGTTCGCCTCATAGCGGTAGGCCTTCCCGTGATCGAGTTCCAGGATGACGTCCGTCACCTCATCCAGGAAGTACCGGTCGTGCGTCACCATGAGCAGGGCTCCCCGGTAGCTCTGCAGCGCGTCCTGAAGGGCGGCGATCATCTCATAGTCCAGATGGTTGGTGGGCTCGTCCAGGATGAGCAGGTCTGATGGAGTCAGGAGCGCGGCAACCAGTGCGGCCCGCTTCTTCTGGCCGCCGGAGAGGGTCTTCGGGGACCCGTCCGGGTCCGGGATGCCAAATTTCTCCAGCATGGCCCGTACCTCGCCCTCGGTGTTCCAGTGCGCCTCTTTCCCGCAGACCCTTGCAGTCACATTCTCGAGGAGGGACCGGTCCGGATCAAAGACCGGGTTCTGGGGCAGGTACGAGATCCGCAGGCCATTGGCCCTCGTCACGGTCCCGCCGTCCGGCTCCTGCTCCCCCGCCACAATCCGCAGCAGAGTCGACTTGCCGGTGCCGTTGATGCCGATCACACCGACCTTGTCGTGATCGTCCATCGCAAAGTTAACGCCGTCCAGGATGGTCTTGGCACCCAGGACCAGGGATACATTTTCCAGATTTAAGATATTCATGGTCCCAGTGTACCACAGCAAAAAGGGGCGCGGGCCATCCGTTTTCCGGCATGCCGCGTCCCTTTACCTGATATATTCAGTTTTTCTCGGGAAGAGAGGTCTTTTCCTTCTTTTCGCCCTTCCGGTCCATGCGGTAGAGAAAGTTGAAGATGACCGTCCCATAGTGGGCGTCCTGCACGAGCCGCCCCACGTCTGTCACTGGAATCACGGCGCCGTCCCTTGTCACAATCCGAAATTCGATGCATCTGTCACTGGCCCCGTCCTCTTTCGCCGATTCCTGTCGCTGCCGGATCATGCTGTGCATGTCTTCCTGCACCCGCGTCCGATCATCCGGATGCACCAGGTGAAGGAAGCCGGAGTCCGCATACTGCAGGAGGTCGTAGTAGTCCCCACAGCCAAAGAGCCGGATCAGATCTAGGTTGGCAAAGACGATCTGATTCTCCTCTTCCGCCCGGAAGATCACGAAGGGTCCCGGCAGGCCCGCGGCGATCGAGGACGCGGAAAAGCCCAGCTGCTCCCGCTTGATCCCGCTCATCTTGGAATCGTACCGCTTCGCCTCGTGTTTTCCTGACACCTTGGCGGCATATAGTGCCTCATCTGCCATGACAAGGAGCTGTTCCCGGCTTGCGGCCTGGGCCGGAAGATCCGCGTACCCCGCGGACACCGTGTAGGGGATTTGGTCATCGCCAAATGAGAGTATCTGCGTTCCTGCAACAGCCGCCTCGACACTCTCCCGGCATGCACTGGCATTGCCCGCAAGCAGCGCGCAGAACTCATCCCCGCCGGTCCTGCCAACGAGGGCCCCCTTGGGAAAGGAAGCGGCGAGATGATCCGCGAGGTGACAAAGCGCCGCATCTCCCGCCGCGTGTCCATAGACGTCATTGATCAGTTTGAAGTCATCCAGATCGAGGAACACCGCGGTGCAGGGTCCTGCGGGGGACTTCTTCATCACCATATCCAGCTGGGCCATAAAGCCGCCCCGGTTGTAAAGCCCCGTCAGCGCATCCCGGTAGGCAACCTCCCGCAGCTCCCGCTTCTGATTGCCCAGGCGAAAGAGCATCCAGATCATCACGACAAGGACCGCCCAGAGCCCCTCTCCCTCAAAGAGGGAGAGCAGGGCCCGCCTTGACTGCCAGCCGCCGCTTGGCTCCACGTTCAGCGTCCAGCTGCACTGCCCGAGCCGGAAGGTGTATCCCACCGGGTTCTCCAGCGTCTTTTCCGGGTCCATGGAGAACTCGATCCGTTCCGACTCGGTCTTACCCGGCATGATCGTGGAATCCAGGCAGTACTCATAGCCCAGGGACTTCATCGTCTCCAGCGTGCGGGCATAGACCGCCGGCGTGCGGATCAGCGCAAACGTATATCCCCAGAGCGTCCTCTGGTCGTCGTCCAGAAACACCGGCGTGAGGACCAGCACGCCGCGTCCAAGCCCGGAAAAGCTGACCGGACCATAGAGCACCGGCTCCCCGCTCTCCTGTGCGGCTTTGGCCGCCGAGGCAATGTCCGGATTCTCAAACAGGTTGTCCGGGATGCTTTCCATAATGCGCGGATAGCTTTCGGTGACCACGCCGTTCGGGGCAAGCCCCAGCCGATTCACGCTTCCTTTCGCCAGCATTCTGCCGGCGAGTGCAAAGAAATCGGTGGTGCCGCCGCCATCCACCACCAATTCCTTCAGGGACTCGGTGACGGTGATGCCCTCGCCCAGATCCTGTTCCAGTTCCTCCGCATAGGCCCTGGTCACGTTGGACGCGCGCTCCCGCTGTCCGGAGATGTCATTGTCATAGACATTCCGGGCATTCAGGGCGAAGAACGCTGCCAGCCCGATGGCGGCAAAGATCAGAACGCCCCGCTGGCTGTGCGTAAGTTTCTTTTTCTCCCCCACCGTATCTTACCGCCTTTCGCTGCAGGCCCCGGTGTTCGGGGCAGGATGTCGACAGTTCGATGAAAATCTGTGTTGTATTTTGACCGTCTGTCACCTGTTTGTCAATCGGTTCTGGAAACGTTTCCATC
>JBJEYC010000307.1:0-1827 GCA_051886435.1 Lachnospiraceae bacterium
ACAACCTTGCTTCATCTCCTAAGTAGCGCCCCCGCAGGGAGAAGGGGGACCGCGTCAGCGGTGGAAGAGGTCCATGGACTCCTCAGGATACCATCTTACTCAACACGAACACCGTAACAACCTTGCTTCATCTCCTAAGTAGCGCCCCCGCAGGGAGAAGGGGGACCGCGTAGTCAGCGCTGCCACACGCCGCCCCAGCGCAGGTAGAACAGCAGGAACGGATCCAGGATGTACAAGCATCCATCCTTCCACTCAATCGTATCGAGGCTGGGGACCTGCGCCTTGATGATTTTCTCGATGTGCTTGATGGAGTTTGCGATATTCAAGGCTGTCGGCATTTTACGGGAATCCTCCAGCAGCTGTGCGAATCGCGCTTTGATGGCGTCAGTCGACAGCGCGGTAATAGGCGGATCCTTCGCAATGCTTTCAAAAAGCAAACCGTAGATATCCATCGTCTTGCCGTCCTTCAGCGCATAGATAGTCCTGCGTTTCTGTCCTTGCAACGGTCCCTTCGATGCCGTCCCCAAGATACTGGCATAGTAATCATAGTTCTTCGCCGTCAGGCGGAATGACTTCTCCAGCAATTCCCTTGAAAGCTGCTTCGTCTTGGCCTTGACCATCAGATTTGCCAACCTCAGGCAATTCTCCTGCATGAGCTGAGGCGAGGCAATGCTCTCCTGTGCCAGCACAGTGATCAGGTCATCAGCAGCATCGATATCCAATAGCGCAAACCCCTTTACGGCAATCGCCTTCAGCTCATCGATTGCCCACGGCGTGATGTCAATGAAGGCCGTGCGCCCGATCAAATCGGGATTCAGACGGATTGCATCGTCCGAGCGATGCGGCAACGTAAGGATGATGGCCTTCAGACCATTGAAGAGCTCCGTCTTGATCGTCCGGGCGATGTATTTCTGCACATCCTTCTCGATGTAATGGAAATCATCAATGACAATGACCTTATCCTGGTCGATGATATACCGGATAAGAGCGGCATTGCTGCGCAGCACCTTCCTCTGGATGCTGTCGCCAGTCGTATGCGAGCCGCCAATCTCACCTGAAGCTTCACCGGCGGCCACTATTGCATGGACCTTGCCCTTGCCAGCAGCCTTCGCATTGACGCTGTTCTGTCTCGATTCCGTGATCTGCCATTCCGCCGGAAGGTCCAACTGTTCCGCCATCTGTTCCCAAAAATCCGCCTGGCTCTGGATCTGTGAACCACTCAGGGAAATATAGCGCTCCCGCTCCACAACCTTATGACAGAGAACCGTCTTGCCCGATTTCGATGCGCCCGTGATGACGACGAGCGTGCCCGTATCCTCAAGCGCCTCCTGCAGCTCCTCCTCATACGTGCTGTCCTCATCGATAGAACGGTCAATATAGGTCAGCTTCGGAAAAGCCTTAGGCTGGAACACATCACCCGGCTTAAGCATCACAGCCACCCCTTTCGTACAATCTTCCTTCATTATACCACATGCCACAGATGACCGCTATTCCCCCGCCCGAGCCCATGGACCCCTTCCGCCTCGCAAGCTCGGCACCTTCCCCGTACGCGGGGAAGGCTCCGCTCCCCAGCAAAGCCTCTCAATTAACAGGATTCCACGAGCCCAAGCCTTCTCCCCGCAGGGAGAAGGGGGACCGCGTCAGCGGTGGATGAGGTCCATGGACTCCTCAGGATACCATCTCACTCAACACGAACATCGTAACAACCTTGCTTCATCTCCTAAGTAGCGCCCCCGCAGGGAGAAGGGAGACCACGAAGCGGTGGATGAGGCCCTTGGACAGGCAGCGTCCACACTGCACGAACACGACCACCGCTTGTCGGCATCC
>JBJEYC010000308.1:0-1809 GCA_051886435.1 Lachnospiraceae bacterium
GATGTAAAAGCCGGAGCCGTCCGGCATCATCGTGTACCCGTAGACGATGTTTCTCATCTTCTTTGGATCAAGCAGATCCAGCCAAGTGCTCCACCGGGATGGCCTCTGACACCGGCATGGGGCCGGCGTCCAGTACCTGCTGCTCCAAGGGTCCCGGCTTGACCAAAGGATAGTCTGTGTAGAACTTTGCCAGAGGGAAGTTCCTCTCCCCCGGCAAGAGCTCCGGCACCCGATAGCAGTAGGCCGCCTTCATTTCCTCAGTCATCGCAGCCTCCTTACTGGCCAAGGAGTGAACCGCCGTTGACGGCAATCACCTGGCCGGTGATGAACGAGGACTCCTCGCTGGCGAGGAAATTGACGATGCCCGCGATGTCCTCCGGCTTCCCCAGGCGCCCCAGCGGGGTGATATCCAGATCGTGCTGCTTCATGTCCGGAGGCAGGATGTCCTCCTCCGGCACGTCTCCCTCGATATGGCCTGTGAGCACGGTGTTGACCGGGATTCCCTTGGCCCCAGCTCCTTTGCCATCTCCCACCAGCTTGAAGAAGCGGATGGAGATCCGTGTGATGGTCCTTTTGCGCAGGTACGGCAAAAGCAGGATGATAAAGGACACCATCTGGGAGATGGCGGTCGCCTGGGCGGCACCGGCCACGCCGTTGCCGAAGCCGTAGATGAACAGTGGATCCAGGAAGCAGTTCAAAACGCCGCCGATGCCGATGCCAACCATGGAGTAGGCGGCGCTGCCCTCACTGCGAAGGCACATGTTCAGGATAAAGGATCCCACCATCACCGGGGAGGCGTAGAGGATGTAGCTTGCGTAGTCCACGGAGTAGGCGGCGCATTCCGGGGTCGCGCCGAGTGCATAGACCAGGGGATTGATCATCGAAAGACACACGATGGAAAAGACCGCGCCCAGCACCAGCCCCGAAAAGATCGAGGTGGAAATCACGCGGTTGGCATCCTCGTGCTTTTTGGCGCCCAGGTGTCTTACGATGTAACTGGAGGCGCCGGCGCCGATCAGGGAGCCGAACAGGGTGATCGCGCGGGAGAGCGAGGCGTTGACGCCGACGGCAGCCGTGGCGTTCGTGCCCAGGGTGCTGACGAAATAGGTGACAACCAGGTTGTAGACGGTGGTGATCAGCTGGGTGACGATCGTCGGGACCGCCATCCGCGAGATCAGGGTTCCGACATTTTCCGTCAGCATGCTCTGACGCTTTTCTTTGGACAGATTTTGGGGTCTCATGTGTTGTTTCCTTTCCTTATAGCCGCGGCTGCGGTTTGCTGCTGCGCCGCGTTCTTTTCTTGTCTTCCCCTTAATACCCTCCGGCCCAGCGGGGATCAAACACACTTCTCCCTCCATGATTTCCGTTTTGGAAATAAAAAACAGGCGGGGCACAGCCCGCCTGCTGATCATCTGCTCTGCAGGAAAATTCTATTTATCTCAAATGAACTGCTTAGCAAAGGCCTCGGCCGTCTGCCGACTCCCTGCGGCCTCTTTGCTCTTTAAATACAGCGTCTTCTCCTCCACCGGGATTCCCTTTGCGGAGAGCTTCTCCCGCATCAGATCCAGGGCGTGCTTCGAGATCCAGGAGGTGGAGAAAAGAACCGCCTTCTTTACCATCTTTGCGTCCAGGCCATCGAGCCAGGAGGCGAGATGTTTGTCAAGGCCGTAGGCATACAGGGCGCCGCCCACAAACAGAACATCCACGGGCTCTTTGAGGTCGGCTGCTGCCGTGTCCACGGATACCGCCTCGGTGCCTGCTGCCTGCGCCAGATACTCTGCGACTTCCTTTGTCTTTCCACCTCTCGAA
>JBJEYC010000309.1:0-1809 GCA_051886435.1 Lachnospiraceae bacterium
TTACGATATAGGCCAGCGGCCTGTAGACGTTCCTTGTCTCCTTTGCCTCTTCCCGCACCACACAGATCAGTGCTTTTCCGGCTGTCGGGTCCGGGTATCTTTCCGCATTGTAAAACAGGCTCATTTGGTCACCTCCAGTTCTGTGATCTCGATTTCAATCCCGGTAGGACCTGCGGACCACTTCTTCTCCACATGCTCCCTTACGACCTGTGCGTCGTCCTTCCAGTATCCGCAGCCTGTCATGCAGTCCTTCAGCATCTTCTCGAGATTATCGGTGTCGGGGCGGGTAACTCTCCAGGTTCCGGCCTTATGGGACCTTCCAGCAGGAAAGAGCCAGATGACAGTAAGGGACAGCGGCCCTGTGAGCGGTTCCTCTGGTCTGTGTGCCATAAGAAGCAGGGTCAGCTCCTTCTTTGCGTTCTTTAGCTTTGCCGGTTCATAGAACACCGGTCTTCCATGCACCAGCGCCACCTTCTTCTCCTGTGCGGTGACGGTTGGCGGATTACATTCGATGAAAAATTTCATTTTCTACACCTTAGAATTTTGGCCCTCCTCTACGCTGTTGCCGTTACGTTGCATTCCTCGAAGAGGAAGGGCGGGCTTTTAGCCCTTCCTACTTCGGGAATGTAACTATGGGTTTTTCTTGTTCTATATCTTTTTATAGAACAGCGTAGAAGAAGAATTTTTGACGGTTGCTGGTGGCAGGTCAGGACGCCGACTCCCCGTCCCCGGACTGGTAGATTTTTCCTTTCCGGAGGACATACGCGCCTCCCATCTTCTGGATCCTTGCGTAGATCGTCTTGTCTGTCACGCCCAGATACTCACACATGTCCCGGACGCTGACCGACCCATCCATGTTCAGAGCCTGATAGGCAGCGTGGAATTCATCGGAGGCGTTCTCTCTGGACTTGCTGCCCGGATTCCTCATCTGTCCGGCAGCCCAGGTGCCCTCCGCAGGCAGGTCCGAAAGTTCTCCCTTCGTATCGAGCCGATGAACCGGATACTCAAACCAGAAGTTCACGGGCTGGATATTCTTAAACTCACGAAGGGACGACTCCATCCGCCATGCTGTGGAGCCATTGTCCGCGACAAGGTTCTTCAGGTCCTCGGTGAGCTCCAGCTGGATCATGTCGAGCTGTGCATCGGGGTCTCTGGCAAAGACACCGGATCCGGAAGCCCGATCCATGGCCTTCTTCATTCCCTGCGCACCTTTGCTGTGATGGTGGCAGTAGATTGTGGCGCACCCGGTTTCGGAACAGATCCTGTCAAACTGGTTGCAGAACCTTCCCATGTCGGATGCGTTGTTCTCATCGCCGGTGATGACCTTGTAGATCGGGTCAATCACGATGGCATCAAGATGCTGGTCTCTGACCCTTCTGGTCAATTTCGGGACGAGCTGATCAAGAGGGATCGCATGGCCGCGAAGGTTCCAGATCACGATATCTCCCGTGTGCTTCTTTTGGAGTCCAAGTGCCTCGTAGATCTTAAAGAACCGGTTCACTGCCGATGCCGGGTCAATCTCAAGGTTTACATACAAAACGCGCCCCTTCCTGCATGGAAATCCGAGCCACTTTGTTCCCTCTGCGATGGCGATACAGAGCTCCATGAGAAGAAAGCTCTTTCCCGCCTTTGAGGACCCGGAGACAAGCATCTTGTGTCCGCGCCGGAGGATCCCCCCGATCAGTTCCTCGGGAAGTTCCGGCGGATGGTCCTTGTACCTTGCAAGGTCCACAAGAGGCGGGAGCTCGTCGTCCACGCCCTCGGCATAGTCCATCCAGTCCACCCAGGACTTTCTTCCGATGTTCGTTG
>JBJEYC010000310.1:0-8517 GCA_051886435.1 Lachnospiraceae bacterium
TTGACCTCGTTGCCGACCACCCAGTTGTCCACGGTGCCATGGTCGCCGGAGTAGCGCTTTCCAAGGTAGGAGGCAATTGCCTCAAGCTCATCAGTACCAGCAGAATTTGCGGTGTTAAAAGCGTAGTAGTTGGCCTGCGTTCCATCCAGGGACTGAGGATGGATCAGATTGGCATCAGAGGTCAGGTTGTTCAAAAGGATCAGGGTCACGGAAATGCCGGCCTTGTTCATCTTGGGAACGATGATGTCGTACTGGCCAAGGATCGCCTTGGAGAACTGGTAGGTCTTTCCGTTGTAGGTGTAGGACTCAAAGCCCAGGGTGGCATCGGTCATCAGATTTCCGACAGGCAGATTGTAGGTGATCTGATCCACACCGAGATCTGTCAGATAATCCACACGATCAATGAGGTGTGCGGAGAGAAGGACGCCTTTTTTGCCGTTTCCGTCATAGCGGGACGCCGCCTTGGGAGCAGCTGCCTCGGGATTGGTGATGTACTCGGCATTGGAGAGCTGGGTCAGCTTTCCACTGACAGTTCCCACCACAACGAACTTCTTGAACAGCATGCTGTTCGCCGAGTTGTTGTTCAGCGCAAAAGTAAACGTCTGGGTCTGGGCAGCCGCAGCATTCGCGACCTCTGTTCCCTGGACACCGCTCTCGTAGGGCTGCTGTGCATAGAGATGGTAGAGTCCATCATCGGTTGCCACCACAGACCCAGTCACCGTCACAGTGACATCACTTCCGGTAATCAGAGCCGCCGGAATGGTGAGCTTGTAGCTCGTCGTGCTCGTCTTTTTGCTTGTGGTGGTCGTCTTCTTGGTGCTGGTCTTCTTGGTCTTTGCCTGGGCAGGCATCGCAAAAAAGCCCAGTGTTGATACCGCCAGCAATACAGCGGCCACGGTTGTCAGAATGCGCCTGGTTCGTTGCTTACTCATAACACTAACTCCTCTTCCCGGCGGGGCCTCTACCCGCCTTTTCTTATGATTTGAGTATAACACACCCCGGGGGTGTTGCGAAATATTTCAGGATTTATGATCTTGTTTTTTCATGAATTTTCCCGCTTTTCGGGCATGCAAAGAGGCCGCCTGGCAAGGCAGCCTCCCACATTTTACTTCATAAAAATCACTGTCAGACGTTGATCTCCACCGAAACGCCAAGCGCATCCTTGTTTGCGGCAAGGACCGGGTTCACGGTCTCCTTCAGGTACTTCTCCACCTGGTGAGGCGCGCAGCCGACGAACTTCTTCGGATCGATGTACTTGTTGAGCTCCTCCCGCGTCATATGGAACTTGGGATCCGCCGCAATCAGATCCAGCAGATTGTTGTCCAGGCCCTCTTCCTTCACGCGCCTTCCGGCCTGCATGGAGAGCTCGCGGATCTCCTCGTGGAACTCCTGCCGGTCGCCGCCGCGCTTGACCTCGTCCATCATGATGTTCTCGGTCGCCATGAACGGCAGTTCTGCCGCCAGATGCTTCTCAATGACCTTGGTGTAGACCTTCATGCCATCGGTCACGTTGATGCAAAGATCCAGGATGCCGTCAATCGCAAGGAATCCCTCGGGGATCGAGAGCCGCTTGTTGGCGGAATCGTCCAGTGTCCGCTCAAACCACTGTGTACCGGAAGTGATCGCGGGATTCAGTACATCCACCATCACGTACCGGGACAGAGAGCAGATGCGCTCGGAGCGCATCGGGTTTCTCTTGTATGCCATTGCAGAAGAACCGATCTGGGTTTTCTCGAAGGGCTCCTCCACCTCCTTCATGTGCTGCAGAAGACGGATATCCGTAGCCATCTTCATTGCCGAGGCGGCAATCCCGCCGAGGGTATTCAGCACGAAGGTATCAACTTTCCGGCTGTAGGTTTGACCGGAGACCGGATAGCAGCCGGAGAAACCCATCTTCTTTGCAATCATGGGATCAATCTGGTCCACTTTGTCCTGATCTCCGTCAAACAGATCCAGGAAGGAAGCCTGCGTGCCAGTGGTACCCTTGCAGCCAAGGAGCTTCAGCTGAGAGAGCGTGTGGTCCACCTCATCCAGATCCAGCATGAACTCATTGATCCAGAGGGTCGCCCGCTTTCCCACCGTGGTGGGCTGGGCAGGCTGGTAATGGGTGAAGGCAAGTGTCGGCTGATCCTTGTAGGCTGCCGCGAATTTCGCCAGGGTTGCGATCACGTTCAGGAGCTTTTTGCGCACCAGCTGCAGAGCTTCCCGCATCAGAATGATGTCGGTGTTGTCTCCAACATAGCAGGAAGTGGCGCCCAGATGGATGATGCCTTTTGCCTTGGGGCACTGCAGGCCGTAGGCATAGACATGGCTCATGACGTCGTGACGAACCACCTTCTCCCGTGCCTCTGCGTCCTCGTAGTTAATGTCGTCTTTGTGGGCCTTCAGCTCATCGATCTGCTCATCGGTGATGGCAAGTCCCAGCTCCTTTTCCGTCTCTGCCAGTGCGATCCAGAGTGCTCTCCAGGTGCGGAACTTCTTGTCCGGGGAAAAGATGTACTGCATCTCCTTACTCGCATATCTCGTAGAAAGCGGGCTCTCATAACGGTCACGTGCCATATTTCCTCCTCTGGCCGGCTTGCGGCCCCTGCCTTGTGGTGATTGACTCCGGTTTCGAATTGTACTACAGCTCCTGTTCCTTTGCCATCCGGTAGTCGTCCTTCATCTTTTGGATCATCTGATGCAGGGCGATCTCGTAGCTGGTTTCCTGCCCGGTTTCACGGTAATTGACCAGCTGCTCCACCCGGCGCTTCTCTTCAGACCTGTCATAGGCGGCATTCGCCTCGGAGAGGCGCTTCTCCAGCTCCATGGATGCCTGCAGGCTCTCCGGGTGCTCAGAGATGTAGGAGACATACTCGCTGTCCGAGAGCGAGAAGCGGACCGCCGCCAGGTGCTTCAGATAGATATCCGCATTCTTGGTAATCTCGTAGGCTCTCTTGTAGCAGTCCGCCGCCTGACGATAGCGGAACAGGTCCGCGTACAGATCTCCCATCCGCACCAGCGCCTTCGTCCGAAGGTCCCGCTCAGGGCCTGGCAGATCCTGCAGAAGTTCTTCCAGTTCCCGAAGGGCCTGATAGTTCTGTCCGCCGTCCGCATAGACAACAGCCCTGGCATATCGGCGCTCGTAGGGCTCCATGCCCTGACCCGAGGCTACGATCTGGCGCGTTGCAAGCTGGCGGTCCGGGGTCACATATCCGGTGTAATTCAAAATGCAAGCGACAAAATCCGACAGCGCCCGCTTCTTACCAAGGTAGGTAGAGAGCCGGGATGCCAGGTCCGGCAGACCCAGGTCCTGTCCGATCCAGCGGACCAGCTCCGGATCCATGATGTCCGCGTCCAGGAACTTTGCACTCTGCACCAGGCTGTAGCAGAGCTCCTCGATGGTATAGATGTTCCGCTCGATCTTGGCGAGCCGGTAGGGGGTTTTGGCCACGTTTCCCGTGGCAATCATGACGCGCGTCATGGCACTTGCTCCTTTCCGGTGCCCACAGGGATCTTCTTCTCCCAGGAAAGTCCAGTGGAGGGAAAGATCTCCCCAAAGCCCAGATCCTTTGCGACCACCGTCACCTCCTCCGGATTATCCATCCGGAACGAGAGGCGGACCCTTGTCGTCCTGTCCTCTCTGGTCGGCAGGCCGTCCAGATCCAGCGTCACTTCTGAAGGGCGCCCGCCGGTCAGCGGCGTGAACAAAAGATTGACACTTGCCGCGTCCTCCAGCACCAGGTCACAGGTTCCCTCAGCTTCATACCAGTTGACACCGGCATCCACGATCGAGCAGTAGGCCTCCCGTCCGCGCACAAGACCCCGGATCCCGATGTTCGTCTTGAGCTTGTTGCCATCGAGAAAGAAGTACTGACGAGCCACCTCCGGATCCCGCAGCTTGAAATAGCCGCCGTATCCGGCGCCTTTGCTGTAGAGGTTATTCCCAAGGAACACTCTCCTGCCCCGACACAAGAGCCGCACCGAGGTGCGCAGCCAGTCCCCGGCAAAACCATTCCCGATCAGGTAGACTGAGGAGAAACGGTTTCCGGCAAGTTCCGTTTTCATGATCCCGGCAAAGGCCTCATCCCGCTCGGAAGGCGTATCTCCGAAGAGCCCCGGATAGATCTTCTCCTCCCGGTAGGCAACGACAGGCTTTGTGTGGAGATTGAAAAACAGTTTCTCCACCCTAAGCTGTCCTCCCGCCTCATACTCACAAAGGACCGAAGCCGGCTCCCGCACGGTCTGGGCCTGCATCAGCATAAAGTTGTAGTAGGAATTGGCGTATCCCTCGTAGTAGACCTGGCAGCCAAGATTCAACCGCTTGGTGACATTTTCGAGAACCGCAATCGTCTTCTGGTCCATCACCCTCGCAGTAAACATCAGGGCCGCCACCTGGTCGATGGGGATCTTCGTACCCAGAAGCGCAAGGCATCTGGACAGGAACAGGGCAAGAAGCGCGGTGGGCTCATACTGGGCGTTCTCGATCTGCACCAGCTGCCCTTCCAGCGCAAGTGACAGGAGCTTGGGAAGGTAGATGCTGCTGCCGTCTGCTGCGGCCTTGGCCGCGTCCTGCCCGCTTGCCCAGCGGTTCTGTCCGATCACTTTGGCGATTGCCGTCGGAATGTCGAACTGCTCCACATCGTCCCGCAGGGAGAAGGTGGCAGGTTCCTTCGGCGGGCGTTTCCCCGGGTCCTGCATAAACGACATCTGGCATAAGTCATCCCGCAGATCGAAGCCCACAATATATTTTTGTTCTGGTATTCTCTCAGTCGGCATTTCTGCCCTCTCCCCCTGCCCCGAACATCCTCTTTGCGAGGAATGCCCGGTGCGTGTAGTTCTCGATCCGGTCCAATGCCTCCTCGTCCCGTCCCAGGGCGGTCAGCATGGAGATCCGGTTGATGGTGCCGAAGCGGTCATCCTCGTCTTCCGTGATTCTGGCATCCTGCCCCAGGGTGCCGCTCTCAACGACGTTCTTCTGCGCTTCGTCATTCGTGATGTAATAATGAAGCTGCTCACCAAAGAACAGCAGAAACCCGGTGACAAAGACGCCTTCGTACATCTGCTTCATTTTCCGGGCGCGGTACTGCTGCCGGACACCGTCCTTCTCCATGGCGTAGTGGTAGACGATCGTCTCATCTTTCTCCGGATCCTTGGTCCGATAGGACACCAGCGTCTCATCCGCGTAGGCCTGCAGCGCCGGGCAGATCTCCACGAACTGCCGGAAGAACGGGAACAGGATGCCCTCGGACATCAGGTCCTCCAAAAACAGGCCCGCCACTTCGCGCTGCGCGTCCTTGCGCGCTTCCGGGTGCTCCGAGAGGTTTTTCAGCCAGGCGATGCGGCAGATGTCCACCAGCGGGACGCCATCCCGCCCGTAGGAGGTGATCGCATCAAACTCCTCCTGCCCCATCGGCATATCCTTCACAAAATAAAAGTGCGCAGACTGGGCAAGGCAGTCCGCTGCCAGGTCGGTATCCGGTTCACTCTTTAAGAACCGACGCATCAGCTCTGCCCGGTTCTTGTCCACCTGACCGGTGTAGAGGATCTGGATCAGCATCCGCCGCACCAGGGCAGCATCATCAAGTCCGAAATTCACGGCGGCTTCCCGGATCTCCTCCAGCTCCTCCGTCAGGCCGTCAAAGTACTGCATCAAAAAATTCAGTGTCGGCTCATCGTACTTGCCCTTGCGGAAGCACTCGTACACAAGGCCGGCCAGCACCGCATCCTCCTGGGGCTCCCGCTCCTGGAGGACGGCAGTTAACAGTTTCATCAGCACCGCGCCGTCCACGTTGAAGGCACCGAATCGGCGAAGCCATGAGAGCGCCTTCTCGTTTCTGCCGCGGATCACCATATAGCCGATGATCTCACCCCGGGCCTTGGGCGACAAACCTGCAGGCTCCACCTTCTCCAGAAATGCATCCATCGCCGGCACGTCATCGGTGTCATGATAGAAGTGCAGCAGATACAGCCGCATCTGCTGGCGCAGGGATTCAGAGAGATCCTCTGCCTCGGACAGGTGCAGGTAATGGGAAGCATTTTCCTTGGTGATTGCAAACCAATCGTCCCGCTTTCCCGCCAGGTACAGGTCATAATAGAAGTTGTCGGTCTCAAAGGAGGACAGAATTCTCGCATCCTCCTTCCAGTTCATCATCCGGCTCTCCTTGTAGGAAGCATCCGCCGCATACCGGCAGCCGTCATCATCCTCAAAGAGATACCGGGCGCCCTCCCCATAGACGGGTACATAGGCCGTGCCATTCTGAATCGGGAAGTACTGCTCGGACCGGCAGGCATCATAGAGCAGAACGATCCGCTTTGCCCTGGGATCCTCCGTCCGGATTTCGCAGGTAAAGACAGTAGGCACGCAGGCGGCCGCAAGCTCCTTTGTGAGAGGATGGGCCGCGTCGTGAATTCTCGCCTCGTACAGGACGGACAGGTCGTGACTGATCCTGTGCTGCAGAAGGTTATCCTCCGTAAAGCTCCTGATCTGGCTCTCATACTGCCCGAATACATGGGTGAGACTGCTGCGATGCTCCAGGATGTACCGGTACAGGCAGGCGTTCTTCTCGTAGGGAAGTGAACTCTGGTACGCAAAGTACAGGATGATCATCTGGGGGATCTCGCCAGCGTAGTCGGCAGGCATCGAAAGCATGTAGTAGTCAAACAGCCGGGTGATTGAGAGCTGATGCTCCACTCCCTTCTGATACCATGGGAAGTATTTGGGATCCGTCAGGTTCCCGCGGATCAACAGGGCGCAGATCGAGGAGAGGGTCTCCTCCTGCACCGACTGTGCCTTCTCGGAAGTATAGGCCGTCGACAGGACACGGAAGAGCTTGGTCCCAAAGTGCTTCTCCCGCTGGGCCAGGTAGTTGACCTGGGTCATCACCGCATCGTCGAGCTGTCCGTGCCGCGCGGCATAGTAGAGCACCTGTGTCTCAAAGGGGCCCAGTTCATGCAGGATGGCAGGATTGGTGTGCACCAGGGAATAGGCCTCAAGAAACAGCACAGGGCTTGTGCAGCCATATCCGTACTGTTCCCGCAGCATCTGCATGCAGACCTGGGGTCTTGTCTCGATATCGCCGGAAGCGTACATGTAGAGCCAGGCAATCCAGAAATTGTCCGGGTTTCTCCGCTGCATATCCCGGATCATGTGTTCCGCCCCATCGATGGCGTCGTTGACCACTACCTGATCTTCACCGGAGGCATCGGCACACAGGATGGTCAGGTACATTCTGTAGGAGTAGGACATGTCGTCCTCTCCCGGAAACTGGGCGATGGAATAGGGTGGCAGATTCTCAACGCCGCCGGAGAGCTTCTGGCTGCAGGCGGCAAGCTCAAATCTCGCCTCCTCGTTCTTTCCGGCAGTCAGCAGGTAATGAATGCGGTAGAGGCTGGTGTAGATGCTGTCCCGGTCCGTCTCCTCCAGCTCCCGGATGTGAGAAGCGGTCTTTTGCAGGTACTCCTTGCCGGTCATACGCTTTTCGCGGAACTGCTCGTAGTCCTGTGTCATCTGCAGAATGGTTTTATCCCGCTGCCGCTTTTTGATGGTACGAAGGGCCGTACTGACACAGTACTTTACACTGACCGGAATCCGAATGGTCGAAAAGGGCCCGGTAAAGACAAGAGCCCCCAGGTTCAGGCCCTGATGGAGTCCGGCCGGGTCAATGGAATAAGAAAAGCTGCAGGAGCCCTCCCGAAAATCCAGGGCGGTCAGAAGTGATTTGGAAGGGCGCAGAAAACTTCCCTCCACGCCGGCCTCGAGCTTGGTGAACCCCCAGCCGTTTCGCCCGATTTCCAGGGTCTGCTCCAGCGGCGCCTTCTCCGGGATCGGAAGCTCCAGATTCACCTCTTTTTCTTTGGGCAGGAACTCCACAGCGGTCTTTTTTCCGATGGAAATCAGATACTCTTCCACGTTCTGCTGACAGCCAGGATGGGCAGACAGGCCCCTCCACAGGGTCTTCTCCCGCATCTCGCCCGCAGAAAAGACCTCCCCAAAGGCGGGATCATAGAAGGCAGCCACCGCCTCCTTCCAGTTGGTCTTGGCCAGATTGGTGAAGTGGAACAGGTTCCGGACCGGACCCAGGGAGGACTGCACCAGAGCCGGCATGACCTTCACCTGGAAGGGCAGCTGGTACTCCCCTTCGTTGGAGAGGATGCGGAAAGATCCCTCCACAGTATTGCCCGCCTGATAGGCAGAGGCATCAAAAGAAAAGCTGATGACCTCCTTGGCACCGGAAAACTCCGGCGTCAGGCACTGCATCGCAAGGCTCGAGGACAGCACAAAGCCGCTGACACTCTCCCTGGCATTGGCATATACCGTGAAGGATCCTTCCTTCTTCTCGCCGGGATGAAGCGTCAGGGAAACACACTCGGTGCTGAAGGAGAGCTGTCCCTTTGGTGCGTGGAACTTCTCCTTTCCCATCCTGTTCTGCTCGCTCGTGTATAGCATGAATTTCCCCTTTGCGGAACGAATTTGTCTTTAACCGGATCATTATAGCATAGCAGAACGGCCTTTTGACAGGGCGGAACGCCATCATG
>JBJEYC010000311.1:0-1803 GCA_051886435.1 Lachnospiraceae bacterium
TCGGACAACCTGAAGAGCGATCTCATCAACGACCACTGGCAGCTGCTTCTGATCCAGTCGGAGTACCACGTGGCGTCGGATGAGGTGAACGCACAGTGCGATGAACTCAGTTCCATCGCCAAGAAGTACGACCCCAATGCGATGCTGATCGGTGAGGCGCCCGCCACGAAGGACCTGATCACGATCACGAACCACGACTTCGGTGTTGTGAACTCCGTCTCCATCGGCGTTATCTTCGTGATCATCCTGCTGGTGTTCAAGTCGATTTCGCTCCCCATCATCCTGGTGTGCGTCATCGAATTCGGTATCTTCATCAACCTGGGCATTCCCTGCTACACGGGAACTGTGCTGCCCTTCGTCGCCTCCATCATCATCGGTACGATTCAGCTGGGCTCCACGGTGGATTACGCCATCCTGATGACCACGCGATACCTGCGTGAGCGGACAGCGGGGGCGGAGAAGATCGACGCGGTGCGCACCGCCCTGCAGACAAGCGTCAAGTCGATTGTGGTCTCGGCGCTCACCTTCTTCGCTGCGACCTTCGGCGTCGGCCTCTACTCCGACATCGATATCGTGAGTTCCATGTGCGTTCTGATGTCGCGCGGCGCGCTGATCTCCATGATGTGCGTGCTGTTTGTACTTCCTTCGTTCCTGATGATCTTTGACAAGTGGATCATCAAGACCACGAAGAAGCCGAAACTGGTGTAACCAAAAGAATACCTGCCGGGATCCGCGGGCGTATCCGCCCGGGCCCGGATTGAAATCCACATCGCGCGGATTTACAAGGGAGGAAGAAAATGATCAACAAGAAATTTTTGGAAGGCCATGCAAGGGTCATCAGTGCAGTCCTGGCGGCTGCCGTGGCAGTAAGCGGTACAGCCTGCGGCAAGAGCAGCAGCTCATCGGACACCGGCATCACCGCCTCTGAGGCGGCGGATACCTCCTCTACAGAGAGCGAAGAGGCGCTCGCCAATGCGGTGAACAGCATGGTGCCTTCTCATGCATCGGAGTCCGGCAAGGAGGAGACTGTCTATGTTGTAGCGGATGCCTCGGGCAACACCCAGGACGTCATTATCAGCAACTGGCTCCGGAACAAGGACGGCGCGGACACCATCACCGACCGGACCGATCTTCAGGACATCCAGAACACCAACGGATATGAGACCTACAAGGAGAATTCCGACGGCACCATCACCTGGCAGGCTGACGGAAATGACATCTACTACCAGGGCACAACGGACAAGAAGCTCCCGGTGGATGTCAAGCTCACCTACACACTGGACGGGAAAGAGATTTCACCGGATGACCTTGCCGGAAAGAGCGGCAAGGTGACCATCCGGTTTGATTACACCAACAACCAGACCAAGACTGTGAAGATCGATGGGAAGGATGTGGAGATCAAGGTTCCCTTCGGCATGGTCAGCGGCGTGATTCTGCCCATGGAGAACTTCTCCAACATCCAGGTCACCAACGGCAAGGTGATCTCCGACGGACAGAACAACATCGTGGTGGGCGCTGCCTTCCCGGGACTTCGGGAGAGCCTCGACGTCGATGCTCTCGAGGAGGATACCTCCAGTGAGGATGTCAAAAAGAAGCTGGAGGATCTGGACATCCCGGAGTATGTGGAGATCACGGCGGATGTCAAGAATTTCAAGCTCGACACGACCATGACTGCCGCCGTGGCAAACCTTCTGAACATGGTCACCCTCTCCGATGACCAGAAGGACGATGCGGACATTGATACCGGAAAGATCCGCAGCGATATGGATGATCTGCAGGACGGCTCGGACAAGCTGGTGGACG
>JBJEYC010000312.1:0-8451 GCA_051886435.1 Lachnospiraceae bacterium
TCGAACCTCTGACCTCCCGCACGTCAAGCGGACGCTCATCCCAGCTGAGCTATGATCGCATTTCGTGAAGCACCGAAGCGCTGTCAACGAAGAGCATTATATCTTTCCCACCCGGGGTTGGCAACAAGAAATTTAGAAAAAATTAAAGACGAAATCTTCCTGGACGGGAGCTGCTATTGTCACACAGCTCGGCGGGCATTTTTCCCTCCCGGCCCTGTGATACAATGTTCTCAACATTTACCACGAAAGGGAGATCTTACCAATGGCAAGAGAACTTTTATCCTTTGAGGACGTCCTGCAGGACACCCTCTCCGGCCTTGGCGCTCTGCTGCCAAAGAACAAATCGGGATGGCAGATCCTCTCAGACAAGCGGGAGGGCCTTGCCGGGGCGCATCATCCTGTCACGATTGTTCCGGCGGGATCCAAGGATCCCGGCTACCGCATTCCGGTCTTTGACGCGGAGGATGTCTACGGCTATTACCGTGCCACCAAGGACGAGAAGGCGGCGATTCAGTACTTTGCGGATCTCTATGGAAAAGCCCTGCAGCAAAAATCCGAAGAGGACCTTCAGGACCTTGCGCTGCTTTTGTGCCGCGATCCGCTCCTGTTTGGAAGAAATACCGTGGGGTGGCTCGTACGGGCAGACGATCCGGCCGCGAAAGACCGTCCGAAGATCCTGTTCGGAAATCTTGCCCTCATCTTTTTCGTCTCCCTGGAGCGCTTTGGCGTGGAGGGAGCTGTGCCGATTAAGGAATCCACCAAAGTCCGCATGCCCTTCTGCAAAGAGGCCAAGGACCTGTACCCGCAGGCAATGGACAACCGCTCCGACATCGACCCCATGGTGATCCGGGACCTGACAGAAGAGTACCAGCCCCTTCTCGGCGGCGGAAAGGTCTACCAGATCACCACGATGACGGGAGCCCATGGCGCGTCAGCCATCCTCTATGCGAGCACCCGGACATTTCTTGCAAAACACCTCGGGGCGCGATATGTGATCCTTCCCGTTGGGACAGACACCTGCCTTGCCCTGACCGCACCGGGACCTGTCAGCATACCTGCCCTTGCCGAGAAGATCTGCAGGGAGGAAGAGATTCGGGGAAAGATCCCGCCTGAGAAGCGGCTCACCCACAAAGCATATTACTGGGAGAAAGATACTCTTTTGCCGATCGGTTGACGAAAAATACGGTAATTGTGAAAAGAGTGCATCGAAGCCATTACAAAGGTACACAAAATCTGCACTATTCTGCCTTGATTTCTCCTTCCATCCTTTCTAAAATTTTTACATATTCAATAGATAAACTTTAGATCTGCCGGGCCTCGGGGCAATTTTACCGACAGATGCCGGGAAGGACCTTCCCGGAGGGAGGAAGAAAATGGACACATTGCAGATATTGCTGGATCTGAGTATCATTCTGATCTTTGCAAAGTTCTTTGCCCTGCTGGCAAGGAAGATTCACGCGCCGGAAGTTGCCGGTGAGATTGTGGCAGGTCTTCTGATCGGGCCCTCGATTCTCAACCTGGTATCAATCACAGACTTCATCTCCGGCATGGCGGAGATCGGTGTCATCCTGCTGATGTTCTCGGCAGGTCTGGAGACCGACCTGGATCAGCTCAAGAAGTCCGGCGCCAAGGCAACCCTGATCGCAGCCTTTGGCGTCATCGTACCGCTGATTCTCGGAACAATCCTGTACGGCGCCTTCTATGGCTTCGGTGCCTGGGGTTCGGATGCCTTCCTGCACGCGGTTTTCATCGGGACGATCCTGACCGCCACCAGCGTCTCCATCACGGTGCAGGCGCTGCGGGAACTGGGCAAGATCCAGACTGAGGTCGGTATCACGATCACCAGTGCCGCAGTCATCGATGATGTCTTTGGCATCCTGGTTCTGACCGCGGTCCTGTCCATGAAGGATCCTTCCGCCAACATAGGTGTGGTGGCTTTAAAGACCGTCCTGTTCTTTGTACTTGCCATCGGCGTGGGCGTTCTCATTCTCAAACTGATGCAGATCCTCGATGCCAAGTATCCTCACACGAGACGTATCCCGATCATCGGCATGTGCCTGGCATTTCTGTATTCCTACATCGCGGACAAGTACTTCGGTGTGGCGGATATCACCGGCGCTTACATCGCGGGCATCGTGCTCTCGAGCCTGAAGGATTCCGACTACATTGAGCGGAAGATGGACATCAACTCCTACATGATCTTCGGACCGATCTTCTTTGCCAGCATCGGCCTGCAGACGAACCTGCGTACGCTGGATCCCCGGATCCTGGTCTTCTCCCTGTGCTTCGTCGCCGTCGGCATGATCGCCAAGGTCATCGGCTGCGGCGCCTGCGCCAAGGTCCTTGGCTACAACGGCCCTGATTCCTTAAAGATCGGTGTCGGTATGATGACCCGAGGCGAAGTTGCTCTGATCGTCGCCCAGAGGGGTCTCAAGGCCGGCATGATGGAGTCGAACTTCTTCACCTGCGTCATCCTGCTGATCATCATCAGCTCGATCGTGACGCCGATCATTCTGAAACATCTGTACATCAAGGATGCACAGGTCAAACCTGCCAAGGCTTGAGCTGACCGCATCCCGGGGGCATTCTTCCGCGAAGGGAGAATGCCTTCTTTCTTTTTGTTCCGAAGCCGGAGGGAAGCGGCTATAATATTGGGTAAGACAATAAATTGCAAAACCAAACGGCCGATTGCGGCCGGGGAGGACAGCATGAAGCATCGTTTTGCCTATGACGCCAAGACAGCACTGGTAAAGACCACCGGGGGCATCGTGCGGGGATATCTCTGGGATGACCTTACGATCTTCAAGGGGGTTCCCTATGCCAGGGCGGCGCGCTTTCACCGGCCGGAGCCGGTTTCCTGGGAGGGAACAAAGGACTGTACCAGCTACGGGTATGTCTGTCCGCTCCTTTCTCCGGACCGTCCAAACGGAGAACTTTTGGTTCCGCATCGCTACTGGCCGATGGATGAAAACTGCCAGAACCTGAACATCTGGACTCCGGGAACGGAAGAGAAAGATCTGCCGGTTCTGGTCTGGCTTCACGGCGGCGGTTACTTTGCAGGATCTTCCATAGAGCAGGAGGCCTATGACGGGCAGGCACTTGCCTCCCGGGGTCACTGCGTGGTGGTCTCACTCAACCACCGGCTGAACATCCTGGGGTATCTGGATCTGTCTGACTTCGGGGAAGAATACGAGAACTCCGGGAATGCAGGCACCGACGACATCATCGCGGCACTTCGCTGGATTCAGGACAATATCCGCTTCTTCGGCGGCAATCCCGACAACGTCACCCTGTTTGGCCAGTCGGGAGGCGGCGCAAAGATCACAACACTTCTGCAGACACCGGAGGCAGACGGTCTCTTCCATCGGGGCATCATCATGTCCGGCATCATCGGCACGGTTTTGGCGGATGAGAACGGGAGCGGAAAGAATCTCGCAGAGCAGATGATGTCCGCCCTTCATCTGAATACGGTGAAAGAGCTGGAGACTGTGCCCTATGCCGATCTTGCAAGGGTGTACCTTGCGGTAAAATCCGCTCTGGAGAAGGCCGGAGAGTATGTTGGCTGCAGGCCGCACAAAAACCGGTTTTACCTGGGAGATCCCCTGGTGAACGGATTCCGGAAAGAAACGATGGACGTGCCGCTGGTGGCTGGCTCCGTCTACGGCGAGTTCACCTCCTTTGCGCCGAATCCCACCTATCCAGAGAACATGAGCCGGGAAGAGCAGGCGCAGGCCGTTGCCGCGGTAATCGGAAAAGAGGGCGCAGACGCAGTCATTCCGCTTTTTGAAAAAGCCTATCCGGAGCGCAGAATTACCGACCTTCTGCTCCTTGATATCATCTTCCGTACCCCGGAGCAGCAGTACATCCGGAAGCGTGCCGCAGGCGGCGGGAAGATCTGGTCTTATATTTTCAACCAGGACGAGAAGGTCAACGGGAGGCAGACGCCGTGGCACTGCTGCGACATTCCCTACATCTTCGGCAACATCGACCTTGTCCCCTACACCCAGGGGGAGTGGGAGGAAAACACCGCACTCCAGGAGGAGATCTTCGGAAGCGCCCTCGCCTTTGCAAAGACCGGCGACCCGAACGGGGCGCTCCCGGATGGGGAGAACTGGCTTCCCTCCACGAAGGACCACGAGTACACAGCTGTCTTCTCCAAGAAGACCTGTGTCCGCGACAACTATGATGAGGTGCTGATCCCGCTGTTTGGCAGGTACATGGCGCCGGTCATCAGAAAGCGGATGGCAGAAACCATGGCCGATGTCGCCCACTGACTTTACTCTTAGGAGATTATGCCTATGCGCAGCGCACCTTTTTCCACCGCGGTCCTGCTGATCTGTGTGATCCTCTACTTTGTCGAACAGGCCGCGGGACACCCCGAAGATCCCAACACAGCCGTCCGGTACGGCGCGATGTACGCGCCTCTGGTCCGGCGGGGACAGTACTGGCGTCTTGTCAGCGCGTGCTTTGTCCACTTCGGCGTCTGGCACATCATCGCAAATATGTATTCCCTCTATGCCCTGGGGCCTGGGCTGGAGGCTTTACTCGGAAGCGTTCCCTTTGCAGTCCTCTATCTTGGCTCGGGCCTTTGCGGGAACCTGGTGACCTATCTTCGCGATAAGAAGCGGGGAAGCGGCAGTGTCTCTGCCGGTGCCTCCGGTGCGGTCTTTGGCCTCATGGGGGCATGGCTGATGGTTGCCATTGATCCCAGGTTTCGACCCTATGTGTCCGCAAGATCTCTTCTTATCACCCTTGCCATCAACCTGATCTATGGCGCGGTGAACAGAAGAATCAACCAGTGGGCTCACCTGGGAGGACTGGCGTCAGGCATGGTGATTGGCAGGATCCTTCTGATCCTGCTGACCTGAAAATGGGGAAGGAGAGGGAACATGATTCGAAAGCAGCATACTGGGAGTGTCAGGGCAGTCCTGCCCCTTGTCTTTCTGGCAGGGACCGTCTTCGGGATGCTCGCCATGGGTATCCTGACGGCAAACTTTTCCGACGCCTATAACCCGAAGCGTAAGAGAAGGCATCCGGATCGGGGACACGTCGCACAGCCGCGACAGAAAGCCGTTGGGGAGTCGCCACAATTGTGAGCAAATGGGAGAGAAAACCGGCCGCTTGTCCTATGCACGCCGGCGTTTCTCTGCTAAAATGTCATCGTCAAAATGCCGGTTTATGCCGGCTAAGTAAAATGATCAATTTACAGGGAGGAGCAACGTTCAATGAAAAAGAAGAACACGAAATGGGTGATTCTCGCGGTTGCTCTGGTCGCAGCCATCATCCTCGAGGTGGTGTCGGTGCGCCAGAAGGCACAGGAGGCGACCGGAGGAGCCCCTTCGGATGCCGTCACCGCAGAAGGCACCGCGAAGGGCATGGATGGTGACATCACGGTTTCCGTGACGGCTACCGCTGACAAGATCTATGCTGTCAACATCGTGTCTGCCAACGAGACTGAGGGCATCGGCACCCTGGCAACAGACCAGCTGCCTGGTGCCATCGTCGAGGCAAACAGCCTGGATGTGGACGGTGTGACCGGCGCAACCATTTCCTCGAATGCGGTCAAGGAGGCAGTGAAGAACGCCCTGACTGCAGCGGGGCTGGATCCCAGCGTCTTTGGCGGAGATTCTACATCCTCTGATACTGAGTCCGCTGCGGAGGCAGGCACAGAAGGTGCCGTTGCCGAGGCAGATGAAGCAGCGCCTGCCGATGCCGTCACCGCAGAAGGCACCGCAAAGGGCATGGATGGCGACATCACTGTCAAGGTGACTGCGACCCAGGACAAGATCTATTCTGTGCAGATCGTTTCTGCAAATGAGACCGAAGGTATCGGTACCGTAGCCTGCGACAAGCTTCCCGGCGAGATCGTCGCCGCCAACAGCCTGCAGGTGGACGGTGTGACCGGCGCCACTGTTTCTTCCGATGCAATCAAGCAGGCCATCCGCAACGCACTGCAGTCCGCAGGCATCGATGACACCGCTTTTGACACGGCCGTTGCCACAGATACCGCTGCCGCAGAGGACGCCGAGTATGATACCGACGTCGTCATCGTCGGCGCAGGCGGCGCAGGTCTGACCGCTGCCATCACCGCTGCGGATGCCGGAGAGGATGTCCTCATTCTCGAGAGCCAGTCTATGGCGGGCGGCAATTCCATCCGCGCAACCGGCGGCATGAACGCAGCCAAGACCGTTTACCAGGATGAAAATACATTTGATGAGGGTGCCGGCGTTGAGAAGACCCTGGCCTCTGCCCGGTCCGACTATGCGGACAATGAGACGATTCAGAAGCTCGCGGATACTGTTGAAAAGCAGTACAAGGATTATCAGGCAGATCCGGAGGGATACTTCGACTCCGTAGAGCTCTTTGAGCTCGATACCATGATCGGCGGCAAGGGCATCAACAATCCGGATCTTGTTGCCACTCTTGCAGAGAACAGTGCTGATTCCATCGACTGGCTGGAGAAGCAGGGCGTGACACTCCACTCTGTCTCGAGCTTCGGCGGTGCATCTGTCAAGCGTATTCACCGTCCTGTGGATGCTGACGGCAAGACCCTTTCTGTCGGTTCTTATATGATCCCGATCCTGGAGCAGGATGTGGCAGACCGCAGCATCGACATTCTCTACAACACCACTGCAGACAAGATCCTGACCGATGACAATGGCAACGCTGTTGGCATCGAGGCAAAGACCGATGCAGGCGGCACGGTTACCGTCAATGCCAAGGCTGTGGTGCTCACCACCGGCGGCTTTGGTGCCAATGCCGAGATGGTTGAGAAGTACCGCCCCGAGTACAAGGGCTTTATGACCACCAATGCACCCGGCGCACAGGGCCAGGGCATTGAGATGGCAACTGCCATCGGCGCAGACACAGTAGACATGGATCAGATTCAGGTTCACCCGACTGTACAGGTGGACACGGCAGCACTCATCACGGAGGGCCTGCGCGGCGATGGTGCCATCCTGGTCAACCAGGAGGGCGACCGTTTCATCGATGAGGTGGGCACCAGAGACGTGGTCTCTGCCGCTGAGATTGCCCAGACCGGTTCCCAGAGCTGGCTTGTGATCGATCAGAAGATGGTGGATGCTTCCAACGTCATTCAGGGCTACATCGACAGCGGATATACCGTCACTGGCAATACGCCCGAGGAGCTGGCCAAGGCGATGGGCATGGACGATCCGTCCGAGTTTGCCAAGACGCTGTCCAACTGGAACACCTACGTGGAGAACAAGAACGATCCTGACTTCGGCCGCACAAGCTTCGCGGAGCCTCTTGACACCGCTCCTTACTATGCGATTCACGTCACCGCAGCCGTTCATCACACGATGGGCGGTCTGAAGATTGATACTGACACCGAGGTTCTCAAGGAGGACGGCAGTGCAATTCCCGGACTCTTCGCTGCAGGCGAAGTCACCGGAGGCGTGCATGGTGCCAACCGCCTCGGCGGCAACGCCGTCGCTGACTTCGTGGTCTTTGGCCGTATCGCAGGTCAGAGCGCTGCGGACTACGCAAAGGCGCAGTAAGTTTCAGTTCATAAGTTTCAATCAATTGAAAAGGAAAGCCGCAGACCGGAACAAAACCGGCCTGCGGCTTTTTCGTGCCTCCCCTATGGCAGACGCACAGAACTACAGGTTGTAGAAAATAGCAATATCCGGACTGGGAATGTATTATCATACGCCCAAATGTGATTGCCTTTGGGCAAAATCTGCGTGGCGTCAGGGTGCGGCCCTGGGAGGTTTTTGGAGATGGAATGGTTTGGCACTTGGCTTCAGGCGTACTGGCTGCGCAACTACACGGACGTGCTGCAGGGTCTTGTCTTTGCAGCAGTCACCATCTTTCTGATCTTTCCTCATGAGAAAAGGCGCACGCAGATCAAAAAGTTTGTTCTGTCATTTCTCACTTCCTACAATTCTGCCCAGGTGATCTCAGGTGCAGTCAAGCGCTGGATTGCGGCCCGTCACCCGATGACGGGAACCATGGCGGACTTTCTTGTCGCTTCTGTGTGCCTGATTGCACCGCTTCTTTTCCTGGTCCCACTCTACCGGAAAGTCATCGGCATCCCGGGACCCGGTGCCATCTTCATCTACACCCTGTTTTTCTGTTCCAACTGTCTGGCAATGCTGCTTGCCCAGACCGCCTTTCAGCGCATGTGCCTGACTTTTGCGATCAGCGTGTTTTTGATCTTCGTTTTTCGGAAAGAACTGCACTACGTTCTGTACCAGCGTTCCATGCTCCGGATGAACCGCCGATTCCAGGTCTCCGCTGCCTCCTTTATGGTCATGGTCGGTAACTTCCCAGGATTGTCCTTGACGGCAGCCAGGAAGGGGTGGGAAATGAGCTGGCCTATGCGGCCTCCCTCGCGGACTGCGTCCTGCTCCTGTTCTTTGTGGTCTTCATGAAAGTGAAGCCTCACACGACTAAAGTCGCGTGCTTCCATACCACCTTCCGGTGGAT
>JBJEYC010000313.1:0-1789 GCA_051886435.1 Lachnospiraceae bacterium
GGCTTTTGTTGCATCTCCTCTTCTTTTTTCTAACATGATCTTAACATTGGCCCCCACCTTTGTCAATCATCTTTTCCGTTGTCCCGTTATTGTCTGTATTTTTAGAATTTGTGCTTCAATACTGAGATTTCAGGCACGCCTTTCAGGGCGTCTCGCTCTCCACAAAGGAGAGGGATCCATAGGTTTTTTGTGCGATGATGCTCCCGTCCCTTGCTGAGCGAATGACCAGTTTGGCATTCCAGTCCTCCCCGGCGTCCTCCCGGGTCACCGTCAGGTTCTCCCCCAGCTGGTCGATGAGCTTTTGCTCGACCGTGCCCGGCTCGTAGCCGGAGAGCGTCAGTTCCCCAGTAAAATTCTCATTGTTCAGCAGCATCAGGTTGATCGCAAAGCCCGCGTACTGGGTGATGTTGTCCGTCAGGAAGGCCCGGTAGGCCTCATAGTCCGCGTCCCAGGAGGCATAAGCGGGATCATCCCGGTGATCTGCCAGATCCGTGTGCTTAGTCAGCCACTCCCCCAGATATGCCGTCACCTTCCGTGCCCCGGAGGGGTTTAAATGGGCGTCCGCGTCATAGAGATCCGTATCAAAATCGACCAGGGAGGCATACTGGAGGTTCAGATAGGGGACATCGAGCTTTTTTGCGAGATCTGCGATGCCGTTGGCCGCCTCCTGTTCCTCCTCGGTGGCGGGATAGGGCACGTTGATGAGAACCGGCGTGATGTCCTCCTGCCGGCAGTACTCCACAAACTTTTGAATGTAGCTCATCCCCGGGGTGGAGAGCTGCGTCTTCTGACTCTCCGGGATCAGGGTGTCCCGCCCCTCGCCCGGGGCGGACACCGCGATCCGTGACTCCGCTCCCTTTTCGGTGGTTGTCTCGATCCCGGTAAAGGCCTGGACGACGCTCTTTCCCGAGAGCTCCGTCCAGCGGCTGTGGTAGAGCACAAAGGGGAACAGGAGCTCATTCTGCGTCTCTTTGTCATCCGGGTACAGGTCCTGCACCGCCTGGACCTTCGTCCTGGTCAGGGGAAAGGCATCCAACGAGTCATGGGCCCACTCGGAACTCGGTGCCAGATATTCACTCTCCGCCAGGCTCACATCCAGTACCGCCACCTTCGGCTTGTGGACCTCGACGGCATTCCGGAGAATCCAGTATGAGGTGGCAATCGTGATGCCGTGGCCGCCCAGGTTGTAGGAGGTGATCCCATAGTCCTCCCAGAGCTGCATCGGGAAGATCCCGTTGATCACATGGCTGGTCCCGAGAAACAGGACGTCCACGTCAGTGTCCTCCTGCAGAAAGGGTTCCGTCTTGTAGTCGCTGTCCGTGCGCATGGTCACCCGGGCGGCGATCAGGATGCCGGCGATGGCGAGCGCCGCGGTAAACAGGACCGAGAGGATCCGGATTCCGATTTTTCTTCTCATCTTCCGTGCCCTCCTAGAACTGAAAGTAGATAAAGCCCGAGGCGCTGTAGGTTCCGCCCCAGACACCGACAACGGCAAGCAGCACCACGGTTCCGGCGATCACAAGCTCCCGGAACAGGCGGTTCTGGGCAAGGAGCCACGACGAGATGCGCTTTCCCCGAAGCTTGCAGAGGTCCGCCGCAAGCAGAATCAAAAGGCCCAAAAACAGCACCGCCAGATTCGGCAGGTCCAGTCCGTAGGACGTCAGGGAGGCGCCGGCAATCTCGCCGGGACCGAAGTAGGCAAAGATCCTTTGGATCATCAGAACGCCCGCGTATAGGGAGTCCGCACGGAAAAAGATCCAGGTGAAGTTGATGAAGGCGCAGCTGACCA
>JBJEYC010000314.1:0-8423 GCA_051886435.1 Lachnospiraceae bacterium
ATTTTTGTGAATCATTTAGATACAAATTATTGCATTGATGGTAAAATCAGATACAAATCAGGACTGACATCCTGCGTTAGGGCGATATTTTTATCTCATACTGCCTTCGAAATCAAAATATCTGCACAAATAACGGCTCTGCTGTTCATCTTTTGCTGTGCAGTTTTACTATTTTTCCGGCACAGGCACGCTTCTTTACAGGAGCCAAAGGTCCGTTTTTTTCGCAGGGGAAAATTGTAATCTCAAAATTTCAACCGGAGTGGATACAGAAAGAAGAGGAAGATGAAAAAATATCTGCAGATCAGAACGGAGTTGGAATCCCTCATCCGGGATATGGGCGGGCGCGGAAGACTTCCGACTGAACAGGTGCTCTGTAAGCGCTTTGCCATCTCGCGCACGACGCTTCGAAGGGCTCTCCTGCTTCTTGAAGAGGAGGGGCTTGTGCAGAGCAGACAGGGAAGCGGATACAATCTGACGGGGAAGATCCCGGAGAGAAGGCGTCCGGCCGCAGCGTTCCTGTTCCCTTCCCTGACAGCCCCCGGCGTTCCGGAACAGATCAGGGCACTGGAGACAGCCTTTTCGAAAAAGGGCGCCAGACTGCTCCTACTCTCCCATGAGAATTCTCCGATCAGAGAAGCGGAGCTTTTGCGGGATCTTCTCTCCAATCCGCCCGCTGTTCTTTTCTCCAATACTTCCGCCCCGGGACTCTCTCCGCTTGCTGCGGCGTACCGGGCTCTTGCTGCCAAAAACTGCCGGATTTTCTTTCTCGGCAGAGGCTGCCGGAACCTTCCGGAGATACCCGCCATTTCCCCGGATGCTGCTGCAGGCACGAGGCTGATTCTTTCGGAATTGAAAAAACGGGGCCATGAGAGAATCCTTCTTTGTCTGGAGGATGGGCCCTGCCGCGAGGAAATCCTCTATGAATTTCTCAGCTGTTTTTCTGAGCAGGGGATGTCCGAAAGTGTCGGAAAAGTGGTTGAACTCCCAAGACAGGATCTTCTCACCCCGGGAGAGCAGGCAAAAATCCTCATCCGGATCCTGTCTACGCAGCTTGCCGGAGTAAGCGCCCTTCTTTTTTCAAGGAGCGCCACTGCCCTTGCCGCAGTTTCTCTGCTTGCAGCGCGGGGCATATCCATTCCGGAGGAGATCTCGGCTGCCTGTCTCGGGGAGCAGTCCCTGCAGGATGTTCGGGGGTTTTCCCTTGCGCGGGTACGGATCCGAAGGGAGGACCTTGCCCTATCCCTCGCGGATTTCTTTGCACAAAAAATGGCAGGGCGGGAAGATGCTCTTCCCGCTCTGCCCTGGACTTTTTCTGAGGGAAACACCCTCACGACGACGCATCCGGATGCTGCGCCTTCTGTCGGAACTCCCGGGTTGACATCCCCTGGGTTCTCCGGAACACGAAGCTGAAGTAGTGGGGGTCCCGATATCCGGTCTTTGCCGCAGCCTCCGCCGTGTGGCAGCCCTTTGCAAGAAGCTCTCTTGCCAGGGCCATCCGCTTTTTCGTCAGGTATTCCACAAAGGTCTCCCCCATCTCCCGGGAAAAGGCCGCCGACAGGTACCCGGCGCTCACCCCCAGCGTGTTTGCCGCGAAGTTCAGGGTGAGATTTTCATTGGTAAAGTTCTCATCCAGATATTCTCTGGCCGCTGCGGCAAGGGAGCGGTTCTTCGAGGCAGAGGCGTTCCCCGCAAGATCCATAGCTCTTGCAAGAAGAGAGGTAAGATACTCTCCCACCTCCCCCGCCTCCAGGTGGAAGTTCTGGGTGGGAGCATCCAGCTCCTCCACCGCATTTTCCTGGGGAATCCCCAGATCCATCAGGTAGCGCAGTACTGCAAAGCGCACGTTCAGAATGAGATATCCCCGGAAAATCCGAGACTGGAGCACGTCTCCGAGGCTCTCCAGGTAGTTGGCCACAAAGTTCGGGATCCCGGAAGGATCGCTGTCTTTCAAAAACCGGATGACCACCTCCGGGTCAACCTGGGAAGCATCCACCTGGCGAATGGTGCTTCGATCGATTGTGCTTTCCTCCGTCAGGATGTGCTCCGACTGGCGCCAGTACCGGCTGGCAAAGGCGTGATTTGCCTTCTCAAAGCAGGTCTGCAGTGCGGAAAAGCGATCCACCGGCTCTCCCTTGGCAGCATACCAGTAGAGCCGCTCACCCGCCTTGGAGCATACTTCCCTGATCTTCTCCATCGCCTCTTTCGAGAGCTGCTCCACCTGATTTCGCTCTCCGCGAAGCAGCACGCAGTAGGAGGAAAGCGTCCACTCCATCGGGAAAAAGGCAGGATTTCGCATAAAGTAGAGCATAAGCTCGCTCTGTACGGCGTCACTTAATGGTTCGTCCGGATCCGCGTCCCGGAAAGAGAGGAGGATCAGGCTGTAACACGAGGCGTCCACGGAGATGCCAAGCTTTCCCGCCTCCTCATAGATGTGCTCCACGGGCATGGTACCGGAGAAGACCTTTTCCATAAATTCCCGGCGCTGCATCTGCTCAAATTCGCGGCGCTCAAGGCGATACTGCTCCAGATATCCCTGCTGCCGCTTCTCATCCTCAATCTTGTCCCGGATCGATGTCAGCGCCTCCCACATGGTCTTTCGCGTGATCGGCTTCATGATGTACTGGTCGACGCCCTCGGTCAGGGCTCTTCGCGCGTACTCAAAGTCGTCGTAGCCGCTGATCACAATGACCCGGATCTGGGGCATCTCCTTTTTCACGATGTGGGTCAGGGCAAGCCCGTCCAGAAAGGGCATTCGGATGTCCGTGATCAGAAGATCCGGACTGGTCTTTCGAATCAGGGGCAGTGCCATCTCCCCGTCCCCGGCCTCCCCCACAAACTCATACCCGTACTCATTCCAGGGGATGTTGTCGCGCAGACTCTCCCGCACGATGCTCTCATCCTCTGCCAGAAACACTCTCAGCATGATTGTCTCTCCCCTTTTTTCTAATATGCCCGGCTGTCCAGGTATTCGTCCACATTTTCCCTTGTAAAGACCTGCTCTGGCAGGTAGTTGACCTTCTCGTAGGACTTCCCGGACAGGATGTTTTCGATCAGCTCCCGAAGGGCCGGTCCGGAGAGCGGATTGCACTCCACATCCAGATCGATCTCCCCGTGCTGCACCGCCTCCAGGGCTTCCCTTGTGCCGTCGAAGGAGATCAGAATCAGTTTCTTTCCGTTCACCCCGTAGAGACGACCCGCGCTCTCGATGGCTTCCAGCGCCCCCAGCGCCATCTCGTCGTTCTGAGCAACCACCACGTCAATGTCGTCAAACTCCGACAAAAAACGCTTCATGACCTCCCGCCCCTTGGCTCTTGTGAACTCCGCGTCCGCCTGGGCGGCAAAATGCCAGTTCTGATTCCGGGATGCGATCGCAAGGAACCCCTCGCTCCTGCCCTCCGCGGCAGAGGAGCCTTCCGTACCCTGCAGGACTGCGATCTCGATGTCCTCATCCTGCCGCCCCTCTTCCTGCAGCGTCTTCTCCAGCCAGAGCCCGGCATTGACGCCTTCAGTGCGCATGTCCTCGCCAAGAAAGGCCGTGAGAAGCGACTGATCCTTTGTGGCAATATTCCGATCCAGGGCGATGACGGGAACGCCGGCTTCATTTGCCTCTCCGAGTACCGTCTCCCAGCCCTCCTCTTCCACCGGGCAGAACACGATCGCATCCACCCGCTGGGAGATAAAGCTCCGAAGGTCCTTGATCTGCTGGTCCTGGAGCTGTCTTGCGTTGTCGTAGAGGAGGAAGAATCCGTTCTCGGTGGTCAGAGCATCCTGCACGGATTTCGTGTTGGCGGTGCGCCAGGCGGACTCACTGCCGAGCTGGGAAAAGCCCACGGTGACGAGATCCTGCTGGGTGTCCTCCTGCCCGGCAAGCTCTCCCACTTGAAAGGGGGAACAGGCGCCAAGACTCCCGGACAAAAGAACGAGAAGGGCAAGAAGCGCTGCAAACTTACTCCGCTTTTTCATTGGCTGCCTCCTTCTCTTCCTCCATGGGAAGGGCGGGGATCGTCACGGTGACACGGGTACCCTGTCCCTTTTCCGACTCCAGGTACAGGCCATAAGCGGGGCCGAAATTCATCCGGATCCTTTCATTGACGTTTGCCATGCCAAAGCCGCTGGAAGTCTCCCGGCAGGGCTTTGTGATCTCCTCTCGAAGGCGCGCAAGCTCCTCCTCTTCCATGCCGGCGCCGTTGTCCGACACCACAAGGCGGATCAGATTTCCCTCCTTTTCGCCGCTCACCCGAATGGTGCCGCCGCTTCGCTTGTTCTTGATCCCGTGATAGAGCGCGTTCTCCACCAGTGGCTGGAGGGTGAGCTTCATGATCCGATACTCATACACGGCGGGATTGATGTCGATTTCGTATTGCAGAATATCAGCGTAGCGCACCTTCTGGATCTGGAGGTAGCTCCTGATGTGCTGCTCCTCGTCCCGGATCGGGATGAACTCCCGGCCCTTGGAGATGGAGAGGCGAAAGTACCTGGAAAGGCACACCACCATATCCTCCGCCGCGTCGTAGCGCCGGTCTTCGATGAGCCAGACGATGGCGTCCAGGCTGTTATAGAGAAAGTGGGGGTTGATCTGCTCCTGCAGAAGGCGAAGGTCCGCCTTGCGCATTTTGCGCTCATCCTCCCGGATCTGCCGCACCATGACCTCCAGGTGATAGGCCATGTCGTTGACCGATGTCTGGAGCGGCTCCAGATCGGCACTGCCAGATACCCCAGCCCTCGCAGAGAAGTCTCCACCCGCGATCTCATGGGTGACCCTTGCGAGCTCCCCGATCGGCGCCGCAATCCCCGCGGCAAAGCGCTGGGAAAAGTAGGAGGAACAGGCAACCGATCCTGCCAGCACCAGTGCCATGACCGTGATAAAGGTCACCACCTGTTTTTCCAGAGCAACACGCACCAGGTCCATGTACTCCACCTGATAGTAGATGTAGTTCTGGATGTCCTCTTGGATCAGCTCGGTCAGGATGTAGACATCGCTGTTGAGCATGTCGATGTTGTCGTCGTAGTGATCCCCCGGAGAGGCGCAGCTGTCCCGGATGTCGTCCACTCGCTCGCTCAGAGTGTCGAGGTTCCGCACCAGAATCTGGAGCCAGCGCTTTGACTGGGCATCCCGGGTGGAGGACTCGAGCTGTGTGAAGGTGGTCCGGCAGCCCTCCAGCACCGGATAGGGATCCTCGAGCTCTTCGTCCGTTCCGATCTCGTCAAAGGTCTTCCCCGAGACCACGATCCGGTAGATGTCCTCGTCCAGCTGTGATTTGAAGTCCTGGCTGTACTGGTTTGCCGTGGCAATGTTGCTGACGATCGCGCGATATGCCCTGGAATAGCCCAAAAGGGCATAGAGCAGATACAGGCTGATCGCCGTCAGCGGAATCACTGTCAGCAGAATCAGCACCTTCAGTTGCTTTCGGATTGGCAGCTGTCTGAGCCGCTTTTGCATGTTTTTTCCCCCCTGTGGCCGCGTCCTTCATGTTTCCCCGCATATCCAGGCACGGCATTTTTCCCCATATGACACAGGCCGGCCGAAACCGGCCGGCCCGTCCCCAATCAATTGACTCTCAGGATCCCATGAGCTGGCAGAGAGTCACCTTGCGCACCGTATCAAACTCCTCCGGGGCAAGGCTGCGATCCGCGTAGGCTGCCTCTCCCACCTGATTGTCGTAGGGATCGCAGCGAAGGAACCCGAATGACGGGTCAAAGTCCTTCTGGAAAGCACTGTTTGCCACCATCCGGAACGGATCCATGTTCCCGAAGTAGAAGCGCCGCTTTGTCTCATCTCCCGCATCATATGCGCCCCCGCCATAGGAGGGATCCGCGGTGAGCCACCCGTACTCCGGCAGGTAGAACTGGGCCCAGTCGTGGCAGCCGGCTTCGTCGGTGCGCACCTGGAGGGAGGACTGCCACCTTGCAGGAATCCCCAGAATCCGGCAGAGAGTGATAAACAGGATCGCCTGCATGCCGCAGTCTCCCTTGAGATTCACAGCCGTGTACTCCGCGATGGCTTCATGCAGGAAGTATGCCCGCTGATAGGAGTAGGTCACCTTCGTGGTGATAAAGTCGTACACTGCCCTCGCCTTCTCAAGATCCGTCTTCTTCCCCCTGGTGATCTCCTCTGCCAGTGCGCGCAGATATGGCGTGAAGCGGATATGGGGAAGCTCCTCGGCAAGATCGTTTTTCGTCGGCGCGGGATCCCCCTCCCGCTTCTGGATCTTTGCCCCCGGCGTCCACAGGTCGTTGTAGACGCTGGTGGAGAGGAACTCATACTCCACGAAAAATTCCTGGTTTCTCGTGAGGTTCTCGGTAAAGCAGATCGTCCGCTGGGGCGCCGTCTCTGGCGCAATGATTCCGTTTCGGGAGGAGGCGTCGATCAGACGCACCCCCGAGATCTGGCCGCAGGGCCTCGGGAAGGGAAGCCATACGGACACCCGCCCGGGGACAAAGGCGCTGTCCTTGATCTTCAGGCTCGCCCGAATCCGGAATTTCCAGCTCTCCCTTCCGTTCTGGATGACCCGCTCCATGGCATCGTGCACTTTTTTCGAGCCCTCTGATACAGGGACCGGATCTCCCTCCCCAATCTTCCCAAGGAGAATCAGCGATCTGCGGTTTCTCTCGTAGGCATCGACCAGGGTCTCGGCGCAGCGGTCAAAATACCGGGGCTCCCCGTGAAGATAGATCCAGTCGATGCGCCCCGCGTCCCGAAGTTCATAGAACTCTTTTTCGGTAAGATCCGGGAGCACCTCCCGGCAGCGGGCCAGTGCCTGCTCAAAGGTGTAGGGGAAGTTTGCCGGAAGGCGCTTTAAGATCTCCACCTCCAGCTGGAGCTTCTCCCGCAGTGCCTCGGGGATTTCCCCGGCGATTCTCTTTTCACACAGCAGGATGGCCTCCTCAAGCTCTCCGTGGTCCTTTAACAGCTGAATGTCCTCCGGAAGGGGGACGGCAAGGGATGCAAAACGGCTTTCTTCAAAAGTGGACATATCGGTTCCTCCGTGAACATTTGTTTTCGATTATAGCGCATTCTCTCCGCATGCTGTTGCAGGATTTGTCCCCACGAACGCAGGGCACCGCCTTGCAAGTGCGGCCCAGTGTGATTATGATGAACGACTGGAAACCACAAAGGAGGAAATTGCTGATGAAAAAACTGATCCGCAGACACGCGCAGATGTCAGAGGCGCCGATCACCATCGTGTTTCTGACGCTCTCTGGGGCACTGCAGGACTCCTACTCCTATCTGATCCGGGGCAAGGTCTTTGCCAACGCCCAGACCGGTAACATCGTCCTGATGAGTCAGAACTTCTTCACCGGGAACTTCGCAAAGGGCCTGCACTACCTGATCCCGATTCTGGCTTTCGCCATGGGGATCTTCGCCGCTGAGCGTATCGGCAACAGCTACCCCAGTTCCCGGCATGTGCACTGGCGGCAGATCGTGGTGCTGATTGAGATCGGCCTGCTCTTTGCAGTGGGTCTTCTCCCCCACCCCTTTGACGTCATCGCCAACGCCCTGACCTCCTTTGCCTGCGCCATGCAGGTGCAGGCCTTCCGGAAGATCTCCGGCTACGGCTTTGCCAGCACCATGTGCATCGGAAACATCCGGTCCGGGATGGAGGCCCTGTCGATCTACTGCAGGACGAAGGAGCCAGCCGTTCTCGACAAGACCCTTCATTACTTCGGCGTCATCGCGGTCTTTGCGGTGGGCGCGGGCCTTGGCGCCGTATTTGCTCCCATCATGGGGATCCGGATGATCTGGATCTCCTGCGGATTTCTCCTGATCTCCTTCCTCCTCATGCTGCTGCGCGATCTCGAAGAGGAGGAGCACACCAAAGCTTAACCCAAGACGTCCCGGTAGACCCGGAAGACGTTCTCCCAGGCGATCTTCTCGATCTCATCCTGGGTAAAGCCCTCCCGGGAGAGGGCATCGAACAGAAGCGACATCTGACCGGCATCCGAAATCTCCAGATTTCCGCCAATGCCGTCAAAGTCTGTGCCGATTCCCACGACATCCAGTCCCCCGACCTTGCGGATGTAGGCAGCCTGCTCAGTCAGTGCCTTCGCCGTCTGTCTCGGGGGACGTTTTGTATCCAGAAACGAAGGACAGAAGTTCAGGCCCATGACCCCGCCGTGCTCCGCCAGAGTCCGGATCATCGTATCTGTCAGGTTCCGGCTGCAGGGGACAAGGCCTCTCGCATTGGAGTGGCTTGCGACAAAGGGTCCTTTGACCCGCTGCGCCACGTCAAAAAACCCCTGATCAGAGAGATGGGAGACGTCGACAATCATATGGAGTTCCTGCATCCTCTCGACAAACTCGATGCCGCGGTCTGTGAGGCCAAGGTCCTTCGGTCCTGGGGTGAAGACCGGGCCGCTTGGGTGGTTTGGATGCGCCAGCCCGTTGTCAAAATTCCAGGTGAGGGTCATCATCCGGACGCCCT
>JBJEYC010000315.1:0-1782 GCA_051886435.1 Lachnospiraceae bacterium
TTCTGCAGCGCATAGTCCTTGATGTCATTCCCCCACGCGATCAGCTGATCGACCATCGGCAGGATTGCCTCGATCTCGACATCCTCAAGCGTTGCTGGCATTGCAAAATCGTACTTTGCCAGTTCCAGGTTGGTTTCCGCTCTCTTCCGGCAATTTGCCTTCACTGCACAGAACTGGCAGTGATCACCGGCATGAAATTCACCCTCGCCGACAAAGGCGAGCTTTGCAGCAGGAACCAGCACTTCATCCGCCCACTTCAGAAGATCATCCTTGCTCATCACGGTCTCGCTGATGTTGGACAGGCGTGGCTGGAAGATCACCATCCGGACGTTTTTGATGTCATAGAGCGGATCGAACATGTCGACACAGCCAAGCGCGTAGCACTTAAGCTGACTGGAGCTGCTTTCCACCTTGATTCCGCTTCCGTACTTCAGATCGACGACCGTCAAGGTCTCGTCCCCTGCAATCAGGCAGTCAGCGGTTCCGAAAGATTCCGGAATCCAGCGGGAGAGGTCCAGCCGTTGCTCTACCAATACGGTAGGATCCCGGCAGGACTCCTTCTCCCTCTCAATCTGCTCCATCACATAGGTGACGTAATCATCCGTCGCGGAATCCATCTCCTGATCAAAGCAGTCCAGATCCTCGGTAGGATCCCGCACATCTATGCCCAGCGCCTTCTTCAGCTTGTACTCAGCAAGGCTGTGTGCGCAGGTTCCGAGAATGGCATACTCAGATGTCCTTCCACCGGTCCCGTTGTTCAGCTTTGCGGAAGGCGGGCAGGCGATCCAGCGGTTGCTGGACGATGCCGACAGAAATGCATGCTGATCAGGCATCAGGGATCACCTCCGCTTCTTTCAGAAAGGCCCCGTACTGCTCCGGCTTCAGCTCCGAGAGCTTATGCACTCCGTACTTCGTGAGAAGTTCCCGGATCGCATCCGTATTTGTCTTGGAGACTTTCGTCTTCTTTGCCATGATGCCCCGGAGCTCCTCAAACGAGATCTGCTTTGGCGGATCCGCCTTAGGCTCCGGCTTCTCCGGTTCCGGTTTCTGCTCCGGCTCTGAGAAGAGCTGCCGCAGGGAATCGGAAACGGCAATCAGCTTCTCACCGCATTCCTTCAGCTCATTCAGCGTCAGATCCAGGTCGCTCATCTTCGACATGGTTTTCACCTCCCTTCTCAATCCAACAGACGATCCGATCGGTGAGGATCGAGACCACCCGCAGGAACGCGACAACGTCGTCGTGATCAAATGATTTGTTTGTCATTTTGGACTGTCCTTTCTGGAGGGTGATTTGTTGTTTTGAATCCCTCCGTAACACACAGGACAGTCCCGGACATTTTGAGCAAAATCAGCGGAGAAGGTTTTTCAGATTCTTGAGGGCCGCTCTCCGGCGATAAGAAACCGTGGTCTGTGCCATGCCAAGCTCTGCCGCGATAGCGTGATCGGACTTGCCGTCCGTCATCATCCAGAGGATTTTCTGGTCCTGCTCGGTCAGGGTCGCCATTGCGGCATACAGCTCCTCGTATTCTTCCTTCCGGAGCGCTGCTTCTTCCGGCGTTTCATAGGAAGAAGGAACGTCGATGCCGTCCTCTTCCATCTGTTCAAGGGACAGCGGTGCGCCATCGCGGAGCCGGTCGCACTTGGTGCAATCGCCCATACAGCGGTGACCGTCGATCATGCAGCGGGAAGCACGTCTCTCCTGCTGCTTTGCCTTCCAGTACGGCTGCTTGTATGCGCGGTACAACTCCTCGGTCACAAATACTGTTTTTGTCTCTTTTTTGC
>JBJEYC010000316.1:0-1781 GCA_051886435.1 Lachnospiraceae bacterium
TGTCGTGCAGGGCGGCTTCATGGAAGATCACCATGGCCTGCTCCGGCACGGCTGAGCTGTGTTCTGATCTGATTACATCCGGGTGACCAGGAGAAAGGTGACCAGGATTCCCACCGCGATAATGACAGCGCAGAGCACGGCAGTGATGATCCTGCTGCGTCTCTTTGCCCGGCAGGCATCAAGTTCCTCCCGCCCCTCCCGGATTGCGGTGCGCACCTCATCCACCACGGACTCTGCGGCAGAGAGGCTGTCCGCCAGCTCCCGGCAGGATGCCTCATTCTCCAGAAAGTCCTGGGCATCTTCCAGAACGCCCCGGTACTTCGGATTTTTTCCATCCATCAGCTTGTACATGGCCATCCGCAGTTCCTCTACCTGCAGTTCCAGGGACTGGATGTCCTTTTTTGCTGCCGACGGCGCCTGCTGCTGCACCCGCTGTTCCACAGACATGGCAATGCTGCCCGGGCGGATGAAGGCCGCAGCGGCGGCAGATACCGCTGCCTGTCTTTGCTCCACCTCCCCGGATAAAGCGGTGAAAGTCTCCAGAGCTGAGACCACCTCCTGCGGCGCGGCGCCGCTGTGGGCTGCCACCATCTTCCGCAGAACCTTTGCGTGCTTTTGCAGCGTGTCAAAATCAGATGGCTTCTCTGCCATCTCGCCCTGCATGTCTTCCGCCAGACGGATCATGTCCTCCTTGGTAAAGAACACCTCTTTTTTCGGCTTTTCCGCTTCCCTGCGGCGAAGCTCCGCAAGGGTCGGTTCCGCGTCCTGTGCGCTCCGCTCTCCCGGCAGCACAAAACTCCCGTCCCGGATCCCCGCAAGGATCAGGTCGTGGGCCTCATTGATTCGGCTTGCCATCTGGGCGGCCTCCGGCCTGCCCTCATTCGCATCCGGATGATACTCCCGCATCAGCCTCTTGTACTTGATGTCGATCGCCTTTTCGCTGTCCCCGTCGGTGATGCCCAGCAGGGCGCAGGCTTCCTCTTGTGTCATACAGTCCAGTCCCCCACACAAATTCAGACAGGAATTATCTTAACACAGGACTCTCTCCGTTCAAAACCCAAAACAAAGCAGCGTCAGGAGGAACTCTCCTGCCGCTGCGTCAATTTGGATTTTTCAGGCCGAAATGCTGGCTGGCTTCGCGCTCAGCCCTCCACGGCCTTGTTCAGGGTCGCGATCAGGCCCTCCAGCTGCTCGCCGTTCATGACGCCGAAGGAGATCAGGGACTTCAGCGGCATGTAGAGCATCATGGCCTTGTTCATCTCATCCTCGCCGGCGCCGAGGCGTGCATCCGGATCGTCCTTCTTGGCGTCTCCTCCGCCGAGGGGATTCATCTGGGAGAACATCTTCTGGATCACGGCTGCCGTCTTCTTATTGGAAAGAAGCTGACCGATCGTGGTATCTCCTGCCACGTGGAGCGGAAGCTCCACCTCGGTGGTGAAGTGAATCTCCGCTTTCGCCGTGATGTGGTCGGAGGCATCGCCGGCCTGCAGCTCGTAGGTGCCGGAGGCTGCGTACCAGTCGCCGAGGCGCTCCTCAAAGTAGCTCAGCGCTCTGCGGTCGATGGCAAAGGTCACCGTCTTGGTCTCGCCGGGGGCAAGATCCACCTTGGCAAAGCCCTTGAGTTCCTTTTCCGGCCGTCCTGCGGTGCCAGTGCGGTCGCTGACATAGAGCTGGACCACTTCCTTGCCCTGACGGGATCCGGTGTTGGTGACATCCACGGAGGCAGTCAGGACGTCTCCATCCGTCATCTCGCTCTTGTCCACCCGCAGGTTCTTCACCTC
>JBJEYC010000317.1:0-1774 GCA_051886435.1 Lachnospiraceae bacterium
TGTTCAGCACGGAGCGGAGGAAGGTCTTGGAATCCAGGGCGCCCTTCATGTACATATCTGCCTCGCCGTCGTGGACGAGCTTGACTGCGGTCAGAGCAGCCTGCTGCATATCGGGCTCATTGATGACGCGCACATCGGAGAGATCGAAGTTGATCTGCTTTGCGATCTCGCGGATCTTCTCTTCATCGCCAACCAGGATCGGGTCTGCGATCTTCTTGGCCTTTGCCTCTGCAACGGCCTCCATGACCGGCAGGTCCTGGGCATTCGCCACGGAGAGCTTCTTCGTGGGAATCTCGTTGACCTGTTTCAGGATGTCTTCAAATGACTCACTCATACGTATCCTTCCTCCTTAGAATTTCACAAAAGATATCGGACGATGACCTGGCAGGGAAGCGGATCTTCCCCGCAAACTGTTAATATTTTAACACACTCTCCGGTGAATGCAACGCGCCGCACCCGGTTTTCCCCGGGGAACCGGGGGAATTTCGGCAGAAAAATGCCGCCCGGAGCGTTTTCGCTTCGGACGGCGTCTGCGGAGGATGGCAAAAAGCTTACGAATTGGAAGTGCTGGAAGTACTTGTTCCCTGCAGGAAGTCAAACACGGCGGTCAGGTTTTCGTCGGTGTAGAAGGCGGGATCCATGTGGGCGGCACCGTCGATCAGAGAGAAGGAAACATTGTCGCTTCCGATGACATCGGAGAGGCGCTCGGCGAAGTTCTCGGACTGGGTGTAGGGAACGTTGTCATCATCAGTGCCCGCCTGGATCCAGGCCCTGAGCGTGAAGTCATCCGGGAGCTGATCCTTGTAGGTTTCCCAGTAGGTCTTGTAGGTGGTCTCCTTGTCCGCAGACAGAGCCTGTCCCAGGAACTGGGACTCAAAGGAATCCGCGGCGGAGTGGGTGGCGTCATCGTCCTTGCCGAGAGCCTCGAACTCCTCGTCCATCGTGTAGAACTCGACGGGACCGTAGAAGTCGACCAGGTTGTTGACGGCGCTGGAGTACTCGCTGTTGTCGGTGACATCGCCGTCAAGCTCCGCAACGTCCGGAGTCAGGGCGGTCATGAGAGAGAGCCATGCGCCGGCGGATTCGCCCCAGATCGTGATGTTGTCGGTGTCAAATCCGTAGGTGTCCGCATTGGCCCGCACATAGCGGACCGCGGCCTTCACATCGGAGAGGGCGGCAGGGAAGACCGCCTCAGAGCTCTTGCGGTAGTCGACGCTGACGACGGCATAGCCCTCGTCCAGGCCCTTCTGGATAACCGGCTGGATCAGGGCCTCATTCTGGGTCTCAAAGGCAAAGCCGCCGCCGTGCACGAGGACGATGACGGGATAGGTCTCTCCCTCGGTGGCATCCTCGGGCAGGTAGATGTTGCAGACCTCGGAGTCGGAGACGCTTGCATAGGCGACGTTCTCATAGGTAGGGGTGATGAGATCCTCGGTACTCTCCTGCCCTGCTCCCATCATGGCAGGCATGCCCTCCATACCTGCGGGGAGGGACTCGGTTCCACCTTCCGTGGCGGCTTCGTTGGATGTTTCGTCTGCGGATGCGCTCTCTGTAACTGCCTCGGTGGATGCTGTATCACTGCCTTGTGTGGCGGTACTGGCTTCTGTAGAGGTGCTGGCTGCGGTATCTGACGATGTCGTGCTGCCGCAGGCGCAAAGGCCTGCTGCCACGCAGGCTGCCAGAACCCCGGCGAGCACAGAATCTGCTTTCTTCATGAGATCTCCTTTCATTTCCGTTCTGGAATGTAATGCTCTTACTGAGGCTGATCATACTT
>JBJEYC010000318.1:0-1773 GCA_051886435.1 Lachnospiraceae bacterium
CCGGTCACGTAGGCGGTCTGCCCCGCATGGTGCTGCAGGATGTCGTTTAAGGCGATGAGGTTCCCCATCGCGATCGTGTTGATCTCGTCGATGATGATGGGCTTTCCCTCCCGGAGGGCAAGAAGCACCTCCTTCTCGATCTTCTCCACCGTGGTGCCATAGCCCGAGTGCTCGGCGATGTAGAGATTCGAGAAGGTCTTCCAGCCCGCCAGCATGAACTCAAGCTGCTGGTCCTTGTTCATGTTTTTGAGGATCTCCGCGTTCCCCCGCACAAAGGTGGCAAAGCCATCGATGAGAGAGGAGAGCTGGTCTTCGTCGGAGCCACGGCCCTGGGTCTGGGAGAGCTTTAAGGTCTTCTCAAAAAACATGTCCTGGGCGGTCAGGTCGTGGGAGCCCGCGATGAAATAGGGCCGCAGGTGCTCATTCTGGACCGAGGAGAAGACCTCCGGGTAGATCTTTGCAAAGTACCCCTTCGGATCAGCCCCTGCCCCCTGCATGCGCACCTCGAGACGCTGCTGCAGAAGGCGCTGCTCCATGAATTCTGTGGCGCACTCGATGGCAAGCTGGGTCTTTCCGGAGCCGAGGTGCCCCACCAGGTACACCGGGATTCCCGCATCCAGGGAGGCAAAGATCTGCTCCCTTGCCCGCTCGAGGTACGGGACATGGACCAGCCGTCCCGCACCCTGGCTTTTGATATCAGAAAGAATGGTCCTTGCCCCCAAAGCGGCAAAGGCGTCCGGATCTTTTGCGACAAGGTCCTCCCGCTCTTTCCGGATCTGAAAAATGGCGGCCTGGTGCGCCCGGGAGTCCTTTGTGCTTCTTGCCTCGCCGTTTGCAGAGCGCTGCCTGCTCTCCTTTTTGGCCTTTCGAAGAAGGTAGGTCTCATAGGCCTCCTCCATGGCAAGGTCGTCCAGGGCCTTTTCCGCCTCCTTCCTCTTTTTGCCGACATAGGCAAGGTAGCGGGAGAGGGTGGGATCTTCCGAAGGATCCTGTACCCTGTCCTCCCGCAAAAGCGCCCTGCGGCGCGCTTCGAGTTCCGATAGTCTTCTCATTGTTGTTCCATCCTGAAAGTCAATATTGGCACATATACAAAAGTGCCGACGAGAACCCTCGCCGGCACAGGACGATCATCCTGCCATCTGCAGGGTGAAGTGGTTTAGATGATATTGTACTCCTTTAAGAGCAGTTCGATATCCGTTCCCTGAATCTTTTTCTCGAGCTGGTGCCGCACGATCGCCGGGATCTTGATCTGGGGCTTGTTGCCGTCGAGCAGAGTGGAGGCGCCGTTTAACAGGTACCGGATGTCATAGCGGCTCGCGAAGACCTCCGGGACAGCACGCTCCACGCCGGCCAGGATGTAGACCGCCTCCATAGCGGTACGGCCGGAGTACTCGATGGTGAAGACCGTGTCACGGCCGGGCTCATCGAGGGTCTCTGCGAACTGGCCGAGGAAGGCGAAGTTGACCGCGTGATGGGGCACCACATAGGGTCTGTCGCCAAAGGCGCGGGGCATGAACATCGAGGTGATGAACGGCATCATGACAGGAACCGTGTGTGCGGTGTCCGCCAGCTCATCGATCTGATCGAGCGGTGCGCCGATGTGGTAGAGCCACTCCTTGGTGATCTCGCGTCCGGTGCAGTCCTTCATGGGCTTCTTCACGTAGTTGCCCGGCACATCCGGGAACAGGCCGTACACCCAGATCTCGACATCCTTCTCAGGCTGTCCGTAGTACTGCTCCTGCCGGTTGATGGTCCAGCTCATGAGCCAGTCGG
>JBJEYC010000319.1:0-1771 GCA_051886435.1 Lachnospiraceae bacterium
TGAGGGCGGCACTGAGCTGATCCTGGGAGATGACCCCCGCATCGATCAGCATGTCGCCGAGTCGTTTCTGTTTCATCTGCTGTCTCCAAAGATGTTCCGGCGCAGGCCTTCACGCACAGGAAAGGGTTTCTCTCCCCGCTTTAATACTCACTCCCCGTGTTCTCCGCCGCCTGCTTGCTGTCAGCCAACTGGTCCGTCAGACTCTCGGAATCGGATGTCGAGCTGCTCTCGATCGAAAGGCCTTCGGTGGTAGTTGCCTGGTAGAGGGTCTCATAGAAGGTCACGCTGAAGGAGACCGCCACCGGGCCGTCATTTAAGTTCTTCGCGTCCCCCTCGTTTCCCTCAAGGCTTGTAGGGCTCATCGAAAGATCGGTGATCAGACACCGGTATGGGCCGTCATGGAGTGACTGGAGTCTCGTCCGCGCGTCCTGATAGGAAGTGGCGGTGAAGCTGCCCGTAATGACGCGGCGCACCGCGTCATCAGTTGCCGTCGCCTGGTCAAAGCTGAAGCTGAAGTTTGCCGCATCCCCAAAGATGTCGTTGAGCTCGTTGATCTCCTGCTTTAGGTTGTCGTAGGTGGAGACCTCTCCGGTTGCGTTCTCCTTGTTCGCCTCGATCTCTGCCTTCATCTGCTGGATGTTTGCGGCGATCTGAAGCTGTATAGTGAGCTGAATCTGCAGATCTGAGGTGTCGTACTGGACCTTTGCCCGCTGCACCGACTTGTACAGGAACTGGTAGTACACCGTGGCAAGGAGTGCCACGACGAGGATCAGGATCAGGACCTGTTCCTTCCGGCTGATGGTCTTATTCATTTCCCGCCTCCGTTGCAAGTTCCGTGCTCACTTCTGATGCCGCGTCGGTCTCAAGAGACTCCTCTGCGCTCTCCGTGTCTCCGGCGTCCGCATTGGCGTCCTTAAAGACGATTGTCATCGTAGAGGTGACGTTCTTTCCGTCGGATGCGGCCGCTGTGTCCTCCGATGCAGCTTGGGCTGCGCTGGTTCCGGTACTCTGGGTAACCGTCACATAGCTCACGATCGATTCAGATTCCAGATCAGCTACGATCTCGGAGACATTTTTGAGCTTCTCGGAATTGATGGTGAGTGTTGCCGTGTTCTGCGAGATCGTGATGTCCTGCAGGGCATCGCTGGGAAGGAGCTTGTCCTCGATGACATCGAGGATCTTCATCCGATCCTGCTGTGCCTTCTCGTCATCGTTCAGGTAGCCATTCCCGTAATGGGAGTAATCCGCGCGGACAGCGTCATAGTCCACGTTTTGAGCCTCCAGCGTGTCCACCTGGTTCTGGAGGCTGTTGTACTCACTCTCCATGTCGTTGATCTTCTGGAGCTGGCAGATCACACCAAAACGGGTGAAGAGGCCAAGCAGAACCAGATACACCGCGAACAGTCCGATGGCTGTTCGGTTCTGCTTTCCGTGATCCTCCACATACAACAGGTTGATGGAGGTCTTATCCGGGTATTTCTGGGACTTACCCAGATGAATTTCCTTATCTAGGGCTGACATACGCGTTCTCCCTTATTGCACCGATTCGTTCGCATTCACAAACGTTCCTGTCACTCTGTCAGGATGCCGTAGGCCTGGGGCGCGAGATTGACATTCTCCGCTCCCTCGATCCCGGCGGAATCCGGCAACAGGGACGTGACGGGCACACAGTGAAGGCCCACGGCCTCCTCGACCCGTCCCGCCAGGGCATCATGAAAGATCGGCTCCCCGCAGTACAGGATCCGGTCGATGTTGTTCTTGGGGTTGTTGT
>JBJEYC010000320.1:0-1765 GCA_051886435.1 Lachnospiraceae bacterium
AAGTCCTGGTCAAGCGGGTGATCGCGGGACCTGGCGACTGGGTGGACATCGATGAGGATGGAAACGTCTACGTCAACAACGTCTGCCTCGAGGAGGATTATCTGCCAGAAGGGGCCAAGGCCCTGGGTGATACCAACATCACCCTTCCCTATCAGGTGCCGGAGGGCAAGTACTTTGTGATGGGGGACAACCGGGATGTCTCGATTGACTCGAGAAACACCGCCGTCGGCTGTGTCTCGGAGGAACAGCTGATCGGAAGACTTGAGTGGACGGTATGGCCGTTCCAGAACTTCGGAAAGATCGATTGAACCGACCAAACCAGGAAAAACCATCGCACGGGCGGCGGGGTGCGAAGAAAAACCGAAACCGCAGCACAGTGAAGCCACCGAAATACGACACACCGGAATGCACTTCACGGGGGTATCGAAATGAGAAAGTCAGACAAGGGCAACCAGTTCAGTAAGAAAACCGGAAAGAAGGCGGGATCCATACAGGCACAGCGTATCTTCAGAAGCCGCTGGTTCAAGTCCGTCGTGGCAATGGGCAGCGTCGTAGTCTTCTGCACGGTATATTCGCTGATCATCCCGGCAGCGACCCTGACAGAGGATCAGGCATCCGCCGAGGACGGTATCGTCCTGCAGGAGGCAGCACCTTCCGAGCCGGCTGTCGTTGAGACGGTGTCGGAGGCACCTGCACCTGAACCGGTGCAGGAAGAAGCGCCGAAGGAAGAACCTGCACAGGAAGAGACGCTAAAGGAAGAGCCTGCAAAGGAAGAGCCTGCAAAGGAAGAAGCACCGAAGGAAGAGCCTGCACAGGAAGAAGCCGCTGAGGCATCATCCCAGGAGAGCGCTCCGACAGCGGCAAGCGAAGCGCAAGAAGAAACGTCTACATCTCAGCAGGAGAGCGCAGCAGCGGGATCCGGCTCCGAGAAATCCACTTCCGAGAGCGAGAAAGCCGCAGATTCTGAAACTTCTTCTGAGGCCGCGACAGCAGCGACGGAGAGCACCGAAACCGCTCTGACGGAAGATGTCATAGAGGAAGCCGACGAGGAAGCCACAGAGGCAGCAACGGAAGAGCTCACGGAGGAGACCACTGAGGAAGAGGAAGAAATCGGAACGGTTTCCGAGTTGAAGGGAACCTCCGGAAATCTCGAGGCGGTTGTCCGCTTCGCAGACGGAGCAGGCATTCCTGAAAATGCGAGCCTTGCCATCTATGGCGGGAGCGTTGATACCGGAAAGGTTTTGGATGCCCTCTGGAGCGGCAGCAAGGACAGCATCGACACCGCAACCATGGCCACCGATCTCTCCGAGTATGTCTCCTTCGCAGTCAGGGATGTGGATGGAAATGACATCACCCCAGACAGCGACTGCAGCATCGAGATTTCATTCGGCAGTCAGGCGGATCTGTCCGATCCGGGTACGGAGAAGATCAGAAAGTACGGCACCATTGTGGTGAGTTCTGACGGAAACGTCTCCGTCACGGGAACAAATCTCTCTACGGGCAGCGGCCACACTTACGCAACATTTTCCGGAAAGCTCTCCGGGAACACCTTCGGCTTTGCAGTCTCCACCGCATCCAGGAAGGTGAACTACATCGAGAGCCTCTCCGGCAAGACCAAGGACGGAAGCGTGGAAGCATCTATGTCCTTCGGAACCGGTGCAAAGGTGCCGGAGGGATCCACCCTGACGGTGGAGACTACTACCGTCAGCAAGAGCTCGGTTCTGGACAAGCTCTGGGGCAGCTATGAGGGAGTCGACAAGGACAC
>JBJEYC010000321.1:0-8287 GCA_051886435.1 Lachnospiraceae bacterium
TGCGCATCGGGATGTTCTGCAGGTTGGGATCCGTGGAGCTGATGCGGCCCGTCGCGGTGATCGTCTGGTGGAAGGTCGTGTGGATCCGGGAGTCCGGTGCGATGAACTCCGCCAGGCCGTCCGCGTAGGTGGACTTGAGCTTGGTGAGGGCACGGTACTCTAGGATGTTCGCAACCAGAGGATAATCTGGGGCAAGCTTTTCCAGAATGTCCGCGGAGGTGGACCAGCCGGACTTGAGCTTTTTCCCGCCCGGCAGGTGCATGCGGTCAAACAGAAGCTCACCGAGCTGCTTGGGGGAGGCGATGTTGAAGTCGGGATCTCCCGCCTGCTCGTGGATGGTCTGGTCGAGCTCTTCGATGCGGCCGGTCAGCTGATCCCCGTACTCTTTGAGCTTTTCCGGCAGGACCCGGATGCCGATCCGCTGCATGTCGTAGAGCACAAAGGTGAGCGGCAGTTCGATGTTCTCGTACAGGTCCGCCATCTCCTCTTTCGCAAGGAGCGCCTGAATTTTCGGTGCGCTCCCCGCAAGGATCCTTGCGGCGTGCTGCACGTAGGAGGCGGTTCCAGCCTCATCCGCAGAGAGCACCTCCGACCAGCGCCTCTTGGCAAGAAAGACCTTCTCTTCCGGCAGGGTGTCATCCGAGAGATACTCGGCGCCAAGGTCTCTCGGCGCGTAGTCATTCTTTAAGGGGTTGATCAGGTAAGCGCCGATCAGGCAGTCAAAGAAGCCGTGCAGGTGAATGCCGTCCGCAAACTCCTCTCCCTTCACATCAAAGAAAGGGAACTGTTTCTGCAGGCCAAAGACCGCAAGGGGCGCGCCCTTCTGCCCAGCCGCCACATGGCGCAGGGCGGAAAGGTGCTCTGTGAGAAAGGCGGATGTGAGAGCGGGCGCATCCTGCGTCTTTGGATCCGGTGCGTCAAACAGGGAGAGCTGGCCCTCCGGGAGAACCGTGCCGTCCTCGCTCTGTGTCCCGGACACCGGGAAGAAGGCGCTCTCGGTCTCCGAGAGCGCGATGGCAGCGCCAAGGAGCGGTCCCACACAGCCAAAGCGGAGCGTGTCAAAGAGGGGAAGGACGCCGACGGGCTGGCCCTTTGCAAGCGCCTCCCTGGCTCTTGCAAAGTATCCTTCGGCCTCCTCGCGGGTGCGGAGGATCTTTTCCGTGATCTTCTTTTCCTCTGTCTTCTCGGTGCCCTGCTCCATGGCGGCGGCAGCAGTCTTCAGCTTTTCCACATCCGGTACAAAAGCGGCAGGAAGGGTGAGGTCGGGGAGCGGCGCCTCCGCATTGGAAAAGGCAGGGTCAGAGAGAATCTCGGCGAGCCTGTTTCTTGCATGCGCTCCTGGAATCTCGGAAAGATGCGTCCGGATTCCCTCCGGGGTCTCATAGGTTTGGAGCAGTGCTTTGGCTCTGTGGGGGCCAAGGCGCTTTTGGAGTGTGAGGGCGGCGGGAAGAACGCTTCCCGCTGCGCCAAAGGCGTCACGGACAGCGCCCTCCTCCCAGGCCTTCGGGGTAAGAACCCCGTTCTCCTTTTCGGGAAGGATCACGCTCTGGGACCCTTCCGCAAGACAAAGAAGCGCCGGATCCGCGGTGACGGGAAGAAGCGTCTCCCCGGCCTCTTTCGCCTTATCAAGGAGCGCTCTGGCGGCAGCAGGTGCCGGCGCATCCGTGCGGATGACGGGAAGCCCGGATGCGGCAAACCAGGCATCCAGAAGAGCCTCTTGCGCAGAGAGCTCTGCAGGGCGAAGGGACGCTTCCTGCGTTTTCCCTGCTTCGAGAATCAGGGGTGCCGCCCCCGGGTGCTGTTCCAACAGGGCAAAGAACAGGCGCTGAAATTCCCGCACCGCTGCGCTGCCGGTGGGGAGATCTGCGGTCTCGGCAAAGGCCCGCGCCAGTATAGAGTGTTCCTCAAACAGTATCCGTTCCAACATGCATATCCTTTCGCTCAGAGCAAAAACAGGTATCCCAGGGCAACCGCCGCCATGGCGGCAAGCTCCAGGAGGAAGGCGGCCGCCGTCAGCTCCCGCCTCCGGTGCAGGCGCTGGTTCTCCAGCTCCACGTAGTCGTGCAGCTCCCGCTGGAGGTTGAACGTCTCGCCGGTCTCGAGCCGGGGCATACCGGCATAGACCAGGTACTGGATGGAGAGCTCATCCTCGCAGGCGGGGCACCCGGAGAGATGGGTCAGGAAGGCGTCCAGTTCGGCATTGGAGAGGGTATCCCGCAGAAAGGCCGGGATCTGCCGCTCAAAGTCCTTGTGGACGGTAGCTTCCACAGTGGCCTCCGCTTCCGCCTCTTTCTGGATGTGGTCCAAAAACGCCGGGACCTCGGTGATGCCAGTGTCTTTCATGTCAACGCAATGCTCCAGTTGTTCTCATAGGTTTTGCCGGGGGCAAGGCGCTGCAGACCGGACATCGAGGCAAGATCCTCGGTGATGCCATCCCTTCCCGGCAGGCTCACCCAGGGCTCAATGCAGACATAGGGAGCGGGCTTTTTCACCGCGTGCCAGAAGCCCACGTAGGGCATGCCGGGGTAGGACACGGTGACGCTGCGGCTGGATCTGGTGCTCTTTAGGGACACGGTCCAGGGCATGTTTGTCAGCACTATGGCATCGTGGTCAAAGAGGTCGTGGTGAAGGCGCAGGATCTTTCCCTCCTCCAGAGGATAGGGCTTTGTCTTTCCCAGGGTCAGGACGCTGTCAGAGAACAGCACCTGCTCAGGATGGGAGGCCTCGGAAAACTCCAGGTAGCAGTCCGAAAAGTCCTCTCCCTCTTCCATGGGCGCACGGAACCCTGGGTGTCCGCCAAGTCCAAAGTACATCATCTCCTGTCCCTCGTTTTCCACGCGGAAGGTGATGGCAAGGCGGCGCTCCTCCAGGCGGTAGGTCACCAGGAACCGGAAGGAGAAGGGGTACTGGGCCATCGTCTCCTCGTTGGCAGACAGGGAAAGGGTCAGGGCGTCCTTCTCCTCCTTCTCGGGGGTGAAGTCATAGTACTTTGCCAGGCCGTGGATGCGCAGGGCGTACTCGGTCCCGTGCAGGGTGTAGGTGCCGCCCTGGAGCCGCCCCACAAAGGGGAACAGGACCGGCGCGTGGCCGCGCCAGAAGGCGGGATCCCCCTGCCAGAGATACTCATGGCCGTCCAGCTGAAGGCTGACCAGCTCCGCCCCCAGGGAATCAATCGTGGCCTGCATGTGTTCGTTTCGGATTGTGTACTGCATGTTTCCTCCTGTCTCCTCTTTGGATGGACTGCTGCGTTCTCTTACGTCGTAAAGACAGAGCCGCTCCCGAAGGGGTGAAGCTTTGCCCCTAAAATCTCCGCCAGAATTTTCGTCTGCTCTTCTCCTGTGCAGTGGCCGGTGTAGATCCTGTCCACGGGGAGGGCGGCGAGAACTTCTGCCTCGCGCCTTGTTTCTTCTTCGTCAAGACGGAAGAGATGAAGCCCTCCGACAAAGGCGTGGATGCGCTCTCCTGGAAAGGCCTCCCCCACCTCTTTGGTGATGGCGGCCATCCCGGTATGGGAGCAGGGGGAGAGGATGGTAAGCCCCCTGTCCGTTCGGACCACCAGGCTCTGCTCGTGGTCAAAATTATCCGGCAGCAGGCGTCCGTCCGGGGTCATCTGCCAGAGTCCCTGCCGCTTTGCGATCTTTGTGGGATTCCCGCCATGGTGGGGAACCAGGGTCACCCCGGGGAAAAGCTTTGTGATGCCCTCGGTGAGAACAAGACGTTCCCTGCAGGCATCCAGGAGTCCCTCCCGGATGCCGATGTAGCGAGGCGTGCCGTCCCGCCCGGTGCTGTAGCAGCGGCGGTGCATCGCCGTCTTTGCCAGGCAGATCTTTGCGGTCTGATTCCTGGCAAGGAAGGCGTCCGTCCCGTCCGTGTGGTCGTAGTGGGCATGGGAGAGGACAAGGTACTCGGCATCCTCCAGGGGGATCCCAAGGCGCGCCGCATTCTCCGCAAAGCCTCCCTTGGAGCCCGCATCCAGCAAAAACCGATGCTGCATGCCATCCTCGCCCGTATAGGAGAGCCACAGCGAGAGGCCCCACTCACAGCTAAGAGCTGGCGGGGTGCTCTCCCGCTCTTCTTTCGACCTGTGGTCGTTGTCCACAAGGACCGTCACAGTCAGTGCTGCCATGATCTTGTTTTTCCTCCCCTCATGCCGGGAGCGTCTTCTCCCACTCATCCACCCGCTTCGCGAGCTTTTTGAGCTCCAACGGTGCCATCGCCTTCTTGAGTTTTTCGCCAAGATCCCGGTTCACCTCGATCCGGAGCGCTTCCTCGGTAAGTCCTAAAGGCGCTTCCTTCCGGATCGTCGCAAGATCCCGGGACAAAAAGGCGATCTCCCGGTTTTCGCGAAGGGCTTTTGCGGGGCTTCTCGTGATCCCCAGGTCCTCCTTCCAGAAGGTCTTGAGGGCGGCCTCTCCTGCCTTGTCCGCTGCATCGTCCAGGGCAGCGTAGATTTCCTCCAGGGTGCCGTACTCGTTGAGGAGCGGGATCGCCGCACTGGAGACACCCTTCACGCCGGGGATGTTGTCGCTCGGATCGCCCTGAATGCCCTTGAGGTCCGGGATCTGGGACGGCGCTACGCCGTATTCCTCCCGGCACACTCCGGGGGTTACGAGAAAGGTCTTGTCGGGCAGGTTCATGTCCCTGGAGGCGCAGCCGTAGTGGGCAAGGTTCAGGGCGTCCGCCTTGTCCTGGGAGGTCTGGGCAAGCCAGATCCGGCAGGTGTCGGAGCAGAGCTGCAGGTAGTCGTGGTCCTTTGTCCAGATGTAGCAGGTGGGGCAGGCGCCGTCTTTGGCAAGGGCTTTCTGCACCACTTCCACAGCACTTCCTACGATGTCGTCCGCCTCGTAAGTGTCAGAAGAGAGGGTCACAAAGCCTGCCGTCTGGAGGAGGGTCTCCATGGAGGCAAACTGCTGCTTTAAGGGGTCCGGGGTCTCGGCGCGCTGCGCCTTGTAGGCCTCGAACTTTTTCCTGCGGAAGGTGTCCCGGGTCCTGTCAAAGGCAAACAGCAGGTGGGACGGGTGCTGGGTCTCCAGAATCTTCAGGATCACAGAGACCATCGGAATCACCGCGTTGGTGTACTGTCCGTCCTTTGTGTGCAGAATCTCGTCGTAGTGTTCTTTTTTCTTCTCCGGGTCCTTCTCAAAGAGGATGGACTTGGGGAGGTTGCCATAGTAGCTTGTCACCAGCAGCGCGCTCGCGTCGATGAATACAGGTTTGCAGTGGGTTGAACCCATGGGACACCGCCTTTCTTACGTTGTTGCATCTGGAGCCATTTTAACATAGGGGGACAGAGAGGGGGAAAACAAAAAGACGGCAAGCGCAGCTGCGCTTGCCGCCGGCAATCAGCGGATCTCCTCGATGTGGTAGGGAGTTGCCTGGTATACGTAGTAGTTGATCCAGTTGCTGTAGAGAAGCTGGGAGGCGGAGCGCCACTTGAGGTCGGGCTTGTTCTCCGGGTTGTCCTCCGGGAAGTAATGGGCGGGGAGCTCCGGGGACAGGCCGGCAGCAAGGTCCCTCTCGTACTCGTCACGCAGGGTGTAGCGGTCATACTCGCCGTGGCCGAAGATGAAGACCTGCCGGCCCTCCCTTGCGGTGCAGAGAAGCACTCCTGCCTCCTTCGACTCCGCAAGGACCTTCAGGTCCGCGCAGTCATGGATCTTCTCCGCGGGCACCTCGGTGTACCGGGAGTGGGGAATGTAGAAGTAGTCGTCAAAGCCGCGCACCAGGGGATCCCTGCGGTGGAACACCTTGTGGCGGTAGACGCCGCAGAGCTTTTTCGGGAGCATGACCTTGTCCAGCCCATAGTGGTAGTACACCCCCGCCTGGGCAGCCCAGCAGATGTGGAAGGTGGACTGCACGTGGGTCTTGGACCACTCCATGATCTCGCAGAGCTCGTCCCAGTAGTCCACCTCCTGGTAGGGGAGCTTCTCCACCGGGGCACCGGTGATGATCAGGCCATCGAAGTTCCGGTCCCGGACCTCGTCGAAGCGGTAGTAAAACTTGTGCAGATGGTTGTAGGAGGTGTGCACCGCCTTGTGGGAGGAGACGCGCATGAACGTGATGTCCAGCTGGAGGGGGGTGTTGCTGAGCATGCGCAGGAGCTGGAGCTCTGTGTCCTCCTTCTTGGGCATCAGGTTCAGAATGCAGATCTGGAGCGGCCGGATGTCCTGGTGGGCCGCCCGGTCCTCATTCACAAGGAACAGGTTCTCATCCTCAAGGATCTCCCGGACAGGGAGATCATCCTGGATCTTGATTGGCATGCACATCGCCTTCTTTCTCGGGATTCTGTTACAATGACATAGAGTCATTATCGCAAACCGCTTTTTTGCCTGTCGATGGACAGATTCGGGGTTTCGTCCCCCGGGGACGGAATCGCTTTGCTTTTGGAGGTATGACCTGATGAAGACACTGGAGATGTTTCGGGATGCCCTGCATCGGATGGATGGCAGGGGATATCCCGCCTACCGGGACCTTGCCGGCAGCTGGCAGATGCCGGGGTATGTTCTTTTTATTGACCATGTGCAGGGGGATCCCTTTGCTGCCCCTTCGAGCCTGCGGGTTTTTGTCCCCGCAAAGACCGCCCGTTTCCCGAAGGATCTTTTTGAGAACGAGACAAGGCGCCTTGCCCTGGAGGATGCCCTGGCGCGGCAGTTTGCCGCAAAGACCGGTGCGTATTCGGGGCGCCTTGGCTCCGGAAAGAGCGGGGAACTTGTCTTTCCAAAACCCACCCAGGAAGTGCTGCCAAGGTCTCATGTAAGTGTGAGCGAAGCGGGGGATGTCACGGTTTCCTTCCGTGCGGGCTTTCCAGCCAACGGGCGCAGGATCGACGGGAGGGCCATGGAAAAGCTCTGCCTCCATGCCATCCCGGACCTCGTGCGGGCATCTCTTGTCTGTGAATCCCTGGATGGCAGGGCACTGACCGCTGCCTGCGACCTTGCGGAGGATCAGGCGGCGCTGCGTGCGTTTCTGCGGGAGAAGAACCTTGCCGCCTTTGTGGCGGACGGTGCCGTCCTGCCGCGCAAAAACGGGATCTCCGGGGAGCCCCTCTCTGGCGCAGTCCCCTTTTCCTCGCCCGCATCCCTCCGCGTCACCGCAGTTCTCCCCCATAGGGGAGAGGTGACCGGCATGGGGGTTCCAAAGGGGATCACACTGATCACCGGCGGCGGGTACCATGGAAAGTCGACGCTCCTCTCCGCACTCTCCCTTGGCGTCTACAACCACGCCCCGGGGGATGGGCGGGAACTCGTCGTGACCGATGACACAGCGGTGAAGGTTCGGGCGGAGGATGGAAGGAGCGTCTTCTGCGACGACATCTCCCTGTTTCTCTCGGACCTGCCCGGCGGGGCCGACAGCCGGCTCTTTTCCACCCAGAACGCCAGCGGCTCCACCTCGGAGGCAGCGGCGATCGCAGAGGCCACGGAGGGCGGCGCAAAAGTCCTTCTTCTCGACGAGGACACCAGCGCGACGAACCTCCTCATGCGGGATGCGCTGATGGAGCAGGCAGTGCCCCATGAGCCGATCACGCCCCTCATTGATCGAATCCGGGGCATGTATGAGAAGCTCGGCATCTCGGTGATCCTGGCGGCAGGAAGTTTTGGCGCCTACTTTGCCGCGGCAGACACGGTGCTCCTTCTGGATCACTACCGGGTGTCGGACATCACCGAAAAGGCAAGAAAGATCGCGGCGGGAGCGGTGCGGGCGCCTCTTCCCTTCCCTGGCGGCCCGCGGGCGCGGCGCACTCCGGAACAGAATCCGGCGCTTCTTGATCCCAGGACCAAGATCCGTGTGGACGGCACCGACGGATTCCTCCTCGGGCGGGAGGAGGTGGACCTGCACCTTGTGGAGCAGCTCGTCTCAGAGGGGCAGACGCAGGCGATCGCAAGGTGCCTCCTTCTTCTCGAGCGCCGGGACTTTCACGGAAAGACCGGGATCGCAGAGGCCGTGGCGGCTCTCTCCGACAGGCTCCGGAAAGAGGGCCTCTCCGTTCTCTATGAGAACGGGCGGGGCGTTCCCTTCCTCGCGCTGCCAAGGCGCGCCGAGATCCTGGCGGCGGTGAACCGGTACCGGGGTTTGAAAAACTGAGATGCAAAAAGCGGACCGAGATCCCTTCAGTGATCTCGGTCCGCTTTATTTTGGAATCATGGAATCAGGTCTTGTTCTTTCCTGCTTCGATCAGGTCGTAGAGCCCTGCCTCGTCCAGGACGGGGATGCCCAGGGACTGGGCCTTGGTGAGCTTCGAGCCCGCCGCCTCGCCGGCCACCAGGTAGGAGGTCTTCTTCGAGACGCT
>JBJEYC010000322.1:0-1761 GCA_051886435.1 Lachnospiraceae bacterium
TGGATGACAGGACAACGGGAGAGGAAATGCTTGCGGCAGGCCGGGGAATGACCAGTGAGGTCATTGCGGCGGTCTGCAAGCTGATGGGAAACCTGGACCTGATCTATGCCGGAAGCAGGATGCATATCGAGGCTGTCTGCAATACGACGATCGGCGGGCCGGGGGTTCTTGCGAGCCGACTGCAGCCAAACCACCCCACGGACAGCCCGGAGGGTGCTGTGGCCAGTCTTCTCGAGGGAATCAGCTACGGCGTCGGAGATGCGGTCTGGGGCCTGAATCCGGCATCGGACAGCGTGGAGACGACCGAGACCATCTGGCGCACCTTTGCACAGGTGCGGGATACCTGGCAGATCCCGACACAGATCTGCGTACTCAGCCATGTGACCACACAGATGGCCGCCCTGCGCCGCGGCCAGAAGGCGGACCTGTGTTTCCAGTCCATTGCGGGAACGGAGAAGGCGCTGTCCTCCTTTGGCGTCACCACCGACATGCTGCAGGAAGCGGAAGACCTGTTCCGGGATCTGGGCTCGGCGAAGGGGCCCAATGTCATGTACTTTGAGACCGGGCAGGGGAGCGAGCTGTCCTCGGACAGCCATTACAGCTGGGATCAGCAGACCATGGAGAGCCGCTGCTACGGACTGGCCCGGCACTACCATCCCTTCCTGGTGAATTCCGTGGTGGGATTTATGGGGCCGGAGTACCTCTACGATTCCCACCAGCTGCTGCGGGCAGGCCTCGAGGATGTGTTCTGCGGACATCTCCACGGACTTCCGATGGGCTGCGATGTCTGCTATACGAACCACATGCCGACGGATCAGAACGACATCGAGAACCTGGCAGTTTTGTTGACCGCGGCGGGCTGTCACTACTTTATGGGACTGCCGCAGGGAGATGACGTCATGCTGATGTATCAGTCAACGGGATACCACGATATCGCAGCCCTCCGGATGACGCTTGGGAAACATCCTATCCTGGCGTATGAGGCATGGCTGGAGAAGTACGGCATTCTGGAAAACGGCAGGCCGGGTCCGAATTTTGGGGATCCCACGCAGTTCGTGAGGTGAAGCATGGAGAATCATCTTTGCAATCCGAGAGTCATGGAGCGGCTTAAGCAGGCAACACCCGCGAGAATCGGCATCGGGCATGCCGGCCCGCGGTATCAGACCAAAGCGATGCTGGACTTTGAGGAGGCCCAGGTCCGGGCACATGAAGCGGTGATGCAGGAAGTCCCGAAGCAAGTGGTCTCGGATCTCGGCGTCTTTGAGGTGCAGACACGCTGCCGGGACAAGGTGGAAATGCTGACAAGGCCTGACTACGGACGGCAGTTTTCCGAGGAGACAAAGCAGGAGATCGCAAAGCGCTGCCGCCATCATGTGGATGTGGAGATCTACTTTGGAGACGGCCTCTGCAGTCCCTCGATTGCGGCCAATATCCCGGACCTCTATCCGCCTCTTTGTGCTGAGCTGCAGGCGCAGGGCTTTTCCGTCGGCACCCCGTTCTTTGTGCGCTACTGCAGAGTCAACACTGCGCGCACCATCGGACCGCTTCTGGATGCGAAAGTCACCTGCGTCCTCATCGGGGAGCGGCCAGGGCTTCTGACGAGCGAGAGCATGTCGGCATACTTTGCCCTGCACGCCCGCCCGGAGATGTCAGAGTCGGATTACACTGTCGTCAGCAACATCAGCCGCTATGGCATCCCGCCGGTGGAGGCGGCAGCCTACATCGCGGAGCGGATGACCGACCTGCTCAAAAAAGCGGAAG
>JBJEYC010000323.1:0-1761 GCA_051886435.1 Lachnospiraceae bacterium
GGTACCTACACGCTGGATCTTGCCACCGAGGATCAGACCCTCTCCTTTAACGCCAAGACCAACAAGCAGACGGCCGTGACGCTGACCCTTACCAACTCCGGTAACATTGACCTCAACAACATCAACCTGACCGCTTCCGCACCCACCGACTGGACCGTGGATTTCTCTCAGGATACCGTTGATACCCTGGCTGCCGGTGCAACACAGAACGTCACAATGTATGTGACTCCTTCGGATGCCGCCATCAGTGGTGACTATGTCCTGTCCGTGACCGCAAAGAGCGATGAGACTTCTCAGACTTCTCAGTTCCGTGTGACGGTGCAGACCCAGACGATCTGGGGCATTGTGGGACTTGTCATCATCGCCGGCATCGTGGTTTGCCTGTTCTTTGTCTTCAGAAAGTTCGGGAGGCGCTGATCTATGGCTGACGAGACAAAAGACCCCATCATCCAGACCGTAAACCTGTGCAAGGATTACGGCGAGGTGCGTGCGGTCGATCATCTGAACCTCCAGGTTCACCCCGGCGAGGTCTTCGGCCTGCTCGGCCCCAACGGCGCCGGCAAGACGACCACCACGCTGATGCTCCTGGGGCTCACCGAGCCGACCTCGGGACATGCCTTCATCAACGGGCTCAACTGCACGCGGCATTCCCTGGAGGTCAAAAACCTGGTCGGGTATCTGCCCGACAACGTGGGCTTCTATCCGGCCATGACAGGCCGGGACAACCTGATCTTCTCCGGCATGATGAATGGTCTATCTGAGGCAGATGCCGGGAAGCGGGCGGCCAGGGAGCTCGAGCGCGTGGGCATGACCTACGCGGCAGACCGCAATGCCGGCACCTATTCACGAGGCATGCGGCAGCGTCTCGGTATCGCAGACGTCCTGATGAAGGACCCCAAGGTCATCATCATGGATGAGCCCACCGCAGGCATCGACCCGGAAGGTGTCCGGGCGATGACGGTACTGATCCGCAACCTTGCGCTGGAAGAGCACATCACGCTCCTCATCTCCTCCCACGACCTGTATCAGGTCCAGAGGATTTCCGACCGGGTCGGCATCTTCGTCCACGGCAAGATGATTGCCTGCGGCAAGGTGCAGGATCTGGGACGGCAGCTCCAGAACGAGGGACTGTACATGTTTGACTTCACCGCCGAGAAAAACGGCGAGAAGGAATGGTCCCCGGAGTTCCAGCAGAAGATCCGGGAAATCCCGGATGTCACGATCGTCGGCCGCAAGATCGACGGCTCCATCCACGTCGAGGCAAAGCGCGACATCCTGCTCGAGCTGCAGAAGCTCATGGTAGAGCAGGGCATCGCGGTCCGTGAGATGCACCAGACCGGCGGCGACCTGGATGAGATTTACCGCAAGTACTTTGAAAAAGCAGAAGAAGAGGAAGGAGGGAAATCCAATGGCAGAAGCGGGCAAAACGCAGGCGGCGAAGAAAGAGACCGCAGCGTCGGGCTTAAAGCAAAGCTGGCAGCAGTTCGTAGCAGAAGAAAGAAGTGAAGCGGCGAAGCGCAACCGGCATGGCATGCACGTGCTCTACCGCAAGGAGCTCTCTGACCACATCAACTCCACAAGATGCCAGATCCTGTACTTCATGCTGGCGCTTGTCTGCTTCATCGCCCTCTATGGCGCAGAGCAGACGTTAGGCCAGAGCGCATCGCAGACCTCCGATGGAACCACCACGGTCTCGAAGTTCATGTTCCTGCTCCTGTTCACGACATCGGGCAGCAACATCTACTCGATCTCCACGTTCCT
>JBJEYC010000324.1:0-5569 GCA_051886435.1 Lachnospiraceae bacterium
TTATCCTGAGTAAGCAGAGAACGCATCTTCCGAATTATGCGTGCTCTACCTTGCCGGCGCGAAGGCATTTCGTGCAGACATTCATCTTCTTGGTCTGGCCATTCACTTTGACAGAGACCTTCTGGACATTGGAATTCCAAATCCGGTTGGATCTTCTGTGAGAGTGGCTGACGTTATTTCCGAAATGAGCGCCCTTGCCGCAAATTTCACACTTTGCCATGGATCACACCTCCTTACGCTTTATTACTCGGGGTCAACAACATGAGAATCATACCATCCGGGTTCCCGAATTGCAAGAAATTTTTATAGTCTGAATTTCGCCAAATTTTCGGCCGCCTGCGCCAGGGCTTTTGGCACAAAAAGGCGCAAATCACAGCCCTGTTTCCGGTTTGCTGTATCCATTTTCTTCCTGATTTTCGGCAGATCTGCCGTAAAAATCAAGATCAGTGTTTCTTTACTTAAAAAATGGAAACTAGTATAATCACTTCGGCATGACCCGGAGACAAAAGGCTTTCGGGGAAAACCAGGGGAGTATACCAAGACCAAAGGGATGGAAAGGAGTTTGTCATGAAGACATCGTCCATGAATACCCATATGGGCAGCATTTCGATCGACAATGAGGTGATCGCCCAGTACGCCGGCTCTGTTGCGACGGAGTGCTTTGGCATTGTCGGCATGGCCGGCATCAACATGAAGGATGGCGTCTTCAGCCTGCTGAAGAAGGAATCCATGACCAGGGGCATCAATGTCTCCCTGACGGACAACAACAAGCTCGTCATTGACTTCCACGTCATCGTGTCCTACGGGGTCAACATCCCCGCCGTGGCGGACAACCTGATCGACAGCGTCCGGTACAAGGTGGAGGAATTCACGGGACTGGAGATTGAGAAGATCAACATCTATGTCGAGGGAGTCAAGGTAATCGACTAATGCCGGGCGCGGTTTTCCGGATACAGGAGGATTTTTAGGTGAGTACAGAATCAATTAACGCAGAGCTTCTGACGAGGATGTTTCTTTGCGGTGCCCAGAATCTGGAGGCCAACAAGGCCTGGATCAATGAGCTGAACGTCTTTCCGGTTCCCGACGGCGATACCGGTACCAACATGACCATGACGGTGGTTTCCGCCGTCCGTGAGGTGACCGGTCTGTCCGAGCACCCGGAGATGAAGGCAATCTGCAAGGCCATCTCTTCCGGCTCCCTCCGGGGTGCCAGAGGTAATTCCGGCGTCATCCTCTCCCAGCTCTTCCGCGGGTTCTGCAAGGTCGCAAGGGACAACAGCGAGGTGGACGTTAAGCTCACCGCCGATGCCTTTGACAAGGCAGTGGAGACCGCTTACAAGGCTGTCATGAAGCCCAAAGAGGGCACCATCCTGACCGTTGCAAAGGGCGCTGCCGAGAAGGCAAGAGAGCTCGCAGACGGCGGGATGACGGATTTTGCCGAATTTCTCCCGCAGGTGATCCAGTACGCGGATGACGTCCTGGCAAAGACCCCGGAGATGCTTCCCGTCTTAAAGCAGGCGGGTGTTGTGGACTCCGGCGGACAGGGACTTGTGCAGTTCCTCAAGGGCGCTCTGCAGGGCTTTGAGGGGAAGGAACCGGATCTGGAGCGGATCCTGAATCCCGATGCCGCCGCGGAAGAGGAGCAGGCACCGGAGGCCGCACAGCCCGAGCTTCGCTACGGGTATGAGGCGGACTTTGTCATTCTCCTGGACAAGACCTTCAACCAGAAGCTCGAGAACGATTTCCGCAACTATCTGAATTCCATCGGGGATCACGTGACGGTCCAGACCCAGCCCACCGCGGTGAAGGTCGAGATCCAGACCAATGACCCCGGCCTGATCCTGCAGCGCGGCCTGATGTACGGCCAGGTGGCAGGCATCCGGATTGAAAACCTTCGCATGAAGGACAAGGAGCTTCCCACTTTCACCGAGGAGAGCGGGGAGAAGAAAGAAGAGCAGGAGGAGGCACCTGCCCCCGCACCGGATGCGCCCAGAAAGAGCATCGGCATCATCGCGGTCTGCGCCGGCGACGGCCTGGCGGAGATCTTTCGCGGCCTTGGCGTCGATATGGTGATCCAGGGCGGCCAGACCATGAACCCCTCCACAGCAGACATCCTGGATGCGGTGGACAAGGTCAATGCGGATACGGTCTTTATCCTGCCCAACAACAAGAACATCATCATGGCGGCCAATCAGGCAGCCGCGATGGACGGCGACAAGTCCGTGGTGGTGATTCCCACCAAGACGGTGCCCCAGGGCATCACGGCGGTGATCAACTTCATGCCGGATCAGGATGCAGAGGCGAACCGCCAGAACATGGTGGAGGAGATCAGCCGCGTCAAGAGCGCCGAGGTCACCTATGCGGTGCGCGATACAGTCATCGATGACGTAGAGATCCACCAGGGCAACATGATGGCCATCGGAGATGAGGGCATCCTGCAGGTGGGAGAGGATCTGAACGAGACTGCCGCCAAGGCGCTCTCCCGGATGATCACCGACGATACGGAGCTTGTCTCCATCTACTACGGCGCCCAGACCTCCAAGGAGGACGCCGAGGCCCTGCGCAGCCGCGTCAGCGAGGAGCATCCCAGCTGCGAGGTGGAGCTGCAGGAGGGCGGCCAGCCGGTCTATTACTACATCCTCTCTGCAGAGTAAACTCGCGAATCAGGAAGCCGAACAAGGGCAGGCAGCGCGCCTGCCCTTTTGTGTTCCCGTCAGAAAGGAAGGGCAATGGCATACACACAGGATACGCCCCTTCTTGCCGTGAAGGGGATCGGAGAGAAGACGGCAGCACTCTACGGGAAGGTGGGCCTTGCGACCTGCGGGGATCTTGTACGGTACCTGCCCCGCTCCTATGATTACTATGCGGATCCCATCATGGCCGCGCAGGCCGAGGCGGGAAAGATCCAGGCCTTCTCCCTGATTGTGGTGGGGCGGCCGAGCGTCATCACAGCGGGCCGTTACAAGCTGACCACCTGCAAGGCGGCGGATGCGACGGGACAGCTCGAGCTCGTCTTTTTCAACATGCCGTTTCTTGCAAAGACGCTCCAGCCAAGATCCGTGCACCTGTTTCGCGGCATGGTGCAGCAAAAGAAAAACGGCACGCTCCAGCTGATGCAGCCGGAGATCAAAACCCCGGCGGAGTATGACACCCTGCGCCGCAGCTATCAGCCCCGCTATGCCCTCACCAAGGGCCTCAAAAACAGCGCGGTGATCCGGGCGGTGGAAAAGGTCCTCCCGGACTACGTGTTCCCCAGGGACTATCTCTCCCCTTCGGAGCGGGAATCCCTGGGGCTTCTCTCCGAGGAAGAGGCCCTTCGGAGGATCCACTTTCCGAAGACGGCGGAGGAGATTGCAGCGGCGCGGAACCGCCTTGTCTTTGACGAGTTCTTCTCCTTTGTCGCAGCGATCAAGTGCAGAAAGAAGGAGGCCGGTGAGGAGAAAAACGAGCGGCCCATGCACCGGGTGCCGGACACGAAGCGCCTTGTGGATGCCCTCCCCTATGCCCTCACAGCCTCCCAGAAAAAGGCCTTTTCCGAGATCGAGGCGGACCTTTGCGGGGACACGGTCATGAACCGGCTTCTCCAGGGGGATGTGGGTTCGGGAAAGACGATTCTTGCCTTTCTCGCCCTGCTTTTGTGCGCCGCCAACGGGCGGCAGGGAGCTTTGATGGCGCCCACGGAGGTCCTGGCAAGGCAGCACTATGAGGACCTTCTTGCGATGACCAAAGAGTACGCGCTTCCCCTGTATCCGGTGCTGTTAACCGGTGCCGTGAAGGGAAAGGAGCGGACCCGGGTTCTCTCCGACATTGAGGATGGCACCGCCAACGTCATCATCGGCACCCATGCGCTGATCCAGGAGAAGGTCGCCTACCATGACCTCTCCCTTGTCATCACCGACGAGCAGCACCGCTTCGGGGTGCGGCAGCGGGAGGCCCTTGCGGGGAAGGGGCAGTCTGTCCCGGTCCTTGTCATGAGCGCAACGCCGATCCCCCGGACGCTTGCCATCATCCTGTACGCGGACCTCTCGGTATCACAGCTCTTGGAGCTCCCCGCGGAGCGCCTTCCCAACAAGAACCTTGCCTGTTCGCCGGCATCGCGGGGCAAGGTCTACCGCTTTATCCTGAATGAGATCGCAAAGGGCCATCAGGCCTATGTGATCTGCCCGGCGGTGGAGGAGTCAGAGTTCATGCCGGACCTCGAGAACGTGACCGACTACACGGAAAAACTCCGGGCGGCCCTTCCGGACTCGGTGCGCATCGCCTCGTTAAACGGCAGGATGAAGCCCGCGGAAAAGGACAAGGTCATGGAGGACTTTGCGGCCCACAGAACGGATATCCTGGTCTCCACCACGGTGATCGAGGTCGGTATCAACGTGCCCAACGCGACGGTGATCCTCATCGAGAACGCCGAGCGCTTTGGCCTATCCCAGCTTCACCAGCTGCGGGGCCGGGTCGGAAGAGGAAAGGACCAGTCCTACTGCATCTTCATGTACAGCGAGGGTATCCAGGAAAAGCCAAAGCGCCTCCAGATCCTGGAAAAGTCCAACGACGGCTTCCAGATCGCGGAGGAGGATTTAAAGCTCCGGGGCCCGGGGGATATGTTCGGGACAAGGCAGAGCGGAGAAATGGGCTTTCAGCTCGCGGACATCTACGAGGATGCGGACCTCTTAAAGCAGGCCGCAAACTTTGCCGACACGCTTCTTCGGGATGACCCGGAGCGGGTCGCGAAACTTGCCCGGGAAGTGGATTTCCGGAGCATCTGATCTGAACCAGTCGGATGGGAGGAGTAAGAACACATGAGACAACAGGGCGGTTCCATCCTGCACAGGATCCGGCGGGCATCCCCGCCCTCCAGCTTTCAGACGATTCTCGCGGGCTTTGCCGGGGCGATTCTTCTGGGGGCGGTCCTTCTGATGCTTCCCATCGCCTCAAGGGACCGGGTGTGGACGCCATTTCTCTCGGCACTCTTTACCTCCACCAGTGCCACCTGCGTGACGGGGCTTGTGGTCGTCGACACGGCGACGCACTGGTCCCTCTTTGGGCAGGCGGTCCTTCTGGTACTCATCCAGATCGGAGGCCTTGGGGTTGTCACGATGGCGGTGGTGCTCGCCGTTCTCTCGGGGCGCCGGGTCTCTTTGATGCAGCGAAGCGTCATGCAGGACTCGATCTCCTCGGGGCGTGTGGGCGGCATGGTGCGGCTTGCAAGATTCATTGTGCGCACCTCCGCGGCCATCGAGGCGGCGGGGGCGGCGCTCTTGTTCCCGGCCTTTGCGAGGGACTACGGGCCCCTCAGAGGCCTCTGGTATGCGGTCTTTCACGCGGTGTCCGCCTTCTGCAACGCGGGCTTTGACCTTCTTGGCAGGGGACATCCCTTCTCCTCCCTGACGGGGTATGTCAGCGATCCTTTGGTCAACATCACGGTGATGCTTCTTATCACCGTGGGCGGCGTCGGGTTCCTTGTCTGGGAGGATCTGGCAAAAAACCGGCTCCATTTCCACAGGTATCGGCTGCAGACCAAGGTGGTGCTGGTTTCGAGCCTCCTGCTTGACCTCGTCCCGGCCTGCCTGTT
>JBJEYC010000324.1:5669-8262 GCA_051886435.1 Lachnospiraceae bacterium
ACGGTCATGTTCAAAAGGCGGGTGGAGGAGTCCATCGTCCGGCAGGCATCCGCCATCCTGATGATGTACCTTGTCCTTTGCGGGGCGGCTGCCATGGCGATCAGCCGGCTGGAAGGGGTGCCGCTTCTTTCCGCACTCTTTGAGACGTCCTCTGCCATCGGCACGGTGGGCCTTTCTCTTGGCCTCACCCCGCACTTTGGGGTCTGGTCCCATCTGATTCTGATCCTGCTCATGTACTTTGGCAGGGTGGGAGGATTGACGATCCTGTATGCCGCCATCCGACGCTCTTCCACGGGCGCGCGCTGCCCGAAGGAGACGCTGACCGTAGGCTGACAAAACTTTTGGAGGGAATGCGATGAAACAGATCCTGGTGATCGGACTGGGAAGATTCGGAAGACACATGTGCCAGAAGCTGGGGGACCTTGGCCATCAGGTCATGGCGGTGGACAAAGACGAGGACCGGGTGGAGGCCTGCCTCTCCTTTGTGACCAACGCGCTGGTGGGGGATGCCACGAGGCAGGACTTTGTGCAGTCTCTTGGCGTGGACAACTACGACCTCTGCTTTGTCTGCATCGGGGACAGCTTTCAGGATTCCCTGGAGGCGACGGCCCTTTTGAAGGACCTGGGAGCAAAAAAAGTGATCGCCAGGGCGTCCCGGGACGTGCACGCGAGGTTCCTTCTTCGCAACGGGGCGGATCAGGTGGTCTACCCGGAGAAGCAGGTCGCGGAGTGGACCGCGGTGCGCTATTCCTGCGATTTTCTGAGTGACTATTTTTCCACCGGCGACGGGTACGCGGTGATGGAAATCAAGCCGCCCGCGTCCTGGGTCGGAAAGACCGTGGCCGCCCTGGACCTTCGAAGGCGGGCGGACTGCAACATCCTTGCGATCCGGCAAAACGGCGCGATTAAGATGCCGGTGGGACCGGACACCGTGATCGCCCGTGAGGATGTGCTGCTTGTCCTTGGAAAGGACACCGACCTCGACCGTCTGGTCGAGAAGGGGTGAGGGGGCAGGTTGACAAAGCCCGGGAAGGGAACGTAAGATAACAGACATAAATTTGGAAGTCTGTGCATTTGAAAAAATCGCAGACCAAAAGGGAGGGTTTGGGCCCTAAGCTGCCGCAGGCAGGAGGGGCCGGAATGCCACTGTGCATGGAGGAATTATGCCGAAAGTTGCAATCGTAACGGACTCGAACAGCGGAATCACCCAGCAGATGGGCCGGGACATGGGCATCTCCGTGATCCCGATGCCGTTCATGTTCGGAGACAGTGAGGAGACCTTTTATGAAGACATTAACCTGACCAGGGAGGAGTTTTTCCAGCGCCTGCAGGCGGGACAGACCGTGCACACTTCGCAGCCCACCCCGGTGGAGGTGCTCAAGGTGTGGGACAAGCTCCTGGAGACCTACGACCAGGTGGTTCACATCCCCATGTCCTCCGGCCTCTCCGGCTCCTGCCAGAGCGCCATGATGCTCTCCTCCGACTATGACGGGCGGGTGCAGGTGGTGAACAACCAGCGCATCTCCGTGACCCAAAGGGCCTCGGTGCTGGATGCAATGCATCTTGCCGAAAAAGGGTGGGATGCCAAGCGCATCAAGGACAAGCTCGAGGAGGTCCGCTTTGACTCCTCGATCTACATCATGCTGGACACCCTGACGTACTTAAAGCGGGGCGGGCGCATCACGCCGGCGGCCGCTGCCATCGGCACGCTCCTTCGGATCAAGCCGGTGCTGCAGATCAAGGGTGAGCGGCTCGACGCCTTCTCCAAGGCACGGACCCTGGCCCAGGGCCGGACCACGATGATCCATGCCATGCGCAATGACTGCACCCAGCTCTACGGCGGCGCCGCAAACGTGCACATGTATGCGGTGCACGCCCAGTGCCCGGATGTGTTTGCACCCTGGCTGGAGGAGGTGAAGGCCGCCTTCCCCGAGTGCGACGTGCGGGGGGACTGCCTGTCCCTGTCCGTCTCCTGCCACATCGGGCCGGGAGCCCTTGCCATCGCCTGCTCCAAGGTGGTGGACGAGGCAAAGGAAGATTAACGAAAGGAAGCACGAACAGCGAATGTCTGAGAATGTTTATAACGCCTCCAGCATCCGGGTGCTGGAGGGCCTGGAGGCCGTACGGACCAGGCCCGGCATGTACATCGGCAGCACCTCCACCCGGGGCCTCAACCACCTGATCTATGAGATCGTCGACAACTCGGTGGATGAGCACCTGGCGGGGTACTGCTCCGAGATCTGGGTGACCCTGGAGAAGGACGGATCCTGCACGGTGGAGGACAACGGCCGCGGCATCCCCATCGACATGCACGCAAAGGGCGTCTCCGCGGAGCGGGTCGTGTTCACGACCCTCCACGCGGGCGGCAAGTTCGACAACAAGGCCTATGCCACCTCCGGCGGCCTGCACGGTGTGGGCTCCTCGGTGGTGAACGCCCTGTCCCTGCGCATGACCGTGGACGTGAAGAAGAACGGAAACGTCTACGAGGACCGGTACCGGCAGGGAAAGCCGGACATGGAGCTGGTGAAGGGGCTCCTGCCCGTCGTCGGGAAGGCAAAGGGCACCGGCACGAAGATCAACTTCCTGCCGGACC
>JBJEYC010000325.1:0-1743 GCA_051886435.1 Lachnospiraceae bacterium
CCTGCACCCGGACATCGCCTTTGTGGTCCGGGAGGGGAACACCTTTGCCCTGCAGGAGGACATCCGGGAGAACCGAATCGAGCTCGCGGTGATCCGGACCCCCTACCAGAATGCCTCCCTGGAGCACATCGCCCTGCGCACCGACCCCATGGCGGCGGCAGGCGCCCTGCCGAAAGTCCCGGGAACCGGTCCCCTGCCCCTCTCCTCCCTTGCGGGATGCCCGCTCATCCTCTACCGCAGGTGGGAGGCGCTGCAGCGGGAGGCCCTGGAGGGCGCCGGCGTCACGCCAAACGTCGTCTGCACCTGTGAGGATGCCAGGACCGCCATGCAGTGGGCCGTCATGGGCATTGGCACGGCCCTCGTCCCCGCCTCCATCCTCTCTCTGTTCCCGGATCTGCCGGCCAGGGAGCTGGATGCCCCGGCGCTTACAAGCAGCATCCACCTGGTCCGACGGCGGGGCGCCTCCCTATCCGAGAGCGCAGCGCTCTTCTACCGGTCTTTCCACGAATTTAAAAATCCTTAAATTTTACTGAATTATCTTCCCGGGATTTGCACCAAAGGGGCCGGCATGCGATGATGGGATACAGAAAACACACAATCCCTGGGGAGACGTGAAATGAAATTCAACAAAAACCGGCTCAATCAGCCCTGGGCGGCTTACACCTTCGCAGCCTGCTGCGCCGTCCTGTTATATCTGTTCCTGTCCCACATCAATCTGCTGGGAATCGGTCTGGCAAAACTCTACAGCTTCATCCGCCCGGTCTTCATCGGACTGGTCATCGCCTACATCCTGAACCCTCTGGCCATGGTGATCCGGCGGGGGCTGGTGGCGCTCAAAAAGCCCCAGCCTCTCCCGAAGGAGGGGGATGAGGAGGCTCTTGCCGCCTGGCGCCTCAAAGAAAAGCGGCGCGAGAGAAACCTCTGGAACATCACCGTCGCCATCACCATCGTCCTTGTGGTCTTCCTGTTCATCATCCTCCTGGTCGCCCTGATTCCCCAGATCGTGCGCAGCATCGGCACCCTGATCTCCAACCTGGGCGTCTACATGGACACGGCCAACAAGCTCCTCGAGAACCTGAACAAGATGGCGTCCAACGCCAACCTCGACATTGCCGGCATCACAAACTTCCTGCAGGATGGCCTGAACCAGCTCGTTGACGCCCTCACCAAGAACTCCGGCATTGTCGACACGGTGACCGGCATCGGCAGCGGCATCTTCAACGGCATCATCAGCTTCATCATCTCGATCTATTTCCTTTTGGATAAGAGCCGGCTCCTTGCGGGCTGCCGGAAGCTGGCAAAGCTTGTGATCTCCGAGAAGCGCTACCCCGCGGTATCCTCCTTCTGGAAGCGGTGCAACCACATCATGGTGCGCTACATCGCAAGCGACATCCTGGACGGCCTCTTTGTGGGCTGCGCCAACGCGGTGTTCATGATCATCGCCCGCATGCCCTACATCCCCCTGATCTCCGTGGTGGTTGGCATCACCAACCTCGCTCCCACCTTCGGCCCGATCGTGGGCGGCGTGATCGGCGCCTTCATCCTGGTACTTGCCAACCCCTGGCAGGCCCTGTGGTTTCTGATCTTCACCCTGATCCTGCAGACCTGCGACGGGTATGTCGTCAAACCCAAGCTCTTTGGCGACACCCTGGGCGTCCCGTCCATCTGGATTCTGATCTCCATCATTGTCTTCGGCAGAATGTGGGGCGTGGTCGGCATCCTGCTGGCGATCCCGATCGCCGC
>JBJEYC010000326.1:0-1740 GCA_051886435.1 Lachnospiraceae bacterium
CCACCAACCTGATTGTCTACTCGATCTACCGCGACGCCTTCTTCAACTTCCGGTTTGGTACTGCCGCAGCGGAGTCGGTCATCCTGTTTCTGATCATTCTGGTGCTGACGCTGCTGATGTTTCGGTCGGAGAAGAACGTCAACTACGACTGAGAAACCGCTGGAGGAAAATCAATGGAAATGGAAGCAATGCAAGCTTACCGGACGGATGCGGATAAAGAGGCACTCCGGGAGAAACAGCGGGAGGAGGGACGGCGCATCAATGCCCGTGCCCGCCGCAAAAAGAAGATCTTCACCGGAATCCGGCTGGCGCTGAATATCATCATGGCACTGGTGATCCTGATGCCGCTTCTGTACGCGGTGTCCATCGCCTTCATGCCCTCGGGAGAGCTCTTCACCACCAACTTCAACCTGATTCCCCGCAATCCCACCCTGGAAAACTTCCAGGCTGCGATCAGTAAGGTGCCGCTGGGACGCTTCGTCCTCAACTCCTTCCTGGTGGCTGGTCTGATCACTCTGGGACAGATCATCTCCTGCTCTCTGGCAGCCTTCTCGTTCTCCTTTCTGAATTTCAAGGGAAAGGACGCGCTGTTCATGCTGGTCATGGCCACCATGATGGTGCCCGGCGAGGCAACGATCATCAGTAACTATCTGACTGTGGGCAGCTGGGGATGGCTGAATACCTACCGGGTGCTGATTGTCCCCTACCTGACCTCCGCAATGGGAATCTTCCTGTTCCGGCAGTTCTACAAGTCCTTCCCGATCTCACTCTACGAGGCGGCGAAGATCGACGGCTGCCCGAACATTCGGTTCATCTTTACCATCCTGATCCCGCTGACCAAGACGGCGATCGGTGCGATGGCGGTCTACACCTTCATCAACGCCTGGAACATGTACATGTGGCCCCTGCTGGTTACCGGGGATGAGAGCATGCGCACGGTCCAGATCGGAATCAGTATGCTCAACAGCGTGGACTCCCAGTCCATCACGATGATGATCGCAGGCGTTGTGCTGATCATCCTGCCTTCCATCTCCATCTTCATCATCGGGCAGAAACAGCTGATCCGCGGCATGTTCAGCGGCGCAGTGAAGGGATAACAGAGGTTGTACGGTGCCGGGAACCGATCTGTATGAGGTATCGATCCCGTGCATTGAACATAACGTCATGCCGCAGATCGCGGCAGAAAGGGAAAGTGCATGAAAAGAAAGTTCTTGATGACGACAGCAGGCGTGCTTGCCACTGCCATGGCGCTCTGCGCCTGCGGCTCTGGCAGCACCGCCACCACCTCTGAGACGGCAGCAACCACTGCCGCAACAGAGGCGGCAGCAGACACCGCTTCCAGCACGGACACCGCGTCCAGCTCGGACACCACGGCCACCACGGAAGCGGCAGCAGACTCCTCGGACAAAGTGACCATCACCTTCTGGCACTCCATGGGCGGCGTCAACGGCGATGCCCTGAACTACCTGGTAGACAAGTACAACAAAGAGAACACGGACGGCGTATATGTCGACGCCGAGTATCAGGGCGAGTACGATGACACCCTGAATAAGCTCAAGAGCGCACAGATCGGAAACATGGGCGCAGACCTGGTCCAGATCTATGAGATCGGTACCCGCTTCATGATCGACTCCGGCTGGGTCGTTCCGATGCAGGATCTGATCGACAAGGACGGCTATGACATTTCCCAGCTCGAGCCCAACATCGCGGCTTACTACACGGTGGATGACAAGCTCTACT
>JBJEYC010000327.1:0-1736 GCA_051886435.1 Lachnospiraceae bacterium
TTTTTGAAATAGTCCCGCATGGCGGGAAGATTGGCGTAGAACGAGGCGATGGGCGTCTTGCGGCGGGCCATCTTGTCCCAGGCGGCAGAGCCGACAAGGAGCATGGAGAGTCCCGGGGGCGCCGAGAGGGCTTTCTGGGAGCCAAGACACAGCACGTCGGCCGGTGCAGTGCGAAGATCGATGGGCATACCGAAAGCTGAGGAGACCGCATCCACCACGGTCAGAATCCCGTACCGGTGCAGGAGGGGAAGGAGCGTTTCGATGCCGTTTAAAATTCCGGAGGGCGTGTCGCAGTGGACAAGGCTCGCATAGGCAAAGTCGTGGTCACGCTCCAGAAAGGCGGCAAGTGCAGCAGGGTCAAGGGGAACATGGGGATCAGCAGAGTACAGCACCGGGGTTCCGCCATAGAGCTTCACAAAGTCTGCGTTGCCCCGTCCGTAGACGCCGTTGTCGAGGACAAGCACCCGGTCCCCGGGCTCGGTCAGGCTCGCAAAGGCGGCCTCGAGGCCGAGGATTCCCTCGCCGGAGAGAATGAGGGCCTCCTGGTCTGTTGCGTGGAAGAACTGTTCCAGGTCGCTGCAGATGCCCCGGGTGAAGGTATAGAACGCAGGATCCAGATCCGGATTGGTGCAGGGAAGGGAGAGTGCGGCCCGGACGTTTTCTGCCACCTGGGTGGGGCCGGGAGTCATGACAGAGCAGTCAGCGCTGAGGGGAAGTCTTTCGTTCATGCTGTCCTCCTCACTGCCGGGAAGATGTGTGCGGCGGCGCGCCGGCATGCCGGGTAAACTGCCAGAGTGATGGCTGCGGCAAAGGCGATCTGCAGGATGTTACCGGGGATCGATCCGATGGGGGAGAGGAAATTTCCGGTCAGAATCACTTCTGCCAGGTAGTAGCCGCCTACCTTGATGAGAAGAGCTGCCAGGATCGCGGTGACCACATTTGCGGTGTCGTTCCGGATCGGGTGTTTTTCGGCAAAGAGTCCGACAACATATCCCATGAGGCCGACGATGACGAAGGTAAACGGCGCCCAGGCTGTCCAGCCGCTGGTCAGGTCAAAGAGCCCCATGCCGATACCGCCCGCGAGGGCGCCGGTCTTTTTGCCAAAGAGGAGAGCGGCAAGAAACAGCGGTACATTCCCGAGGTGAATCAGTCCGCCGGAGCCGGGAAGCGGGAGCCGGATATTGATCAGCCAGGTAAAGACATAGGTCAGTGCGATGAAGATGGCGGTAATGGCAAGATCCCGAAGGGATTCGCTGCCGTCTCGCCTGTTGGTGCGGTCTTGATATGTCATGATGAGCCTTCTTTCTGCTATTCTGATCGAGCTGCTGCTTCCCACCGGTGGGATTGCACAAAGGATAGACCCAATGTGGTACGTCTTATAGGTCCAGAAATAAAGTTTTTGATATAGCCAGTTTGCCAAAAAGCCAGATGCGACGTGTGCTTTCACTGATCTATATTCAATTCGTATATTAAAATATGCACAAAAGATATGCCGGATCGGGAAATAGATTCTACTATCGCGTTACCATGGTAAAGCTTGACACCCCCGGGACCGGGTGCTAATTTATAAGCAATTTCAAAACGAAATCTAAAAAAAGAATAAAGAAGAATAAAACGTAAGTGAAAAGGCTGTGAGCAGAACAGGCTGAGGTGTGAACCTCCAAAGAGAGCCGCCGGACGGTGCGAGGCGGTGGGGAAGACATCGGACAGGATCCTCTGTGAGCTGCGTTCCCAAC
>JBJEYC010000328.1:0-1734 GCA_051886435.1 Lachnospiraceae bacterium
GAGAACGCACAGCTTGCGGTTCTTGCCATCATGAACAACTTTAGATAAGAAAGCGCCGGGAGGGAGCCGCAAGGCTCTTTCTCTCGTATACAAACCACATGGTCTGGATCGCTTCGGCGGTCCTTTTTTAATACAGATTTTTACGGAAAGGAGGTGTTCCCCATGGCGACTAGAGGAAGAAAGCCGACTCCGACTGCTATCAAGGAGCTGGAAGGAAACCCGGGAAAAAGAAAACTGAATGAGAACGAGCCAAAGCCAGAACGGAAAGCACCCGCCTGTCCGAAATGGCTAGACAAAGATGCGAGGAAGGAATGGCATAGGCTTGCCAAGAAGATGGAAGCTCTCGGTATTCTCACCGAGGTGGATATGGCGGCCTTTGCGGGATATTGCCAGTCCTATGCGAGATGGAAGGAAGCCGAGGAGTTCATCAGCCAGCACGGATCTATCGTGCGGACACCCTCCGGCTACTGGCAGCAGGTTCCGCAGGTCTCAATCGCGCAGACTTACATGAAGCAGATGGGAAAATTTGCCACGGAGTTCGGCCTGACTCCGGCATCCCGGTCGAGGCTGATCGCGGATGCAGGTGAAAAGAAACCGGGCGATGAGATGGAGGAGCTTCTGGGAGGTGATCCGTAATGGAGGAACGTCCCGAGGACATGCCGAAGCTCACGGACTATCAACCGACCAAGTTCATGCTGCCGACATCACATTATGATCCGGCTAAAGCAGATCGGGCAGTGAAGTTCATCGAAATGCTCCGGCACACGAAAGGCAAATGGGCCGGGAAGCGGTTCTGGCTTCTGCCTTGGCAGGAGCAGATTATTCGGGATCTCTTCGGAATTGTAAAGCCCGATGACAAACGGCAGTTCCGGACAGCTTACATCGAGATCGGAAAAAAGAATGGAAAGTCGGAGCTTGCGGCTGCCGTCGCTCTGTATCTTCTGTACGCGGACAACGAGCCGTCCGCTGAGGTCTATGGTGCAGCTGCAGACAGGCAGCAGGCTTCCATAGTTTTTGACGTTGCCCACCAGATGGTTTCCATGACCCCGGCGCTTCTGAAACGCTCCAAGATCATGGCAGCGACCAAGCGGATCGTGAATTACAGCAATGCCGGGTTTTATCAGGTGCTGTCCGCAGAGGTCGGCACCAAGCACGGCTTGAATGTTTCCGGTCTGGTCTTCGATGAGGTCCACGCACAGCCGACTCGGAAGCTGTATGACGTTTTGACGCAAGGGTCTGGCGATGCCAGAGAGCAGCCATTGTTCTTCCTTATCACCACAGCAGGGACGGATAAGAATTCGATTTGCTACGAGCTGCACCAGAAGGCCAAGGACATTCTTTCTGGACAGCGTGTGGATCATACGTTCTATCCGGTCGTCTATGGACTGGAAGAAGGAGAAGACTGGCACGATGAGAAGAACTGGTACAAAGCAAATCCGAGCCTCGGACAGACAATCGATATCGACCGTGTCCGGGAGCACTACCACGAGGCGCTGGAAAACCCTGCCGAGGAAGCTGTGTTCAAGCAGCTCCGTCTAAACATGTGGGTATCCAGTACGACGGCTTTCATTCCGGAGCAGGTCTTTGATCAGGGCAATCAGCCGATTGACATGGATTCTCTGAGAGGCCGGGAGTGCTACGGAGGACTCGATCTTTCGAGCACCGGAGATATCACGGCACTGGTTCTTATGTTTCCACCTCGAACGGAGGATGAGAACTATATCTGTCTCCCGT
>JBJEYC010000329.1:0-8155 GCA_051886435.1 Lachnospiraceae bacterium
TGGTGTGCTCACCTTCGATGACGATGAGTGGGTACCGGAGGAGGACGAAAAGGAGGCACCGGCACCGACACCTACACCGGTAAAGGCGGCCCCGGCCCCTGCAGCCTCTGTGCAGGAAGAAGCGCCCGCTCCGGCGGCCCCGGCGGCCGAAGAAGTGCCGCCTCTTTCCGACATCCCGATTCACCGGGAGACGCCAGAGCAAGAGGAGGCGCCTTCCCAGAAAGAGGAGCCCCTGCCGGAGGAGGAGACCTATCAGGAAGAAGCTGCTCCGGAAAACGAGACTTTGCAGGAAGCGCCTGCTCCCAGCAAGGAAGCAGAAACCGCTCCGGAACCGGATGCAGAGGAAGAAACACCCGAAGAGGCAAACGAAACAAAAACGCAGGAGGAGGCGCCCGTTTCTGCTGCCTCCATGGAAGCGAAGGAAGAGCCATCTGCCCCCACCGAGATCTACCATGTGGACGATCTGCCAGTGCAAAAGCCTGCGCAGGAGCCTCAGGAAGCGCCGGCAGCACCTGCCGGACGCCCTGCCTTCCGTTCCCGGGCTGCCCGGGATTTTGTGACGAGCGAAGCCGCCTCGGATGCCTCCGACATCCTGGTTCGCAAGGAGGGAACGCTCTCCGGAAAACAGGAGATCGTCGAAGAGGCAAAGGCCGAGGAGGAGAAGGCAAGACAGGCCGAAAAGATCCTCGAGACCCAGGAGCAGCAGGCGCAGGAGCGGAAGGTGGCCCCGATTCCACAGGAAGAGGCTGCACCGGCTCCCTCCGCAAAGCCCCGCCCGTACGTGGCGCCGCCGATCGATCTTCTGCGGCCCGGCACCAAAATCGATGCCGCCGCCTCGGAGCAGGAGCTTCGGGAAACCGCGGCCAAGCTCCAGTCGACGCTGGAGACCTTCGGTGTCCGGGTCCACATCACAGAGATCAGCCAGGGGCCGGCTGTCACCCGCTACGAGATGCAGCCGGAGATGGGTGTCAAGGTCTCCAAGATCCTGGCGCTGCAGGACGACATCAAGCTCGCCCTGGCCGCCACCGACATCCGCATCGAGGCCCCGATTCCCGGAAAGAGCGCAGTCGGCGTGGAGGTTCCCAATGTGATCCGGGAGACCGTCTCGCTCCGGGACGTGCTGGATTCAAAGGAATTCCACACTGCCAAGAGCAAGACCGCCTTCGGTGTCGGAAAGGACCTCTCGGGCAAGATCGTCGTGACCGACATCGCCAAGATGCCCCACGTTCTCATCGCCGGTGCCACCGGTTCCGGTAAGTCCGTGTGCATCAACACGATGATCATGTCGATTCTTTACCATGCTTCGCCCTCGGAGGTGAAGCTGATCATGATCGACCCCAAGGTGGTGGAGCTGTCCGTCTACAACGGCATCCCCCATCTGATGCTTCCTGTGGTGACCGACTCCCAGAAGGCTGCGGCCACCCTCAACTGGTGCGTCGCGGAGATGGAGTCCCGCTTCAAGAAATTCGCAGAGAATCAGGTCCGGGATATCAAGGGATACAACGCCCTGGTGAAGTCCCGGGAGCTGGAGGGGGACACCTCCCTTGCCTTCATGCCCAGCATCGTCATCATCGTGGACGAGCTGGCAGATCTGATGATGGTGGCAAAGAGCGAGGTCGAGACTGCGATCTGCCGTCTGGCCCAGCTCGCCCGTGCTGCGGGCATGCATCTTGTCATCGCCACGCAGCGTCCCTCGGTGGATGTCATCACGGGTCTGATCAAGGCAAACATGCCCAGCCGTATCGCCTTCGCAGTGACCAGCGGCGTGGATTCCCGCACCATCCTCGACATGAACGGTGCGGAAAAACTCCTGGGCAAGGGCGATATGCTGTTCTTCCCCTACGGCCTCTCCAAGCCGGTCCGCATTCAGGGCGCCTTCGTCACCGACGACGAGGTGAATTCTGTGGTAAACTTTCTGAAGATGCATGACCCGGCCCAGGAGAGCACCGAGGAGCTGGAGAAGAAGATTGAGAGCCTGGCAAACAGCGGCTCCTCCTCCGGCGGTGATAACGGCGCAGCCCAGGGCAAGGAGAGTGACTCCGGTGTGGAGGATCTCTTCGTGGATGCCGGGTTCTTCATCATTGAGAAAAACAACGCTTCGATCGGCCTGCTGCAGCGCAGGTTCCGGATCGGCTTCAACAAGGCGGCCCGTATCATGGACCAGCTGTGCGACGCGGGGGTGGTCTCCGAATCGGAGAGCACCAAATCCCGGAAGATTCTGATGACCAAGGCAGAATTCCAGGATTACGTCGACAACTACCTGTGAGGGGCCGGCCAATCAACAGGTGCAGACCAATATGAAATGTCCCAAGTGCGGCAGGGAGATCCCGGACGGATCTTTATTCTGCAAGTACTGCTTTGCGGAGATCCGGATCGTCCCTGTCTACGAGTCAAAGGTGGAGGAGAAGATACAGGACGTGATGCAGAGCATCACGGAGGAGGTTAAGGACCAGTCCAAAGAGGAGCAGGAGACAAGACGCCGTGACGAGACGCGTACCAGGAGAATGCGGTTCGGGTTCCTTTTGTTTCTTTCCGGAATCGCCGTGACCGCAGCGCTCTACTTCGGCATCACAAGGTACCTGCACAGCTCCCCCTCCTACGTGACGGCAAGGGCCGAAGAGGCAGCATCCCAGGGAGATTTTGACGGGGCGGCGGACATCCTGCAGGAAGCCCTGCAGAGCGCCGACACCGGCAATCCCGATCTGATGCTGCTGCGCGCCTCTTACCTCGAACAGGGCGGCCACTATGAGGAGGCCATCTCCCTGTGCAAGCTCATCATAGCCTCTTCGTCTTCTTCCGAAGAACAGATACAGCAGGCGTATGGTACGATCATCCGAGTCTATCAGGATACGCAGGAGTATGCTAAAATAAATGACATGCTGGCCCAATCCGGGGATCAGGACCTGCAGGAGATGTACAGCGAATACATGGTATCCGTTCCCGAGGCATCCACGCCATCTGGCAGCTACGACGGGGATCTGACGGTGGAACTGACCGTGACGGGCGACAGTTCGATCTTCTACACGACCGACGGCTCCAAGCCCACCACAAAGGATACGCTCTACACTGAGCCCCTCACACTGGGGCCCGGGACCTGGACCATCACCGCGATCGCGGTGAACCACTACGGTCTCTCCTCCGATCCGGTGGCGTTCCACTACACAGTGCACGCCGCCAGAGAGGACGCAGGGGATAGTGACACGGAAAGTGCCGGCACATGAAGGAGTTAGAAATCCTGAGGAGAAAGGAAAATGCAAATGTTTGAGATCACAAGGAAAGAGTTGCTGGGACCCAAGGTCTATCTGATGGACCTTGTGGCTCCGAGAATCGCAGCCCGGGCACTGCCGGGGCAGTTCCTGATCGTGCGCGCGGACGAACAGGGGGAACGGATTCCGCTCACCGTCTGCGACAATGACCCTGAAAAGGGCACCGTCACGATCGTCTTCCAGACGGTCGGCGCCGAGACCTACCGCATGGCAACCTTAAATGTCGGCGACCGCTTTGCTGACGCGGTTGGCCCTCTGGGAAACTACTCTGACCTTGTGGACCGGCCCATCGAAGAGCTCAAAAAGATGCACATCCTCTTCATCGCCGGCGGTGTCGGCACGGCTCCTGTCTATCACCAGCTCAAGTGGCTCCACGAGCACGGCGTGGATGCGGACTGCATCCAGGGCGCCCGCTCGAAGGACATCCTGATCCTGGAGGATGAGATGAAGGCCGTCTGCGCAAATCTCTACTTTGCCACCGATGACGGCACCTACGGCATCCACGGCAATGTCTGCGTCGCCCTGCAGCAGCTCTGGGACGAGGGAAAGCGCTATGACCACTGCGTCGTGATCGGACCCATGATCATGATGAAGTTTGCCGCCCAGCTCACCAAGAAGCTCGGCATCCCCACTGTCGCCTCCATGAACACGATCATGGTGGACGGCACCGGTATGTGCGGCGCATGTCGTCTTCTCGTGGGAGACGAGGTGAAATTCGCCTGTGTCGACGGACCCGAGTTCGACGCGTGGAAGATCGACTTCGACCAGGCCATGCAGCGCTCTCGGCTCTACAAGACCGAGGAGGGCAGACTCCTCCTGAAGGAACAGGAGCGGGAGACCCATGAGGGTCACTGCGGCGTGTGCGGTTGAGTAAGGACAAAAGGAGCAGGAGCGATGGCTATCACAGTGGATATGATGAAAAAGGTTCCCGTGCGGGAACAGGATCCGAAGGTACGGGCAACCAACTTTGATGAGGTCTGCCTGGGATATAACGACGAGGAAGCACAGGCAGAGGCAACCAGATGCCTGAACTGCAAGAACCCCCTCTGCATGCAGGGATGTCCGGTGTCCATCCACATCCCGGCCTTCATTCAGGAGGTCAAGAACGGGGATGTGAAGAAGGCCTATGAGGTGATCAGTGCCTCTTCGAGCCTTCCTGCCGTCTGCGGCCGTGTCTGCCCCCAGGAGAAGCAGTGCGAGGCAAAGTGCATCCGCGGCATCAAGGGCGAGGCAGTCTCCATCGGCAAGCTCGAGCGGTACGTGGCGGACAAGGCCAAGGAGCTTGGCATCCGCCAGAGCGCACCGGAGAAGAAGAACGGCAAGAAGGTCGCAGTGATCGGTGCCGGCCCCGCAGGTCTGACCTGCGCCGGCGATCTTGCAAAGATGGGATACGATGTCACGATCTTTGAGGCCCTGCACAAGGCCGGCGGCGTTCTTGTCTACGGCATCCCGGAGTTCCGTCTTCCCAAGGAGAAGGTCGTGGCAAAGGAGATCGAGAACGTCGAGGCGCTCGGCGTGAAGATCCAGACCGACGTGGTGGTCGGCCGCTCTGTCACCATCGACGCGCTCCTCGAGAAGGAGGGATATGACGCGATTTTCGTCGGCTCCGGCGCAGGTCTTCCCCGGTTCATGGGAATCGAAGGCGAGCAGGCGCTCGGTGTCTTCTCTGCCAACGAGTTCCTGACACGGTCCAACCTCATGGGCGCCTGGGATGAGGAGAACGCAAGAACCCCCATCATGCGGCCCAAGAAGTGCGTCGTGGTCGGCGGCGGAAACGTCGCAATGGACGCAGCAAGAACCGCCCTTCGCCTTGGTGCAGAGACCCACATCGTGTACAGAAGATCCGAGGAGGAGCTTCCCGCGAGAAAAGAGGAAGTCGGTCACGCAAAGCAGGAGGGCATCATCTTCAATCTTCTGACGAACCCCGTGCGCATCACCACCGATGAGAATGGCTGGGTGAACGGCATCGACTGCATCCGCATGGAGCTGGGCGAGCCGGATGCCTCCGGCAGAAGATCCCCCGTTCCGATCGAGGGCTCTGAATTCCACACCGACTGCGATGCGGTCATCATGGCGCTCGGCACGAGCCCGAACCCGCTGCTGCATCGGACCACCAAGGGCCTTGACGCAGACAAGCGGGGGCGCCTCATCGTGCGCGAGGGAAGCGAAGAGACCACAAGAGACGGCGTGTTTGCCGGCGGCGATGCCGTGACCGGCGCAGCCACCGTCATCCTCGCCATGGGCGCCGGCAAGGAAGCGGCAAAGGAAATCGACGCCTATCTGAACCGCTGAGTCAGGAAAGAAAGGGGAAGCATCAACTTGTCCGAAAATGATATCACCCGGGAGTGGGAGGCGGATGCGAGCCTCCTGCAGGAGCTTTTTGGCCGGCAGGATGCCAACATCCGCAAGATCGAGAAGGCGCTGCATGTGATCCTGGTCCTTCGGGACGGCAAGGTCAAGGTGGCCGGCGCCCCCGGAGCCGTGGAGGAGGCCATCGCGATCCTGAACGACCTGTCGGGGCTGGTGGCAAACGGCACCCCCATCGGGGACCAGCAGGTGGACTATGAACTGGAGATGAAGGAGGAGGCGTCGGAGAACGTCCTCTCCTCCATTGACAGCGATCTCATCTGCCACACGGTCTCGGGAAAGCCGGTCAAGCCCAAGACCCGGGGCCAGAAGAACTACGTGGACGCGATCCGCAACAACCTGATTGTGTTCGCCAACGGCCCCGCCGGCACCGGCAAGACCTTCCTGGCAATGGCCATGGCCATCACCGCCTTTCAGAACAAGGAGGTGGAGCGGATCATCCTGACCCGTCCCGCCATCGAGGCGGGCGAAAAGCTGGGCTTCCTGCCCGGGGATCTGCAGAGTAAGGTGGACCCGTATCTTCGTCCCCTCTATGACGCCCTGTACCAGATCATGGGGGCAGAGAAGTTTCTCGCCAACCAGGAGAAGGGGCTCATCGAGGTGGCACCTCTGGCCTACATGCGGGGCCGGACGCTGGACAACGCCTACATCATTCTCGACGAGGCCCAGAACACGACGCCGGAGCAGATGAAGATGTTTCTGACGCGGTTCGGTTTCGGCTCTCACGCGGTCATCACCGGAGACGCGACCCAGAAGGATCTCTCCCCGTCCTCGGTCTCGGGTCTGGACGTGGCAACAAGAGTTCTCTCCCGCAAACACATCGAAGGCATTGCCTTCTGTACCCTGGACGCAAAGGACGTCGTGCGGCATCCCCTGGTCCAGAAGATCGTCAAGGCGTACGAGGATTATGAGCAAAGTCACACTGATCACCGAAGTGGAATCCGAAGATAAGTTTTCGTTTCCCATCGGGGAGACGGCAGAAGCGGTCATCGCGGCAGTCCTGGAGCGGGAACACTGCCCCTACGATGTGGAAGTCTCGCTGACGCTGGTCACCGACGAGGCGATCCGGGACATGAACCGGCAGTTTCGGGACATCGACCGGGAGACCGACGTGCTCTCGTTTCCAAATCTGACTTTTGAGGCCCCTTCCGACTTCTCCTTTGTAGAGGAGGATCCGGCCGACTGTCTGGATCCGGAGACGGGAAATCTGGTGCTGGGGGATATCGTCATCAACACAAAACGGGTCAGGAGCCAGGCGGCGGAGTACGGACACTCGGAAAAGCGGGAGTTCGCCTTTCTCGTTGCCCATTCCACGCTCCACCTTTGCGGGTATGACCACATGACAGAAGAGGAAGCGGGGGTGATGGAGGCGCGGCAGGAAGCCGCCCTCCAATCCCTTGGTATCACCAGAGAGGTTTAACTGTGCCGAGAAAAACCAAAATCCGGATGGCAAATCGTGATCTGTCGTTCTTTTTGCTGGTTCCGGCTGCCGTGAGCATCACGGTCTTTGCGGTGGCAGGCACGCAGGGCGCGGCGAGCGTATACTACGCCTCCATGCCCCTTGCGTTCTGCCTCCTTTTTCTTGCTGCCCTGATCTTTTCCGGGGCGAACATCGTATCCCGCCAGGTGGCACTGCGCATCCGACGGGGCAAGATCGGAGACGCGATGCTGTTCTACCGGCTGGCAAGGCTCGCGACGCTTCTGCTGTCCCTGATCCCGGCCCTGGCCTTCGGAGGTTTTTGTGTGCCGCTTGCCTCTGCGATGGGAGAGCGGTACGGATACCTGACGATGCTGGCCCTGATCCCGGCCCTGGTCATTGGGGCTCAATTGGGACCTTCCCTTGGATTTTTGCTATCTGTGGGGCTCTCCGGCGTGGTCCGGGGACTGCTCCTTGTTCTGTCCGCCGCTACGCTCATCCTCACCCTCTTTGTCACCACCTTTGCCGCAGAAAAAGCAAGGGGGATTGGCCTGCTTCTTCGAAAGCAGGAGCTGGTCTATGTCTACGCCGGGGCGGGGATTGGCCTTGGGATCTCGGCGGCTTTGGTTCTCGTGGTATTTTTGTCCGCCATCGTCTGCTTTCTCGTCTCCCGGAATTTAAAGTCCCGGGAGGCGCCCCTTGCGATTGACCGGGATGAGCAGCCCCTCGCGGTATTTCCGTACTACCTGCGCCTTCTGCTGCCATCACTGGGCCTTGCCCTTTTGCTGTTCGTCCTGTTTTTCGTGGACGGGCGGATCGGGTTTATCCATTCCCCCGGTACCGGAAGCCGCACGTTCAACATGAACACCTTTGGCGGATTCTTCGGCGGGTGCATACCGGTCCTTGTCCTTGCGGGGTGCCTTATTGTGGCTCCCTTCTCGGCAATGCCCCAGCGGTTCTACCGGCTTTTATTCAACCAGAAGAAAAAGACAATGCGCTACGAGTTCTCGATGACGCTGCGGCTTCTTGCCTACATCGGGATTCCGGTGAGCTGCTTTCTCTTCGGCGCGGCAAAACCCATCATCCAGATCTGCCACCAGGGCTT
>JBJEYC010000330.1:0-1727 GCA_051886435.1 Lachnospiraceae bacterium
TCCAAGTCGCTGATGTTCCTGTGTGTGGGTGCTGTGGAGAACGTCACCGGCTCCCGCAACATCGAGGATATGCACGGCCTGGTGGTCAAGCTTCCCCGTCTTGCGATGGTGATGATCATCGGTATCTGCGGCATGTTCCTGGCACCCTTTGGCATGCTGGTCGCCAAGTGGGCAGCCCTTCGCTCTTACATTGATTCCGCCTCTGTGTGGCTGGTGCTGTTCCTGGTGTTCGGCGCCGCCAGCACCACCTTTTACTGGGCAAAGTGGCTGGGCAAGCTCCTGGCCGTGATCCACGGCTCCCAGGCGACAAAGGACACAACCCACACGGGAGAGTGGGAGTCCATCTATCCGCTGGCAGGCCTTGTGGTTGCGATGTGCTTCCTCTTCCCGCTGATCTCCAGCGGCCTCATTCAGCCGGTTTTAAACCAGCTCTTCCATGAGGAGGTGCCGCCGGTCATCGGACAGTCGGATATGATTATCATGATCCTGATGTTTGTCCTGATCGCGCTGCTGCCCATCTCCGCGGTGCTCACCTCCAAGAAGCGGGTGGGTCTCACGGATCAGAATACCCGCTCCTACATGTCGGGCGTGAACTCCGGAGATGATAGACACTTCATGAACTCCTACGGCGACCCGCAGAGCGTATACATGGCCAACTGGTACATGACCGATCTCATCGGAGAGCTCAAGATCATGAAGCCCTGCCTTCTGATCTCAGCCGGCATTCTGGTCACGATGATGCTGATTATCATTGGAGGTGCGATCTGATGCTGTACGTACTCGGATTTATCTTTGTGATCCTGGGGCCCTTCCTGGGCGGGCTCCTCTCCGGCATCGACCGGGTCTTCTCCGCGAGAATGCAGCGGCGCCAGGGACCGCCCCTTCTGCAGCCATTCGCTGACTACGCGAAGTTCATGCAGAAGAAGGCCTACATCATCAACGGACTGCAGACCTTTCTGATCGCCGGGCACCTGATCTTCGTGATCCTGGCGGGCTGGATCCTCTATGCGGGACAGGACATCCTGCTGTCGATCTTTTCACTGACCCTCTCGGAGATGTTCCTGTGCATGGCGGCCTTTTCCGCAAGCGCCCCCTACTCCAATATGTCCGCGCAGCGTGAACTTCTGCAGATGGCATGTACGGAACCGATGCTCCTCATGATTGCCATCGGGTTCTATCTCTCCTCCGGGAGCTTCATGGTGACGGACATCATCGCCCAGAAGACCCCCGCCATCGTCCACGTGCCCGGGTTCTTCCTGGGATTTCTCGTGATCCTGGTGGTGGAGCTGCGCAAGTCCCCCTTTGACGTGTCCACCAGCCACCACGCCCACCAGGAGATGGTCAAGGGCGTCACCACCGATATCACCGGAAGCCTGATGGGCATCGTGGAGCTGTCGGAGTGGTACGAGTACTTCCTGATGTTCTCCTACGTGGCGCTCTACTTTGTCTCGAGCAATCCCCTCTCGCTCCTTGTGGGCATCCTGATGGGATGTTTGGTCATGTTTCTGATGACGCTGATTGATAACACCTTCCCCCGCGTCAGGTGGGAGAGAATGCTCTCCGTCTGCTGGGCCACAACCCTGATCTTCGCTGGCGGAAACCTCCTGCTTCTGACACTGCTGAAGATGTTTTAGGGGAAAGGAAAAGACTATGAAAATCTCAAAATCGCCCTGGATCCTGCACTATGACGGATCCAGCTGCAACGGCTGCGACATCGAGGTGCTGGC
>JBJEYC010000331.1:0-1726 GCA_051886435.1 Lachnospiraceae bacterium
CTTCTACATCCTGCTCTACTACATCTGGCGGCTCCTGTTCCCCGAGATCGTGATCTCCCCGGTCATTCCGGCCCTGATCTGGATCACCGCGCTTGTCCGGATCGTGCTCTGTCTCTTCCCCCAGAACCGCTGGCTCACCGGGGATGGGGATATTCGCTGGTCCTGGTACCGGAATCTCCCCTTCCTCGTGACCGGGATCCTGGTCATCGCCCTCTTTGCCATCTCGGGCAACACCTACGGGTATGGGCTCTGGAAGATGTGCATCGCCATCGCACTGAGCTTTGCCTTCTATCTTCCCGTCACAGTGCTGGCAAAGAAAAAGCCCATGGTCGGCGCGCTGATGCTGCCGAAGACCCTGATGTACATCTGGGTCCTTGCCATGGGTCTTGCTCTTCTTGGAAAGGTCTGAAGACATAGGTTTTGGCCGCAGCCGGACAGGTAAGCCTGCCCGGTTTTTTGCTGCCTTTTTTCAGGAAATATCCAGGTGGGGCGGCTCATCCAGGTGCTCAGAGACATACTTTCCGTCCTTTTTACGCTGTCTGACGCACTCGGTCAGAAGGTACTCGATCTGTCCGTTGACGGACCGAAAGTCATCCTCTGCCCAGGCAGCAATCGCATTGTAGAGCTTTTCATCGAGCCGAAGCGGCACCTGTTTCTTTGCCATTTTTCGTCCTTATCACATGTCTTGGTTGGTTCTCTCGTCTATTTTAATACAGACTTCCGGAATTCACGATGGGCTGCGCGTCGTGGCTGCCGCACAACACCACCAGGAGGTTGGAGACCATTGCGGCCTTGCGCTCCTCGTCCAGGGTCACCACCCCGTCCTTCTCCAGGGCGGCCAGCGCCATCTCCACCATGCCGACCGCGCCGTCCACAATCATCTTTCTCGCATCGATGACCGCAGAAGCCTGCTGCCGCTGCAGCATGACCGCGGCGATCTCCGGCGCATAGGCGAGGTAGGTAATCCGTGCCTCCTCAATGGAAAGCCCCGCCGGGGCCACCTTCTTCTGGATCATGTCCCGGATCCGCTCCGCGACCACCGTGGTGGAGCCCCGAAGGCTTCCGTCATCCGCCTTGCCATCTCCTGTGGTGTCCACTCCGGGTGCCACATCGTAGGGATAGATCTTTACGATGTCACGCACCGCGGCATCCGCCTGAAGGGAAAGGTACTCCTTGTAGTTGTCCACCTCAAACACCGCCTTCGCAGTGTCCTGCACCCGCCAGATGATGGCGACGGAGATCACCACAGGATTTCCCAGAACGTCATTGACCTTCTGCTTTGCGTTGCTCAGCGTCATTGCCTTGAGGGAGATCTTCTTGGAGCCATTCTTCTCTGAGGAACTCTCTCTCGCAGCACCTCCCCGTCCTTCCGCGTCATTCACATCCGCACTCTGGCCCAGTCTTGTCCCCGCTGCGGGGTTCACAGCCGTGCAGAAGGGATTCACATAGTAAAAGCCCTCCCCCTTCAGGGTTCCCATATACTTGCCGAACAGCGTCAGAACCAGTGCTTCCTGGGGCTTCAGGATCCGCAATCCGGGGAGCAGGATCCACCCGCCCATAATCCAGATCATAGCAGGCAGAAAGAGCGGCAGGTAGGGCTCGTCCGCGCTCCCCATCATAATGGCCATGATCAGCAGGATCACCGCCAGTGCCGTCACGGCAATCCACAGAATCAGAACCGCCATGCCGTGTTTCTTGCCTTCCAACACCTTCTCTTTCATTCCAG
>JBJEYC010000332.1:0-8097 GCA_051886435.1 Lachnospiraceae bacterium
CCAGCACCTCGATGGAGCGCTCGAAGGAGATGTTCTCATCGTGGTCGCCGATCTCCGCCTTTGTGGAAGGGGTGTAGATGGGCTCAGGGAGTTTGTCGCACTCGCGAAGTCCCTCCGGGAGCTTGATGCCGCAGACCGTGCCGTTCTTCTGATAGGATGCCCAGCCGGAACCGGTGATGTAGCCGCGGACGATGCACTCGATGGGGAGCATGGTCAGCTTTTTGCAGAGCATGCTGCGTCCCGCAAACTCGGGAGTCCGGAAGAAGGCCGGCATGTCCGCCGTGTCGGTGGACAGCATGTGGTTCGGGATGATGTCCTTCGTGTAGTCAAACCAGAAGCGGCTCATCTGGGTCAGAACCTTGCCCTTGGACTGCACCTTGTTCTTCAGGATCACATCGAATGCGGAGATGCGGTCTGTGGCGACCATGATCAGCGCGTCGCCGATGTCGTAGATCTCGCGTACCTTACCTTCTTTTACGGGCCTGAATTCTTCCATGTCTCCTCCTTATGAGCACAATCGAGAAACAAAGATGGTGGATATGCTATGATAACAGAAGCGCAGGCAGGGGACTTCCCCGGGCGCTCCAACGCTTGTGATTATACTCACCGGAAAAGGAAAAAACAATGCAAACACCAACCACAATCGGAATCCTGGCACATGTGGATGCCGGTAAGACGACCCTGTCAGAGCGCATTCTGTTTGAGGCCGGCGCAATCCGCAAAATCGGCCGGGTGGACCACCGGGATGCCTTTCTTGATACCGACGCCATGGAGCGGCAGCGCGGCATTACGATCTTCTCCAAGCTCGCCCGCTTTTCCCTGGAAGAGCGCCCCTTTATCCTGCTGGACACCCCGGGCCATGCGGACTTTTCTCCGGAGACCGAGCGGGCGCTAAGGGTGCTGGATCTGGCAGTTCTGGTGCTCTCGGCGGCGGACGTGAATGATAATGGCATCACGGATCCCCAGGCCGCTGTCCTCTGGCGGCTCCTTGCCCACTACAAAGTCCCGACCTTTGTCTTTGTCAACAAGATGGATCAGCTTGCAACCGGGGAGCGGGAAGCCGATGAGGCAAAAAAACGCCGGGTCTTTGCCGCCATCCAAAAGGATCTGGGAGAGGGCCTTGTGGATTTCTCGGGGGCACAGCTTGGCCCCGAAAACGAGGAGCAGATCGCGGTCCTTGATGAGCCGCTGACGGAGCACCTTCTTTCCGGCGGACATGTCACGGAGGAAGATGTGCAGGCGCTCGTTGCAAAGCGGGTGCTCTTTCCAACGTATTTTGGCGCGGCCCTGCAGGGCGATGGTGTCTCGGACCTTCTTGCCGGGATTCTCCGCTACACAAAGCCGGCAGCCTACCCCGATGCATTCGGCGCCCGCGTCTACAAGGTGACCCGGGAGGGAACCGGACCGTCTGCTGCGCGCCTTGTCTGGATGAAGCTGACAGGGGGCGTTCTGCGTGTGCGGGATGCCCTGGAGGAGCGGGACGAAGCAGAGGGGAGTACCGATAGCGGGGACGAGGAGAAGGCGGTGACCCGGGAGAAGATCTCTGGGATCCGGCTCTATTCCGGCGAGAAGTACACAAACGTCACCGAGGCAGCAGCCGGGGAGATCGTCTGTGTGACAGGCCTTACGAAGGCCCGGGCCGGAGACGGCCTTGGCTTTGAGCAGAGCGCCGGGGAGGAGCTTCTCTCTCCCATCGAGACCCGGGCGGTGATCCCGCAGCCCGGCGTGGACGCGTTCACCCTTCTCACAGCCCTGCGGGGCCTTGAAGAGGAGGAGCCGATGCTTCGGGCGACCCGGGATGAAAAGACCGGTGAGATCTTCGTGCAGATCATGGGACAGATCCAGACCCAGATCCTGCAGCACCTTTTGGAGGAGCGCTACGGAATCCGGGCCGCCTTCGGCCCTGGCCGCATCGTCTACAAGGAGACGATCCGCCGCCCGGTGGAGGGTGTGGGGCACTTTGAGCCCCTGCGCCACTACGCGGAGGTTCACGTGGTGCTCTCCCCGGGGGAGCCGGGAAGCGGCATTGTCATCGAGAACCGCTGTCTTCCCAATCTCCTCGACCGAAACTGGCAGAACGAGATCCTGGAGAGTCTTGCGAGAAAGACCCACAAGGGTGTGCTGACGGGATCGGACCTCACCGACGTGAAGATCACGCTCCTTGGCGGCAAAGCGAGCAAAAAGCACACCGAGGGCGGGGACTTCCGGAAGGCCGCCATCCGGGCGGTGCGCCAGGGACTGATGTCGGCGGAGAACATCCTTCTGGAACCGGTGCTGCACGTCACCCTGGAACTCCCCAGGGAGAACCTTGGCCGTGCCATGACGGACCTGGCAGGGATGCATGCAAAGCTCGCACCGGCCGCGTTTTCCGATGATACAGCCATCCTGGAGGGCCGGGTCCCGGCCTCCTGCCTTGGGAGCTATGCCACCGAGGTCTCCGGCTACACCGGAGGCCGGGGGACGCTTACCATGTCCCTTGCGGGATATGAGCCCTGCCACAACAGCAGGCAGGTGCTGGATGAGATCGGATACGATCCGGAGGAGGACCGCTTCAATCCGTCCTCCTCGGTGTTCTGCTCCCACGGCGCGGGAACGCTGATTCCCTGGTACGCGGTGCGGCGTCACATGCAGGTGGATACCGGCTGGCGGCCGCCAAAGGAGGACCCGGATGCGAAGTACCTGACGGACGACTACTACACGTTTACCGCGGGAGAAGAGATACAGGAAGAGGTCCTGGATGACGGCGCCGCGGCGCCCGAAGAAGCGGATCACGCCGCGGTCCGGAGCCGGAAGGGACAGGACTTTGCGTCCCGGGAGGCAGCCCACGCGGCGACAGAGCAGGAGCTGATTTCCATCTTTGAGAGAACCTACGGGAAGATCCCGGAGCGGCTGCGTCACCCGGAGAACGAACGGCTCGATCAGCTGGAAATGGAACGGCCCAGGGAAAAGGGCACCGGGGATCCCAAGTACGAGGCAAAAAAGAGTGAAAAGGCGCAGCCCCTTGTCCAGTACCTTCTGGTCGATGGCTACAACATCATCTACGCCTGGAATGAGCTGCGGGATCTTGCACAGACCGACATCAAGGCGGCGCGGGACCGGCTCATTGACATCCTGATCGACTACGCCGGAGGCTCCGGGTATGAGGTGATTCTCGTCTTTGACGCCTACCGGGTACCGGGGAACGGGGGCAGCGTAACCCGGGTGGGCGGCATCGACATCGTCTACACAAAGGAGGCGGAGACCGCGGATCTTTATATCGAAAAGACCGCCCACTCCCTTTCCCAGAAGCACCGGGTCTATGTTGCCACCTCCGACGCAATCGAGCAGGTGATCATCTACGGAAGCGGCGCCTATCGGCTCTCTGCCAGGGGGCTGCTCGAGCAGATCCTGGCCGAAAAAGAGCTGCAGCGGGCGCAGTATCACACTGACTGAGGCGGTCACCAAAGACCGGAAACAGCAGAAAAAATCTCATCCTTTTGGCTGTCGGGAGGCGGCAGGGTGCCGGGAAAACCAAAATCCCTGCAGAATATTTTTCAGGAACCTTCACAGCACGATATGAGAATTTCGGTATCTTTTGGTGCACCCTGACAGGCTGTGGATAACTCTGTGGACAGTTTGTGGATGAATTGTGGAAAACCTGCACGCTGCTATTGACACGGTCCCGGGCATTTCTTACAATTTTTCTAAACATCAAGCTGCGGGATGTGGAAAGGCCAAAACCTCCCTTCCCGCTGTGCACGGGAGATCACATGGTCACTGTTTCCTACGACGAAAATTCTGAATACGAGACCCAATCGTTTCCGCGCTGTAAGTTTTACGACCGGGAGACCGACCTGTGCCGGGTCTACTCCGCGAGAGCTCTGCAGACCCTGCAGTCGGGACTGATCAAGTGCGGGATCTCCTACTGTGTGAAACAGGAGCAGAACGAGCTCCTGCACCGCTTCCTGCACGGCAATCGCTTTGCGCGCTGCATCGTGCGGGTGCATGAGGACGATATCGAAACCGCCATCGAGATCTGTGACGGCTTAGAGGACGTGGAACTGCTCTGTGCGCTGCCAAAGCGCGACTACTGCCCGAAAGAGGTGGCAGGCGGCAGGAGAGAACAGGGGTCGAGAAATGGAGAAGAAGAGAAGGGCCTCGGAGGAATTTCCTTCGGAAAAGCCTGAGAGAGCAGCAGGAAGAAAGAACCGGAGAGCCGCAGAGGAATCTGCGGCTTCCTTTGCGTATCGCGGGGGCGCAAAGGCCAAAAAGCAGGGCACGGGAAAGACAGCCGCGCCCGCGGGGAAATCCAAACAGGAGCCGCCGAAGGCGCCCGCCAAAAAGTCCAGATGTCCCTATTCCGGAAAGTGCGGCGGCTGCACGATGATCGACGTACCCTATGACGATCAGATCCGGGAGAAGCAGACCCTGGTGCAGGAGCTCATCGGCGACTACGGCCCGGTGGAGCCCTTCATTCGAATGAAGAATCCGGGACGCTACCGGAACAAGGTTACCAGTATCTGCGGCATCGACTCCCACAAGAAGCCGGTCTGCGGCGTCTACCGGGAGCGCTCCCATGAGATCGTCCCGGTGAAGACCTGCCTGATCCAGGATCGGCGGGCGGACGGCATCGTTCAGTCCGTGTTCTCGCTCCTTCCTTCTTTCAAGATGAAGGTCTACGACGAGCGGACGGGATACGGCAGTGTCAAGGCGATCCAGGTGCGCTGTGCCCGGGCGACGGGACAGATCATGGTGACGATCGTGACGGCGAGTGCGGTTTTCCCCTCCAGGAAGAACTTCGTGGAAGCGCTCCTGCAGAAGGAGCCTGAGATCACGACCATCGTGCAGAACATCAACGACCGGGACACCACGATGGTGCTGGGCACAAGAGAGAAGGTGCTGTACGGGAAGGGGTACATCGAGGATGTGCTTCTTGGCAAGACGTTCCGCCTCTCCTCCCGCTCGTTCTACCAGGTGAACGCAATCCAGACCGAGAAGCTGTACAACATCGCCATCGACATGGCGGGCCTCTCCGGAAAGGAGCGGGTGCTCGATGCCTACTGCGGCATCGGCACGATCGGCATCTGCGCCTCGGACAAGGCGAAGGAAGTGATCAGCGTCGAGCTCAACGAGGATGCGGCAGCCGATGCGCAGGAGAACGCAAAGCTCAACCATGCGGACAACGTGACCGTCTATGCGGACGACGCAGGGCGGTTTATGACTGATATGGCGGAGAAGAAGGAGCCGGTGGATGTCCTGTTCATGGATCCGCCCCGGGCAGGAGCCTCCTTTGACTTTCTGCAGGCGATCCTGATCCTGGCGCCGAAGAAGATTGTCTACGTCTCCTGCAACCCGGAGACGCTGGCGGACAACCTCTCCTACCTGACCGATGGCGGCTACACGATGAAGAAGGCAGTGCCGGTAGACATGTTCCCCTACACAGAGTCGATGGAAACCGCCGTGCTTCTTGTTCGCACCGGTGCGTGAGAGCAGGCGCGGAAAACAGGAAAGAGAAAAACGGACGTCAAATTGCCTGGCAGCTGAAGATGCCATCAAACAGCGGCAGGGCTTTTCCGCGGCGTGAAGGCGGTGATGGAAAAGAAATGCCTGCCGCATCTTCGGGATGTGATCTTTCTTCCGGGCTGCTTTCTGGCGTGCGGAGAAGATCACAGCAAAAATCGGGAAAGAGAAATTCGTCTGAAAACAGGACGTGTCAGCACTTCCGGGCCGGGATGCCCGGAAGTTTTTTTGTTTCGCGGGGATTGGGGCGCTGCAGAGAGTGCAGAAAACGGCTGTTGGACCCCGCGTGTTTGGCATGTCTTTTCATCAGAAAATCGCTATCATACACTTATTCTGCCTGAAAATATGACGATGATTGAAATGAATGTTTATTGGCAGTTCGACGCGCGCAGCGTTTGAAAGTCACAGTTCCGGCATGCCGGAGGGACACCCGGAAAAGGAGGGAGTTGCTGTACAAATGAATCTGCAGCTGCTGTTTTATACTCTTTACACCGAGATCAACCTGTTTGGAGCAGTCATCATGCTGGTGCTGTTCTGCCGCCTGGTTCTGAGCAATCGGATCCCGGGGCAGAGCAGTTTCCGCAGGATCCTGCTTTGGCAGACGGCGCTTTTTGTCTCGGATGCCCTGGCGCGGATCGCTATGGATTGCCCGGATACCGCCCGGAATCTCCTTGTCATGCTCTTTGACAGCGTGTACTTTACCTCCAGTGTCGGCATGACCTGTGAATACTTTATCTACTTCGCGTGCAGCCGGAATACGAGGATGCGGCAGGATCAAAAGCTCCAGAGACGCATCCGGATTCCGCTCGATGCGTATATCGTGCTGATTGTTCTCAACTTTCCCCTCGGCTTTTTGTTCTACATGGATGCGGCAGGAACGTATCACCGGGGACCGGTCTTTTTCCTGACGCACATCATCTGCTCTGGCTATGCCATCGTCTCGACCGTCAGCGCCTTCCGGGATGCCTTCCGGATGGAGAATTACGCGGAGCGGAAGGACTACCTCACCTACGTGCTGTTCCCGATCCTCCCGTTTGCGGCCGCACTATTCCAGTACTTTGTCACCAACATCCCGGTGATGTGTCCGGTCCTGTCGATCCTCTCCATCGTCATCTTCATCAATGCCATGGAACAGCTGATCTTCACGGATCCCCTGACAGGACTTGCCAACAGGCGCAGCTTTGTCAACACGCTGGTCACCAGGATGGAGTCGCTGAAAAAGGATGAAAACCTGTACTTTATTATGTTCGATCTCAACGATTTCAAGACCATCAACGACCAGTACGGACACCGGGACGGCGATGCGGCGCTTACAATCATGGCAGATGCCCTGCAGCAGGCGGCAGGAGAGAATCAGCAGGGCATATCGATCGGCCGCTACGGCGGAGATGAGTTTGCGGCTGCCCTGACGGCGGGAAGCCTGGAGACGGTGGAGAACTACCTGGAGGCAGTCCGGCAGGGGATCAGCAGGCTCTCCGAAGAAAGAAATCTTCAGGGGCAGATCTCCTTCAGCGCCGGGGTCGCAAGGTGGAATGGAAGCGATGACCCGGGCAGACTGATTGCCAGCGCCGACCAGGAGATGTACCACATGAAGGCGGAGTTCAAGCAGTTCCGCCGGTAAAATAAGCAGAACAAAGATGCCAAAACCGGAGACACGACAGCCGTGTCTCCGGTTTTTGACAGCCCATGTTTTGACTGGACGTGCAGAGATGACTGGTCAAACCATCCAGAGGTTGCTAAAATCAGGTGTACCAGGTGGCAGAGGCCACAGGGAGGAGAGAAAAGATGAGAAGCGTTTGGAAGCAGGCGGCCCGTGCAGTCCTTGCGATCTCGGCAGCATCGATGCTGCTGACACTGCCGGCACAGGCAAAGAGCAAAAAGAAGTCCGCAGAGAAAAAGACGGCGGCTGCGCAGGTGGTGTTTGACGCCGCAGAGCACGCGCAGGATCCGCTCGCTTTTCTTCCGGACGACACCGGGTGGAGATCGCTCTATCTCAACTGGCTTGCCACCTGCCAGATTCCCGTGCCATCCGATTCCACCCAAAATGTGGATCCGGATCAGCTCTACTACTGGGTTGACTATCTCAATGGGGACAGCGTGCCGGAGCTCTTTCTCGAGGACCGCTGGGATGGAATGGTTTACCTCTACACCGTCCGAAACGGCGCGGTGACCGAACTTGCAAGCGAGTACGAGGACAGCTTTTCCTACACCGTCGGCGGGGATGCACTGGTGACGACCGATTTGGCAGGCACTGGCGTGTACCGGGAGTCAGTGTCCAACGCAGAGAGCGGTGAGATCGCGGCGGGCACGCGGACCTATTCGCCCTTTGATGACAGCCAGGCGACCTTTGAGATTAACGGCCAGGAGGTTACGGAAGCTGCCTACAACGCTTATTTCGATGCATTTACCGAAAGCGGCACGCGGAGGGATTCCGGTGACCTTCCGATGTACAGCGTGCTGACGGTGCGGCCGCGCGGCTGAGCGGAAAACAAACCCGCACAAGATGGCACCGAGGAGGGATGACGATGCCGGAGGATGAAGAAATCCAGCCAAAAGTCAAATCACTATACAAGGCGCTGAAGCTCCTCGACTACTTTG
>JBJEYC010000333.1:0-1706 GCA_051886435.1 Lachnospiraceae bacterium
TTCACAAAATCCGGCACGCGGTCCCGAAGAAAGTACAGGGAGCAGGTTCCGGCGCCATTCTTCAGGTACAGGTCTGCGGAATAGGAAAAGTCGTAGTCGGCATAGTCCTTCCAGCTCCCGAGGAGTGTCATCGGCACCCCGGCCGCCGTGATCTGCCGGACCTTGTCCGGGTCATCGTAGGTCGTGCTCTGGTAGGCATTATCACCGCTGTAGGACACGGATGCCGCCCGGACGTCCTCTCCGGTGATCGGCTCCAGGTACAGATCGTTCTGCTTCAAAAAGGCGATGGTGTTGATGTATTCCGCATAGATCGGGAACGACTCATCGAGATCTCCGTCCTCCCCGGTCGCACCCACGGTGAGGATCGGATACGACCCGGATGCCAGGGAGTAGGTGTATTTTGCAAGGTCCTTCCGGTAGTTCTCGGCTAAGCCCTCCGCAAGGCTCCGGTTTCCGTAGCGCTCCTCTGCGCCGTTGGAGGAGACCAGGCGGGCGTCGGCGGGCACCTGTGCCTCCCAGTTGTCCGGGAACAGGACCTTCCGGTAGGCCTTGCTTCCCACCACGGCATCCATGACTGCGGGGTCCTCTCCCTTCGGGATCAGGACGCTCCGGGTGATGGTTCTTCCGCTCCAGAGCCGGTAGCGGATCACTGCTTCGTACCCATCCCCGCTGCCAGAGGCATCCTCGCGCTTGGCCGCCATCGCATCCCTTGCCATCTGGTCAAAGGCCTCGGTGTCCTCCAGCGACATGGTCTCCAGTACCTGCTCTTCCGAATCGAGCTGCCTTGCGTCGGAGGTTGTCACCGACGGGTAGTTCTCGCTGTAGACATAGAGGGCACAGCTCTTCACGCTCTGCCTTGCGGGCACCAGGCGGTCATATCCTGTGAGATCATAGCGAAAGACCGCAAACACCAGCACCGCCAGTACCCCCGCCAGGGCGATCTGCCAGGTGCCCTGGAAGAACTTCCGAAAATCTGAGGCAAAGATCACCTCGGCGATTCCCGCAGCGAGCACGGCCCCGGCGAGGATCGCAAAGATCATTACCAGGTCCGAGAGGCTGCTGACGGAGCCGAAGGCGCTGTACACCAGCTGCCCGGCATAGAGTCCCGCGGCCGCTCCGGCGCCCACCCGAACCAGGAACCTGGCCGGTGCGTACAAAACCGCCGTGCCGGCGCCCTCGGCTCTGCGGATGCGGTAGAGAAGAACGGCAAGGACCAGCGCCCCCGCCGTCACCCCGAGGAGGACAAGGTCCGGCACTTTGAGTGCAGACACAAGCTCCCGCAGAAGGTTTTCTGTCATCCCGTCGTTTTCGACAGCGCCCATCGGGTACAGCCGGTTGATGAAATCGCTGTTGTAGAGGGGCGAGAGCAGCATCTTTGGACGCTCCCCGTAGTAATATGTCCGGAAAAACAAGGACGCATAGCTGTCCGCGATGCGGAAAAAGATCCAGTCCGCCGAGAGCAGGACCGCCGCCATCAGGATCGCAGTGATCAGTTGCCCGGTCAGCATAACCGCAAAAAGGCCCAGCGCATAAGAGCAGACAAACAGGAGAGAGAGCTGCAGGAAGGAGAAGGCCGTCTCCCGAAGGAGCATCCCGTTCATCGCGCCCATCGCCCGGGCCACCAGGACCGACAGAAGAAAGCTCACGAGGAGCGGGATCTCAAACAGCGCAAACCCGTTCCAAAAAATGGCCCAGAACCGCCGCAT
>JBJEYC010000334.1:0-6844 GCA_051886435.1 Lachnospiraceae bacterium
AAGCGGCACATGGACGATGTCCTCCTCATGTTCCATCTGGTCTATGGAAATCCCACGGAGGAGATGCCGGGCGGGTACCTCCTGTATGACATGCCGCTGCCCTGGTACCAGAGCCACCTTCGCGAGCGGGGGACGGTGCTCCGGTCCCCGTATCTGCCGGACCGCATCGCAAAGTACCAGGGGGAGCTCCCCTTTCACTTCAATCCGGCAAAGACCGTTTACGTCAGGAGGAACATCGGGCACATCCTGGAATGCGGATATATGGCCTCCGAGCTGGAGCTTTTTCAGAATCTCACCCTGCGCATCATGCCCCTTTTCCAGTGGTGGTATACAGACCTGGAGCAGTACGAGACAAAGGACGGCCTTTCCTGTGACTGGCGGCTCGAGAGAACGAGGATCCGCACGAGGCTCACCGCAGAGGGCACGATCCGGCCGAAATGGAAGCACGAGCTCTCCCTTTTTCAGGCTGTGCGCGGACTGTACCCGGATACGCTTTATCAGCACCGCCCGGCCTGGCTTGGCAGGCAGAGCCTGGATCTCTACATCCCGTCCCTTCGGACCGCCATTGAATATCAGGGGATCCAGCACTACAGCCCGGTCGCCTTCTTCGGCGGGGAGGAGGCGCTGGAGCAGCGCCGGTGCCTGGACGAGCGGAAAAAACAGCTGTGTCAGGAGAATGGCGTCCGCCTCATCGAGTGGCCCTTCAGCATGGATCCCACGCCGGAAAACGTCCTGCAGTGCCTTAGGGGCATTGCGGTCGTGTGACAAAGGGCAATGCAAAGTAGAGAGGAAAGCATATCCCAGGAAGGATAAGCTGCTTACTTTGCTCTGCGGAGGTGCTGTAGAATAACCATACGGTGTGTTGTCTGAGAAGGCAGAGAAAAACTGCGGGGTGGAAAAGCAATGAAGCAGCATAAGAAGTTCGGAAAGAAAAAAGTGGTTCTTCTGGTGATTCTTGCCGTCTTACTGGTTTTGATCATCATCGGATGGCCGCAGATTTCCTGGATGCTTGCCATCCTGAATGCAAGGAACAGCAGTGACATTCAGGAGGCGAAGAAGGAATCCCTGGATCGGTTCTCTGTCCAGGAGTACTCGGATGACGTCTCGGGATTGGACATCACTTACAATATTTTCCTCCCGGACGGATATTCGGAAGATCAGAAATATCCGATGATCGTTTTCATTGCGGATCAGAGTTCTGTCGGCTCCGGAGAGACAACCCCGCTGACCTACAATCTCGGAGGACTGATCTGGGCTTCCGATGCGGAACAGGAAAAACATCCGGCCATTGTTGTTGTACCGTACTACACGGAAGTGATATTAAACGACAACGATGGAAAGAGCAGCATGACCGACTATGTGGAAGCCACCGGCAGGATGATCGAATACCTGGAATCCGAATACAGTGTGGACGAGGATCGGGTTTATGGTACCGGGCAGTCAATGGGTGCCATGACCACCCTGTACCTTGCCGCCAATCATCCGGATCTCTACGCCGCTGTCCTGATTGTGGATGGTCAGTGGGATATTAATGCATTGTCTGGCATTACCGGCACGAAGTTCACGTATTTTGCAGCCGGCGGAGATGCAAAAGCCTCGGAGGGACAGCAGGAAGTCAAAGATATGCTGAAAAACCAGGGCATCTCCTACGGGGAACTCACAGATGTGGATGCCAGGGCAGATAATACGGATGCGGTAACCGGGATGTACAGCCAGGGGTATGACTACAATTTCATCACCTACAAAACGGGAACGGTTCTTCCCTGGTATGTCCCGACCGGCGTTGACGAACACATGCTTTCTTTCAACTGGGGCTACCGTATCGGGGCCGTAAGAGACTGGCTCTTTGCACAGACCAAATAGGAGCTCCGGTCAGTGGCAGGAAATCCATTTCAGACATCGACAGGGCAGGGACACCGACAGCAGGACACGATCTGCTGCCGGTGCCCTTTTCAGATGGGCGGGAGACTGCCAAAAGGGCGCCGCATTTCGAAATGGAATCCGCCTTTTTTGGAAGAAAAGGGAGGAAGCGGATGTTATACTTCCCCGCGAAAGATGACGAGTTGGTCCGGTGTTCCCGGCAGGAAGGCGGAGTAATGGCAATCATGCGTGATGATGAGATGTGGAAGGCAGTCAAGGAATGCGACGCAGCCTATGACGGAGCATTTTTCTATGGCGTGAAGACAACCGGCATTTACTGCAGACCCTCCTGCAAATCGAAGCTGCCCCGGCGGGAAAATGTCGTGTTTTTCCAGACCAGAGAGGATGCGGAAAAAGCGGGATTTCGCCCCTGCAAGCGCTGCCGCCCGGATTTGATCGGGTATGATCCTGCGGCGGACCTCGGCGCGCGGACGAAGGAACTGATCGACCGGACGTATCATGACAGGCTGGAACTGGCGGCAGACATGAAGCAGATGGGAGTGAGCCGGAAACATCTCACGGAGGTCTTCCGGCAGCAGTATGACATCACGCCGTCGCAATATCTCCTGCAGGTGAGAATCGCCGCCGCCCGGCGCCTTTTGCAGGATGGAACCGGCATTTCGGACGCGGCGGGGATGGCGGGGTATGAGAACCTGTCGGAATTCTACGACCATTTCCGCCGGCAGACGGGGATGACACCGGCCAGATACCGCCAGATCTTTGCCAGGAACATCAGCCGGGATGTCCTGCATTCGCCGATCGGCGATCTGCGCATTATCGCCTCGCAGGAGGCGGTTCTGTGTGTGGAACAGGCAGGGCGGGAGCGCGCGGACGCGGGCGAGACGTCTTCCCAGATCCCGGCTGACCGGATCCTTTCCGGGGACGCTTCCGGTGCGCTGGTGCAGGATTGCGAGGCGGAACTTACCGAGTACTTTGCGGGGACCAGAAAGAACTTCGATCTTCCCGTCAGCCCGGAGGGAACGGATTTCCAGAAAAACGTGTGGCAGTGCCTGCAGCAGATCCCGTACGGGGAGACGAGGACATACGGGGAACTCGCTGCGATGGCCGGCAGCGGGAAAGCCTCCCGTGCGGTCGGGATGGCAAACCACTGCAATCCGGTGCTGATTCTGATCCCGTGTCATCGCGTCATCGGAGCAGACGGGAGTCTCACCGGATATGCGGCTGGCATCGAGGCAAAGAGATACCTGCTTCATCTCGAGAAGGAGCATGCCTCGTGAGCGCCGCCTGGTTTCCCTATGGAGACCGGGAAATCTCTGAACTGTCACAGAAGGATCCGGTGCTGGGGCGCGTGATGGCGTCCATGGAGCGCCCGCAGAGAAAACTCCTGCCGGACCTCTTCTCCGGGCTGATCTTCTTTATCCTGTTCCAGCAGATATCGGCAAAGGCGGCAGAGACCGAGTGGGCGCGGTTTCAGGAGATGTTTTCCCCCATTGTGCCGGAACAGATCTGCCGGTTTTCACCGGAAACACTGCAGAAAGCGGGCACAACGCTGCGGCGGGCGTGGTACATCCGCAGCATTGCGGAGCAGCTGGCAAGGGGAGAGCCGGATGTGGATTCTCTGACCGGGTTGGATGACGCCGCATTTGTGAGAGAAATCTCCAGGCTTCCGGGGGTCGGGGTGTGGACGGCCGAGATGCTCCAGATCCATGTCCTGAAAAGACCAAATGTCATCAGCGACCGGGATCTGGCAATACGACGGGGGATGTGCATGGTATATCAGGTCCCGAAGATCAGCCGGGATTTTTTCAGGCAGAAGCAGGAGACGTATTCCCCCTTTGCGACGACGGCAAGCATCTATCTCTGGGCAATTTCCGCCGGGAAGGGGAACATTTGAGCATCACCGAAGAGGCAAAGGACCGTCTGCAGCGGTCCTTTTTCAGATCCCGACCAAACCATTTTTTTGCTGCTGTATCAAAGTGCGGAAACTTCAGATTCGGTCTGTCTGCCGGGAAGAAGGCGCAGCAGCGGCAAACTCCCGCGGCGTCACACCGCCGTGGAAGGCGCAGAACCGTCTGGAAAAATATGCATAGCTGGAGAAGCCGAGGTGTGTGCTGATGTCCTGAAGGGGATACTTCCCTTCCCGGATCCACTCCTCGGCTTCCTGCATCTTGACCTCCAGGATTCGGCCGCTGATGCTCTCGTGCAGGCAGGAGCGGAAGCGCCGCGCAAGACAGGTCCGGTTGACCGCAAGGGACGCGGCGACATCGGATGCGGTGATCGGATGCTGCCGGTGCTGATAGATGTAGGCGCAGGCCTTCCGGACAAGCGGGTCGGAGATGGCGGAAATGGACGATCGGTATGCCCTGTGGATATCCCGGATCAGTGCCTCGAAGATCGGAAGCCAGCTGCTGCTCTGGCTCGTCTTCGAGATGGCAACAAATGCCCGCCTCCGGATTTCCATGGCGGTTTCGGCGGGGACCCCGCGGCGGACGGCCTCTTGGGCGACCATGGTCATCCCCGAGACGATGTAGATGCGCAGCAGCTCCGGAGTCACGGTGAAGGTCGTCTGAAAATCGGCGTCGCGCTGTGCTGCCCGCTCCAGGGAGCGCATGTCCGGCTCCTCTTCCGAAAAGGCAAGCCGGAACAGCTGCTTTTCCATTCGGATCCCATCCTCCCAGAAGACATCCGGGTGTTCTGCGAAGAGGGCATCCTCTTCCTGTGATTTTGCAAGTTCCACAGACCGCCTCCCATTCAGAAACATGTGTACATCTGCAGCCGACTGTCCGCGCCGGCAGTTTCATTCTGCAACAAAAATGCGAGAATCGCAACAAAAGTATAAGAATCACCCCCGCGCATCTGCCATAATGCGGGAAAAAGCAGATGCTTTGGGAGGCGATACCATGACAAGAGGATGGAATCCGATTCTGCCGGCAGATGTGTATATTCCGGACGGGGAACCGCATGTATTTGGCGACAGGCTGTATCTGTTCGGCTCACATGACAGGGAAGGCGGGAGCCGGTACTGCGAGGAGGGCAACTACATGGGCTGGTCCGCCCCGCTCTCGGACCCGCAGCACTGGACCTGCAGCGGGGAGATCTATTCGCCGAAGCAGGATCCGACCTACACGCCGGGAGATGACACGGAACTGTATGCGCCGGATGTCATGCAGGGGAATGACGGCCGCTATTACCTGTACTACTGCTTTGGCGGAAGCCAGGGCAACAGCCGGATCGGCGTGGCGGTGTGCGACACACCGGACGGCCGGTATGCGTACTACGGCCAGGTGCAGAACCCGGACGGGTCGGTCTGCCATGATTACCTGATGGGAGACCCGGGCGTTCTCAACGATGAGGGAACGCCGCGGCTCTACTGCGGCTGGTCTCTCTCCCTGGTGGCCGCCGCTGCCCACAGTCACGGGCGCGGAACCACCAATGCCGGGCAGAGCCTGCCAAAGGCGCCGTCTTCCGCTTCCTTTGCAGGGGCCCTGGAGCCGGGAGATCCGAAGATGAACGAAAAGCTCGCACCGGTGTACCGCATGCTGTTTCACAGGGAGCCGGAGGAGGTCCGGGACCTTGCCTACCCGCTCATGGGTGCCAATGCCTATGAGCTGGAGGAGGACATGATCACCGTGAAGGGAGGCGGCCGCAGGATTGTGCCGGGGCAGTTTGACACGCCGAGGGACAGCTCCTTTTATGGCCACGCGTTTTACGAGGCGTCCTCGATCCGGAAAATCCGCGGCAGGTACTACTTCATCTACTCCTCAGAGAACAGCAACGAGCTCTGTTACGCGATAAGCAGCAAACCGGACCGGGATTTTGTATATGGCGGCGCGATCATCTCCAACGGAGATGTGGGCCTCAACGGACGGACTGCCGCAGACCGGACCAACCTGACGGCCAACAACCACGGGAGCCTCGTGTGCGTGAACGGGCAGTGGTACATCTTTTACCACCGGCACACGCACCGGGGGACCTTTTCCAGACAGGCCTGCGCAGAGCCGGTGACGATCCGGGAGGACGGGTCCATCGAACAGGCAGAGTGCACTTCGATGGGGCTTGGCGGTGTGATTTCCGCAGAGGGAACGCTCCCGGCAGCAGCCTGCTGCGTTTTGACAAATGGCCACATGCCGCACATCACCAACACGGTGCTGGATGATGACATTCCGTTTGTCACCCATGAAGGGAAAGAGCACTTTGTCACCGGGATCCGCAGCGGCGTGACCGTGGGGTACAAGTACCTCTCGTTTGGCGGGCAGACCATCCTGGAGCCAACTTTTCGCGGAGACGCCCGCGGGAAGCTTTTCGTGTATGCCGTTCCCCGCGGCGAGGTGATCACAGCGGAGCGGCAGGTGCCGGAAAAAGCCGCAGCCTATGCGGCGGTGGACATCGCGAAGAGCGCGGACTGGACCAGGGCACAGACAGCGCTGGATCTTTGCGGGGAATATGCCCTGTATCTTTGCTTTGAAGGCGAGGGGCGTCTCGAGCTTCTGGACCTTGCGTTTTCCAAAAACTGCTGAAAAAAAGATCAGTCTGACAGGCATTACGCTTGTCAGACTGATCTTTTTTGTTGCAGCGATCGGTTTTGTCACTTCCGGATTTTTGCTGCTCCCGTCTCTTTCGCCGCGATGGCAAACACCCGCTCAAATTCATCGATCAGGTCCTGCTTTCCCTCAATGCCGACGGACAGGCGCAGCAGCCGGTCCGTGATGCCGTTCTTGTCGAGCAGCTCCTTCGGCACATCAGCGTGGGTCTGGGTGATCGGGTAGGTGATGAGCGTCTCCGTACCCCCGAGGCTCTCGGCAAAATAGAACAGCTCGACATTTTCCAGAATCGAGCGGGCAAATTCGGGGGAGACCACCTCAAAGCTGAGCATGGCGCCAAAACCCCTTGCCTGCTTTTGCATGATCTGGTACCCCGGGTGATCCGGAAGGCCGGGGTAGATGACCCGGGTCACATAGGGGGA
>JBJEYC010000334.1:6944-8025 GCA_051886435.1 Lachnospiraceae bacterium
TCCGCGCCCAGATCCAGCGGATTCTGGAAGTAGGGGGAGAGGAAGGTGTTGTCCACCACAAGCAGCAGGTTGTGCGCCCGGGTGATGGCGGAGAGCTTTCGAAGGTCCGTCACGTGCATCATCGGATTGGTGGGCGTCTCCAGGTAGACAGCTTTGGTGTTTTTCTTGATATAAGGCGTGATGTCCTCCGAACTGATGTCGACTGTGGTGAATTCCATGCCGTAATGCTCTTCGAGCTGATGGAAGAGGCGCACCGAGCCGCCGTAGAGGTCCTCGTCGACGATGAAGTGATCCCCCTGACCAAAGAGGTCAAAGACGGCCGTGATGGCGGCCATTCCGCTGGAAAACGCCAGGGCATCGGAGCCGTTTTCGAGATTGGCGACAATGCTCTCGAGCTGCTGCCGGGTCGGATTGGATTGACGGGTGTAGTCAAAGCCGGTGGATTCGCCCAGCCTTCTTCTGGAGAAGGTGGCCGTCTGGTAGATTGGGAAGCTGATGGCGTGGTACTGGTCCTGAATGCTCAGGTCCATGCCCTGGCATTTGGTGGCGGGACTGACATTCCACCTGTGGTTTCTGGTACAGCTTGTGGTCAGACAGGAGGAACAGTCCTCCGTCTGAGCGGCCGATGCGCCGGCCTTCCTGTTGGTGCTCTGAAAATCCATTTTTATTACTTCCTTTCTCCTTGTATTGCCTGTTCCAGCTGGGTAAAGGCCTGTTCCAGCACCGATCTGGGGCAGGCAATGTTGAATCGTTCAAAGAGTTCTGTCTTCTTCCCAAAGATCACGCCATCGTCCAGCCAAAGGTGCGCCTTATTCTGCACCAGGTCCTTCAGCTCTTCATAACTTCCCACCAGTCCGCCAAAATCAATGAACAGAAGGTACGTGCCCTCCGGCTCCACGAGGCGAAGGTCCGGGAGGCGCTCCTTCAGGAAGTTTCGGACAAAGTCGAGGTTTCCCTGCAGGTAGGCGTTCAGCTTGGTCAGCCATTCCCCGCCAAGTTCATAGACCGCCTTTGTGGCGGTCAGTCCGAAGACATTTCCCTGGGAATAGCCGGTGGCCGCATTGACCTTTTGGAAGCGCCG
>JBJEYC010000335.1:0-1690 GCA_051886435.1 Lachnospiraceae bacterium
GCTGATGCCCGAGCAGCGCGGTGATAACGAACAGCACGCCGCTGCAGACGGCAAAGACCGGCACTTTCTCCATCGTGCTGCCGCTGAGACTTCCGCTCAGCCACTGGAGCGTGGCGGCCGTGTCGTATTCGGCAGCACGGCTCAGCAGATAATTCGTGAAGGCGTTTGCGATGGCCTGTATGCCAATGCCGATGAGGATCATCCGGCTCTGGGAAAAGGCACCGTTTGTGACGCTCAGCAGGTAGATGAGGAGCGTCACCAAAAGTCCTGTCAGCACGGCAATGGCGGAAACCACGGAATTCGGGAGATTCAGAATCAGAAGGCAGAAGACTGCCGCCGTGGAGGTCGCGCTGGAGATGCCGATGATATCCGGTGAGGCGAGCGGGTTGCGAAGGATTGTCTGAAACAGGTATCCGGCAACGCCAAATGAGAGCCCGGCAAGAAGACCGCAGATCATGCGGGGCAGGCGGAGTGTCAGGATGGTAAAGCGCATGGCATCCGTGCCGCCGCCTGCTGTGAGGATGCGGAATACCGCAGAAAGAGAATAAAAGGTATTCCCCACAGTGAGCGTCAGAAGGCACAACACAACGACGGAAAGGGCAAGGATAAAAGAGACAAGCTTCCACCTTGCACGCCGTTTTTTTGAGCCGCGAAAGATGCGTTCTGTTGTTTCCCTGCCGATCTGCGTACCCTGCAGGGTCTTATCTGTGATATCACTCATAAGCTTCTTATCCTGACTTTACGCACGATTGCGATGAAAACCGGCGCCCCGATCATCGCCATGACGATCCCCGCCTCGGTCTCCCCGGGATACCCGATGAGCCGTCCGATGATATCAGAAAAGAGCAGCAGTACGGCGCCGGTCAGCGCGGAGAGCGGAATCAGCCTGCGCAGATCGGAGCCAAGGCACATGCGCAGGACATGGGGCACCATGAGCCCGACAAAGCCGATCGGACCTGCCAGCGCGGTTGTCGCCCCGCAAAGGACGATGCCGGAAAGGGCGCTGAGCCCGCGGATGAGCCCGGGATTGACACCGAGTCCTGCTGCCATCTCATCCCCGAGAAGAAGCGTATTCAGAAACGGCGCCATGACAAAGGCAAGGACAAGCCCTGCCGCAAGGAACGGAAGCATCAGCATGATGTTGTCCCAGGTGGCACCGCCGATGCTGCCGACCTGCCAGAAGCGAAAGCTGTTCATCACGTTGGAGTTTGGCAGCATCACCGTACTGACCAGGGAGCCCAGCGCCACCGAGGCGGCAGAGCCGGCAAGAACCAGCTTGAGCGGCGTGGCACCGCCATTGCCCAGTGAGGCGATCCCGTAGACGAGTACGGCAGTCAGTCCCGCGCCTGCCAGTGCCAGCCAGATGTACTGGCTGGCTGTGGTGATGTGCAGAAAGGAAATGCCGCAGACCACAAAGAGGGAGGCACCGGTGTTGACGCCCAGAATGCTGGGGTCCGCGACCGGATTTTTGGTGATGGCCTGCATCAGTGCGCCGGAGACGCCCAGTGCCGCGCCGGCAAGAAGGCCGAACACGGTCCGCGGAACGCGGCGGAGCAGAACGGCTGCCTCCAGCGATGTCCGGTCTTTACCCGTGATGAGGTCGATCAGAAAGTGGAACGGGACGCGCCGGGAGCCAAGCAGGATGCTGGCAAAGCAGGTGAGGGCAAGAAGCACCAGAATCACAGCGGTA
>JBJEYC010000336.1:0-2977 GCA_051886435.1 Lachnospiraceae bacterium
GATGATGGCCTGGAAGCCCTTGATTGTCTCCTTGACGGGGACATAGGTGCCCGGGATGCCGGTGAACTGCTCTGCCACGTGGAAGGGCTGGGACATGAAGTTCCGGATCTTTCTCGCGCGGTAGACGGTCTGCTTATCCTCGTCGGAGAGCTCCTCCATACCAAGGATGGCGATGATGTCCTGCAGCTCCTTGTACTTCTGGAGAATCTGCAGCACCGTCTGGGCAGTCTCGTAGTGATCCTTGCCCACAACGCTCTCCTCCAGAATACGGGAGGAAGAAGCGAGCGGATCGACTGCGGGATAAATACCTTCCTCCACGATCTTTCTGGAAAGAACCGTGGTGGCATCCAGATGGGCGAACGTGGTGGCGGGTGCCGGGTCAGTCAGGTCATCGGCAGGCACATAGACAGCCTGCACGGAAGTGACGGAGCCCTCCTTCGTCGAAGCGATTCGCTCCTGGAGCTCGCCCATTTCGTTTGCCAGGGTCGGCTGATAGCCGACGGCGCTGGGCATACGGCCCAGCAGGGAGGAAACCTCCGAACCTGCCTGGACGAAACGGAAGATGTTATCGATGAACAGCAGCACGTCCTTGTGTTCCACGTCGCGGAAGTACTCGGCCATGGTCAGACCGGTCTCTGCGACACGCATTCTGGCTCCCGGCGGTTCATTCATCTGTCCGAAGACCAGGGCGGTGTTCTTGATGACGCCGGAGGCGCTCATCTCACTCCAGAGGTCATTGCCCTCACGGGAACGCTCTCCGACACCGGTGAAGATGGAGAATCCGCCGTGCTCTGCGGAGACGTTGCGGATCAGCTCCTGAATCAGGACGGTCTTGCCGACGCCAGCGCCGCCGAAGAGTCCGACCTTGCCGCCCTTCGCATAGGGTGCGACCAGATCGATGACCTTGATACCGGTCTCCAGGATCTCCTGCACCGGGCTCTGGTCTGTGAACTTCGGGGGCTTTCTGTGAATCTCCCACCGCTCGCCGTCCTTGATCTCCGGACCGCCGTCGATGGTGTCGCCCAGAACATTGAAGAGACGTCCCAGGTTCTGCTCGCCGACAGGAACCTCAATGCCGGTTCCCAGGGAGAGGACGGGCATATCCTTCTGCAGTCCCTCACTGGCGGATAGCATGATGCAGCGCACGGTGTTGTCACCGATGTGCTGTGCCACCTCCATGATGGACTTGTTTCCATGATTGTCTACCTGCAGTGCAGTTTTGATGATGGGGAGGGGTTTGGCCGCGAACTCCACATCAACCACAGGTCCCATGACCTGTACGATCTTGCCGATCTGCATTCTTCAGGCTCCTTTCTTATGACTTTGCAGCCTTTGCAGCGCGCTCGAGCTGTTCTTTCCTTGCCCGTGCGCCGGCAGCCACCTCCGTGATCTCCTGGGTGATGGCCGCCTGTCTCTCCCGGTTGTACGCGATCTGCAGCTGGGAGAGGAGCTTCTGGCCAGCCTTGTTTGCGGAATCCATGGCCTGCATGCGGGAGCTGTGCTCCGAGCAGTAGGACTCCACCAGGGCGCTGTAGATGTAGCCGGACAGGTAGTCCGGAACGATGTTGTCGAGCAGGGTGTCCGGGTCCGGGTACATGGCGAACTCCTCCTGCCGCGCCGAGCCGACAGGCTGGGCGAAGATCTTGCTGTTGAGACGCACGAGGGGCAAAAGCTGCACGATCTCGGTCTGCGTCTCCATGGAGTTCTTCATGCGGGTGTAGATGATGTACACCTCATCGATCTTGCCGGTGGTGAACAAATCCAGCATGATCGCAGCGATCTGACGGGACTTGTCCAGCGTCGGCTTCTGGGCCGTGTAGTGGAACTGTTCGTCCACGTTGACCCCGCGGTGGGCAAACCAGGCACGTCCCACCTCGCCGATGACGTACAGACGGTCATTGGTGTCCGGCCGGAACTGGTCCATCGTCAGCTTCAGGACGTTGTGGTTGTAGGCACCGGCAAGGCCCTTGTCGGCGGTCACACAGATCACCGCGCGCCGCGCATTCGTGGTGTTCACATCCTGACGGCTGTCCAGGAACGGATGATGGAACTCCGGCGGAAGATGGCGCAGGACGCGGGCGAACATGGACTCCAGAGCCAGGAAATAGGGCTCTGTCGCCGCCAGCGATGCCTTGGCGTTGTTCATTTTTGTGGAGGAGATCAGGTACATCGCATTCGTGATCTTCAGGGTGTTCTGAATGCTCCCGATCCGCTCCTTGATCTCACGTGTTGAGGACATCTTCGCCTCTCTTTACTGTGCTGCCGGTGCGGCGGCTTCCTGCTTTGCTGCCTGATAGCTCTTGTCGAACTCGTCGCAGTCCTTCAGGATTTCGTCCTTCACCGGATCCTCGAGGCGTCCCGTCTTCGCCAGCTCATTTGCCACTTCCGGGTGCTTCTCCGCAAAGAAGGCCAGGAGCTTGCCCTGGTAATCCTTCACTTCCTTGGCCGGCAGGTTCATGAACTTCTTGCCCTCGCCCGCAACCAGGGTAATGACCTCATCCGCCATGGACATCGGGTGCTCCAGGGGCTGCTTGAGCAGCTCCATCAGCGCAGCGCCCTGGCGCAGCTGGTTCGTGGTGGCCTCATCCAGATCGGAAGAGAACTGGGTGAAGACCTGCATGTCACGGTACTGGGCCAGGTCGATACGAAGAGAGCCGGAGGCTTTCTTCATGGCCTTGGTCTGGGCGGCACCGCCGACACGGGAGACCGAGAGACCGACGTTCACGGCAGGGCGCTGGCCCTCGAAGAACAGGTCGGACTCCAGGAAGATCTGGCCGTCGGTGATGGAGATGACGTTGGTCGGAATGTAGGCAGACACATCGCCGTCCTGGGTCTCGATGATGGGAAGGGCAGTAATGGAACCGCCGCCGAGCTCATCGGAGAGCCGGGAGCTCCGCTCCAGAAGTCTGGAATGGAGATAGAAGACGTCGCCGGGATATGCCTCACGTCCCGGGGATCTGCCGAGCAGCAGGGACAG
>JBJEYC010000336.1:3077-7912 GCA_051886435.1 Lachnospiraceae bacterium
GCGGTCTCCACAAAGCCAACCTCGTTCTTCTCCGCGATGACCTTGAAGTCATCCACCGCGGAACGAAGGATCGACATGATGGTCTTGTCGGAGCGCTCTGCAGCTGCCTTCTGCCTTGCGGCATCGATGCGGTTCTCAAACTGCCGCTCCCGGCCTCTGGTGCTCCAGTCGTACTCATCCGAGCCCACATCCAGGATGAAGCCACCGTGGACAGCAGGCTCAATGCGGACGTCGATGAGAACATCCGCAACCTTATATTTCTTCTGTAAAAAGTCCCTGAATCCCTGCAGCTGATCCTGTGACGGTTCCGTCACACAGCGCAGCACGGCCTTCAGGGCGCCATTGTCTAACTTTTCGCTCATATCTTACCTTCCCGGCCACGCGCACGATCAGTTCTGCTTCGGATCTTTGCTGACCTGCTTCAAGAAGTCATCGTAGAGCTTCTCGTCGCTCTGCGCCTCTGCGATCTTGGCAGCGGCGTCCTTGACCATGTCGGAGATCTCCTCCTCGGCCTTGTGCTTCTCCTGATCGGCTGCCGCCTGCGCCTTCTTCTTGGCCTCTGCGACGATCTCGTTGGACTTGCCGTTGGCATCGGCAACGATGCGGTCGTACTCCGCACTGGCATCCTTTCTGGCCGCAGCGAGCTTGTCCTGACGATCTGCCTCGATCTCCTTGATGGAGTTCTCGTACTGATCCTTCAGGGCATTGGCATCCTGACGGGTGCGCTCTGCATCGGCGTACTTCGCCTTGATCTCCTCATCCCGCTTGTTCAGGATGTTGTGGACCGGCTTGAACAGGAACTTCCTGATCAGGACGTAGAGGATCAGGAGGTTGATGATGGTCCACAGAATGTCGATATCAATCCGTAACATTTTTTCGTTTCCTTTCCGCACGTTCTACCGGAAAGCCCGAGGCTCCCCTTGCCCGGTACCAGATCAAAGCATGAAGATGATCAGAATACCGAGAACGAAGCCGTAGATGGCGGTTGCCTCTGCGAGTGCGGATCCAAGGAGCAGGATTCTCATGATCTTGCTGTCTGCCTCAGGCTGTCTTGCGATGGCATCCACTGCGTGGGCAGTTGCCATGCCGATACCAATACCTGCACCGATGCAGGCAAGTGCTGCGATTCCCGCGCCAATTGCTGTTAAACTCATAGTTTTTCCTCCTGTGCCTGTTCTCAGGCATCTGTGTCTAACGACCGATTGATCGAAAGCAGTTTAAGTTTTTTATGCGGCCAGAGCCTTCTGTTTCTTTTTCTTCTTTTCCTTCTTCTCCGAAGGTGCCGCCGGCTCCACAGCCTCCTGAATGAACAGGCCGGTCAGGAACACGAAGACGTACGCCTGGATGAAGCCATCGAAGATATCGAAGTAGAGCGAGAAGATGATCGGAACGCCCACCGGAATCAGCATCTCAATCAGCTCCATGATGACGAAGGAGCCGAGGACGTTACCGAACAGTCGCATGCAGAGCGAAAGCGGGCGAATGAAGATCTCCAGAATGTTGATCGGGGTCACAATGGCGATGGGCTCCGCAAAGCTGTGTGCCCAGCCCTTGAGACCTCTTGCACGGATGCCGGCGGCCTCGATGAGGATAATGCTCATCACAGCCAGGCCGATCGTGACGTTCAGGTCCTTGGTCGGCGGCTTCAGGCCCAGAAGGCCGGTGATGTTTGCCAGACCAATGTAGATCAGGACGGTGCCAAGGTACTCACTGTACTGCTTGCCGTAAGGCCCAAGGATCTCCCCCGTGAAGTTGTCGACGAAGGACACGAAGGCCTCGACGACGAGCTGCTTCTTTGACGGATTCTGCACCGTCATTCCGTGGGTGAGCCAGATTGCGAGGAGCACCAGAATTGCCATCACCACCCACGTGATCACCACCGACTCGGCGACCGGAATGCCGCCGAAGAGCGGGATCGTGAAGGCGGTGTCGACGTTCAGCCGCTCCACCAGTTCACTTGCCATTGACTTCATGTGTTTACCTTCCTTCTTGCGGAAATGGCGCAAACGCGCGCCATTCGCTATTCTATTCGCTTTCCAGCGAAAAACCCGCCAGATTCTGCAGCCCGTACGACAAAACAGGACTTATTTCCTATTAAGTGCAACCCAGCTCACGGTTGGGCAGGATCCCGCTGAAAGACCAGTGACTGGACGTTATCGTTCGCGTCATACTGGATCCAGAGCAGGTATGCGGTATTCTCCGCATCCTGGTAGAAATCGACGCCTCCTGCCTTCTCGGAAGAAGCGGCAAGGGTGAAGGCCTCTCCGAGCTTTCCCTCCACAATGGAACGGGGATCGCCCACCTTCACGTTGTGAAAGCGCACGGCACCGGAGTCAGCCGTCACCACCAGGGGGAGCTGACCCTCCGTTCTCGTGTAGTAGAGATCATCCGCATCCAGCACGGTGAGGCTCCGAAGAACGGTCTCATCGACCTTGCTGGTCTTGGACGAAGACGAACTGCCGCCGGAAGCCGCCTGTTTCATGGCCTGACTCAGGGTCTTCTGATCTGTGACCAGGCCCGTTTTCGTCAGCGTGACCCCGGGCGGAACCGGGGCGGTCTTTGCCTTTGCCGACACGGCAAGGGCATCCTGAGAAAACAGAAGCGCCGCTGTAAGAAGAAACGCTCCTGCCCTCTGGAATCGGAACTTTTGCATCACCAGCCCCCTTTCCCGGGGAAACTGTGGCAGCCCCGGCTTGACGGCTTGCATTATAGCACAGGCGCGGATGGGAAGTCATCCGGGCGGGTTAGGATATGTTCAGAATTTTTCTACATTCTTTATATTTTCACCGACGGTTTCAGTGACCTCTGACGATTTTACCAGGCTGGCGCAGCTTTTTGGGCGTGCGGCCGCCTGCCGCTTGCCATGACAGCGAAACCCATTATACTGAAGCTGTTGGGATGCGTAAAACGCATTATTGATATGGTCATCATAAGTATTTGATATTTCAGAGGACAAAACCGCGATGGACGTCAACTACGAATACTACAAGATCTTCTACTACGTCGCCAAATACGGGAATTTCACCAAGGCTGCAAGGGCCCTTGGCAGCGGACAGCCCAACGTCACCCGCGCCATGAACTGCCTGGAGGAGCAGGTGCACAGCACGCTGTTCATCCGCACCAACCGCGGTGTGCGGCTGACCCCGGAGGGGGAGCTTTTATACCGCTACGTGGAATCCGCTGTCTCCCAGATCCAGACCGCAGAGGCCTCGCTGCACGCGGCAAGCGGTCTCGAGCACGGGAGCATCTCCATTGGCGCCAGTGAGACGGCCCTGAATATCTACCTGCTCCCGATCCTGAAATCCTTTCACGAAGCGCATCCCGGAATCCGGCTGAAGCTGGAGAACCACTCCACGCTCCAGGCAATCCGGTCCGTGAGAAACGGCGAGGTGGACTTCGCCGTGGTCTCCACCCCCACCGGCGTGACGCCCCCTATGCAGGAGGTGCCCCTTGCGCCTTTCCAGGAGGTTCTCGTAGGCGGCAGCACCTTTTCTGCTCTGGGCGGACAGGTGCTGACGCTGGACGAGCTGATGGGCTATCCCATGATCAGCCTCAGCCGGCAGACCATGACCTGGCAGTTCTACCATGAGTGGTTTCTCGCTCATGATCAGGAGTTTGCGCCGGACACAGAGGTGGCTACAGCGGACCAGATCCTGCCGCTTGTGAAGTGCGGCCTGGGTCTGGCCTTCCTCCCGGAGCCGATGGCGCAGGAGGCACTATTGCGCCATGAGATCGTCCGGATTTTCCTGCCGGAAGATGTTCCCGAGCGCCAGATCTGCATGGTCTTTGACCGGCAGCGTCCCTTCAGCGCCGCCGCCAGGAAGCTGACAGACGACATGCTGAAGAAGCGGTCCGATTAGGCTGTGACCTTTTCCCGCCCCTTCCGAAACAGAAGGCGGAAGATGGCACGCACAAGGGGCCCGACAAAGAAGATCTGCAGAAGGAGCGCCACAGGAAAGCACTTTGCCGCCGTCGTGATCCAGAGAACAAACCAGCCTGCGACTGCGCCGTTGTGGTACAGGACGGAAAAGAGGGTCACCAGCGGAACGACGCAGCAGACACTCATACACTGAATGGAGAGCGTCACCAGGATGGGGCTGTCCTTCCCCGGGGTCACAAACGAGAACGCAAGACGCATTGCAACGCTGCTGACCACAAAGAAGACAAGAAGAAAGACAAACAGATATTCCGCCCACATCCCGCGAAGGGCCGCGGGGAACCGCTCCAGGGTCAGTCCGCCTGCCTGTGCGGACTCGCTGTAGAGGGTCATCAGATAGACCATGCAGAATACCATGAGCAGGGTAAAAATGAACTTCTCAAATTTTGTTTTTGGCATTGCTGTCTCCTTTTCTGCAGCGCACAAAAAAACGACACTCCTCCGCCGCAGCCATCGGACATCAGCCGCAGTGATATTTAGTGTCGTTTTGCTCTTTGCGCTATTTAATTTTGATCCGTGCGGCAGGTGCTTTCCTGCTGCACATCTGTATTCTACCATCGGTACGCCCGAAACCGGAAACCGAATTTTTTTCTTCTTTACACCCTGATTCCCGGCAAAAGCTCCGAAGTACCTTACTTTCGGTAAAACTCCAGCTTGTGCATCTTCCCAGTCCGATCAGGATGGCAAATCCCGCCTCTGTTTTTTCTCCCTTCCTGTTATATATAAGTCTCTGCAGAAAACAACGGAAATTCCCCCGGCTTTCGCAGATTTTCCGTGCAATTTGGCCTTTGCTGTCTACCTGTACAAAAACCTTGCGGTAAACTTGTCGGATTTTTTGCAATTCTTTTGCTTTTCATAGTCAGGGTGCTGTTTTTTTGTTTTGCTTTTTGTATATATT
>JBJEYC010000337.1:0-1685 GCA_051886435.1 Lachnospiraceae bacterium
AGAAAATATAAAAGTGAAGGGGAAGCGCATCCCCCGCCTTTTCTTCCATATAGGCACAGGCCGACTCGTAGTAGGCCTTCGTGCAGATCCCGGTGAGAATCGCCGCGTTCTCCTTGTCCAGGTAGTCCCCCCGCCGGATGTGGAGGGCGACGGGAAACTCCCTGCCGCTTTTCATGTCTGCAAGAAGCGCTTCGTTCTTCTTTCGCAGGGCGGGGTCCTGAATTTCCGGAAAGCGGAAGAGTTCCCGGAGCTTTGGCAGGATGTCCGCATAGTACTTGTTGCAGGCAAAATAGCCCTCGAGATACCCGCTCTCCATCGAGAAGATCTCCGGGTGGTACATGCGGCTCTCCTCGAAGATCTTCGTAAGGTGGAGCTTTCTCTGGAGGGATCCCAGGGCCCCATCACTTCCCCGGACCTTTCGGATCTCCTTTTCGTCTGCCACCTGCATCGGAAGATCCACAAATCTGGTGAGCTCGAGCTTTCTCGGAGCAAGGACATGTGCCATCGCCTCCTCATCCGAAAACCAGGAGACATCAAGCTTTGCGTCTTTCCCGAGCGTTCGGAGCTTCTGGTACAGCGCATACTGCTGCATCTGGTTTCCGAGACCTCCGCAGACTCTCACAATGATCATGCCGGTGCTCCCTCCTCATCCTTTGCCTTCTTTGCCTGTTTTTCCTTCTCCTCCTCCGCGGTGGCCTTTTTCAGAAGAACAGCAAGTTCCTCCCGGGAGACAGGGTGGAAGCCCCCGCCCTCCACGCGGTAGACCGCATCGCAGTTTCGGATCGTGGTCAGGCGGTGGGCGACGATGACAATCGTCTTCTTACCCTTAAAGTCATCGATGGCCTCCATGATGCCGTTCTCGGTGTTGGAGTCCAGGGCGCTGGTTGCCTCATCAAAGATCAGAACGTCCGGGTTGTGGTACAGGGCCCTTGCAATGCCAAGGCGCTGCCGCTGGCCGCCGGAGATGCGCACGCCCCGCTCGCCAATGCCGGTGTCAAGGCCATTGGGGAGATCTTGCACAAAGCCATCGATCCGCGCCTGGGAAAGGGCATACCAGACCTTCTGGTCGTCGATCTTTTCCGGCGCAATGCCGTAGGCGACGTTTGCCCGGATCGTGTCATCGAGCATGTAGATCATCTGGGGGACATAGCCGATGCGGTCGTACCAGCCGGGGAGGTTGTCCCGAATGTCGGCTCCGTCCACCGTGACCTTTCCCGCCTGGGGAACAAGAAGCCCCAAAAGAACGTCCACCGTGGTGGACTTGCCGGCCCCGGAGGGACCGATGAGGCCAATGGAGGCGCCCTTGGGAATCACCAAATCCGCCCCCGCAAGGATATCGGTGTCCGTGCCGGGATAGCGGTAGGACAGGTGCTCAAAGCGAATCTCGTGCAGGAAGGGGACCCGGGTCACCTCCCTGGAAGGCGCTGCCTTTGGCTTCTCCTTTTCTGCCTCCGTCTTGGAGAGGACCTGCTCCACGGCGGCAAGGGAGGGCTCGTAGTAGGAGATGTCATTGAAGGCGTTGGCGATCCGGTTTGCAGAGGGCAGGATCCGAATTCCCACCATGCACAGCACTGCCACCTGGCCGATCATGGCCGAGACCCCGGTGCCCTGCTGGATCAGGACGCCCACGGCGGCGAGGATGCCCACCATCATCACCGTCTCAATCGAGAGGGAGGGGATGTTGG
>JBJEYC010000338.1:0-7891 GCA_051886435.1 Lachnospiraceae bacterium
TCTTATCGATCTTCAGGCCCCGGATCTCGATGACGTCGTTGGTCTTCTGTCCGGCACCCACCAGTCTCTCATAGCGCGCAAGGTGCGCTTTGACCCGGGCCACCAGTTCACTCGGGCTGAAGGGCTTTGTCATGTAGTCGTCCGCGCCAAGGCCCAAGCCCCGGATCTTATCGATGTCGTCCTTCTTTGCGGACACCATCAGAATCGGGATGTTCTTCTTCTCCCGGATCTTGCGGCAGACTTCAAAGCCGTCCATGCCGGGCAGCATCAGATCCAGCACCACCAGATCATAGTCCTCATTCAGCGCCGCCTCGAGGCCGCTGTCGCCCCGGGTCTTGATGGTCACCGCAAAACCCGAGAGCTCCAGATAATCCTTCTCCAGGTCCGCAATGGACTCCTCGTCCTCCACAATCAATATCTTTCTCATTGTTACGGTTCCTCTTTTCTTAAATTATTCCTGTGTTTCCTCAGCGCGCCCGGTCTTGGGCTCCATCTCCCGGTACTTGCGCAGCACGAAGTGCATGCAGGTACCCTCCCCCTCATGAGAGGTGGCCCAGATATAGCCGCCGTGGTCCTCGATGATCTTCTTCACGATCGAGAGGCCGATGCCGCTGCCGCCCTGGGCGGAGTTGCGCGAGGAGTCTGTCCGGTAAAACCGGTCAAAGATGTTCGGAAGATCCCGCTGGGCAATGCCCTTGCCGTTGTCCTCGATCTCCACACGGACGGAGTCCTGCTCGTCCAGGATGCGGATGTCGATCCGCCCCTTGGGCTTGTCCATGTATTTGACGCTGTTGCTGATGATATTGTTGATCACACGCTTCAACTGCTCGGGATCGGCGATGACGAGCGTGTCCGGGGAAACCAGGTTGAAGTAGTTGAGCTGAATGCCCCGGGACTCCATGTCCATGCCGATCTCCTCAACGCAGTCCCCGAAGTAGTCCTTCACGTTGATGCGCTGGAAGTTGTAGGGGATCTTGTTGTTATCGATCTTGGCGTACAGGGTCAGCTCATTGATCAGCCGATTCATGTCGTTGGCCTTGTTCAGGATCGTGCGCAGGTATTTCTCCTGCTTCTCCGGCGTGTTGGCAACGCCGTCGATGAGACCTTCCGCATACCCCTTGATCGAAGTGATCGGAGTCTTTAAGTCGTGGGCGATGTTGCTGACAAGCTCCCTGTCATGCTTGTCGTTTTCGAGCTTCTCGTCCGCGGACTCCTTGAGCCGCAGCCGCATGTCCTCGTAGTTCTGATACAGCTCGCCGATCTCTCCCTTTTCGTTCACCGGCAGCATGTACTCGAGATTTCCGTCCCGGATCTGCTTCATGGCCTTGTTGAGCTCATCCACAGGCTTTAAGACGCTCCTGCGGATCCAGTTGGTAAGCAGGATCCCGGTAAATGCCATGACCAGGATGAGGGCGATCAGCATGCCGATCAAAAATCCCCGGGGGATCAGCGTCATGAACTTGGCTGCGATAAACAAAGAACCCTCGGCGCCGTCCGAGAACGAAAAGTCCAGCTGCTTGACGATACAGTCCAGATGGCCGATGTAGTATCCCTCACCGGAGTCGGCAGTCACGCCGTCATACTCCGGAAGTTTGTCGAAGATCTGGTCAGCCTCCTTCTGGTTGGTCGTATAGTAGAGCGCGTTCCCCTTTCTCACAATCAGAAAGGAGTGGTCATCCAGCTCACCCTTCAGGCTGTCCAGGTAGGAGGTGTCCTCGAGGGCAGTGGGATCCGAGGCGAGCTTGTCGGAGATCTCGCTGTAAAGGGCATCCATCTTCTGGGTGGCTGTGGTCTGATCCGTCCAGAAGGCGGAATAGCTCGTGATGGTTCCGTCCCCGCTCTGGTAAAACACGATATTGCCGACCACAAAGAAGGCGACAAGAAACAGGATGACCGGCAGGACGATCACAATGGAGAAGGCAATCACCAGTTTTTTCTTAAATGACATGTTCCTCCCTGGCCGCACTGCGGCCCTGTTTAGACCCGCTGTCCGCGAAGTCCGATGAATCAACAGATTATACCATAGTCCGGGACCGGGTGACAGGCCGGGCTTTCTCTTCTCTTTTTGCAGAAATATAGTCTGCACAACGCCATTTGTCTCCCCCGGCGCAAAATAAATTTTGAAATTCCTGTTGACAGCCAGACCCAGTTGTGCCATTATAATAACAGTAATCGTTACTGATATTGAGGAGGACACATGGCAACGAAGTTCAGCCGACAGCGCCAGGCGATCTGGGATTACATAAAGGACAGAACGGATCATCCAACCGCAGAAGCTGTTTACCTCGGTGTCAAGAGTACCTGCCCGAACATCAGTCTCGGGACCGTCTATCGGAACCTGATGCTTCTGAAGGACACCGGCATGATTCGGACTGTGGAAGTTGGGGATGGCGTCATTCATTTTGATCCCAACACCAGCGACCACAACCACTTCATCTGCGTGAACTGCGGGAAGGTGCTCGACATCGACGGCGGAGACGTGGAGACCATCAAACAGGAAGCGGCCGAGCATTTTACCGGACGCATCCAAGGGTACTCCGCATACTTCTACGGACTCTGCCCGGACTGCACCAAATCAGCGGCGACGAAAACAACTGAATAAGTATCGAAGCACCAACAACACAACAACACATTTTTAACACGAAAGGAGATTGCTACGATGAAATACAGATGCTTAATTTGCGGTCACATCTATGATGAGGAGAAGGAGGGTGTCAAGTTTGCAGACCTTCCTGAGGATTGGAAGTGTCCTACCTGCAAGGCTCCCAAGTCCAAGTTCGTCCCGGTTGACGAGAAGATGACCTGGGCAGCAGAGCACATCGTTGGCGTTGCCAAGGATGCTCCGGAGGACATCAAGGCAGACCTTCGCGCAAACTTCCAGGGCGAGTGCTCTGAGGTTGGTATGTATCTCGCTATGTCCCGCGTCGCATTCCGCGAGGGATATCCGGAGATCGGTCTGTACTATGAGAAGGCTGCTCACGAAGAGGCTGAGCACGCTGCAAAGTTCGCTGAGCTTCTCGGCGAGGTTCTGACTGACTCCACCAAGAAGAATCTGGAGATGCGGATTGAGGCTGAGAACGGCGCTACTGCCGGCAAGGTCGATCTGGCTACCAGAGCAAAGCAGCACAACCTGGATGCCATCCACGACACCGTCCATGAGATGGCTCGTGACGAGGCAAGACACGGCAGAGCATTCCAGGGTCTGCACGACAGATATTTCGGAAAGTAAATCGCAGCGGACTAACCGCCTTACGATTGGAGCAAAGGACCGGGGCAACTCCCCGGTCCTTTGTTGTGTTTGCAAACACCGATCGCGCGGGGTACACTGCTGAAAAGACACATCAGCAGCATATGAGAAAGGGTTTAATTTTATGAAGATTGGAATTATCGGCGCTATGGACGTGGAGATCGCAACGCTCCGGAAGCAGATGACTGCGCGCGAGGATGTGACCCGCGCCGGAATGCAGTTCTCCTGCGGCAAAATCGGAAACACCGATGTGGTGGTGGTGCAGAGCGGCATCGGCAAGGTCAATGCGGGCTGCTGTGTGCAGATTCTCGCGGATATGTTCCACGTGACCCACATCATCAACACCGGCGTGGCGGGAAGCCTGAACAACGACATCAACATCGGCGATATCGTCGTCTCCACCGGTGCCATGTATCACGACGTGGATGCCACCGTCTTCGGCTATCAGCGCGGTGAGATTCCCCAGATGGGCATCGTCTCCTTCCCCGCGGACGAGGTTCTGCGCGCCGCTGCGGTAAAGGCCGTGAAGGAAGCTGCCCCGGAGGTACAGGTCTTTGAGGGCCAGGTGCTCAGCGGCGATCAGTTCATCAGCACCCACGAGAAGAAAGAGGACCTGATGAAGAACTTCTCCGGGTACTGCGCGGAGATGGAGGGCGCGGCCATCGCCCAGGCCTCCTACATCAACGGCATCCCCTATGTCATCATCCGGGCGATCTCGGACAAGGCAGACGAGAGTGTGGAGGAGTCCTATGACGTCTTTGAGGGCAAGGCTGCCATCCACTGCGCCAACATCACCCAGTACATGGTTGCCCATCTTGGCTGAATCACACGCATCCTGTAATCTTCTTCCTCTGCAGTCTCTGCAGAGGAGTTTTTTTATGCTCAGCGCGCTGCAGGACCACCCGGCATCATGGCAAGATAATACCTTGCAAATGTCTCCGGACTGGTCTTCATCTTCTCCCTGGCCCACCACCGGATCGCGCTGATAAAACTCTCCGTCTGCAGCACAATGCGAAGATCCTCCGGCACTTTCGTATCCCCGGAGGGGAGCTTTGCAAACATCCGCTCAAGATCCCCCGTAAGATACCGCACAAAGATGTCGCTGCTCTCATAGGTCAGAATCCGGATGATCTCCTCCTTGTTTTCGTAGAGATGCCGGCAGAAGTGCTCGATGCGCTCCTCTAATGAGTGATCCCCGTGGGAATAGTCATGTCCCTGCTCCCGGGTCAGGTCCTGTGAGAAGACATGCGATACGATGTCACCGCACATGGTCTCAAGCAGGGCATCCTTGGAGGCAAAGTGCGCGTAAAAGGTGCTGCGTCCGATGTCTGCCTCTTCCAGGATGTCCGCGATCGTGATCTGTTCATATCTCTTTTTTGCCAGGAGGCGATCGAAAGCGTCGAAAATCGCCCGTCTCGTCTTTTGCTGTCTTCTGTCCATGCTGCTCCCTTGTTTCCGAACTTTTTGCGGCTTTTGTGTTCTAACGAACTTCCCCGACTGATTGATTGTTGATACCGAACATCGTGTTCCATATCTTATAAATTGTACGATACACGATCAGGAGGAATTTTGCCATGCTTCGGAAATGGATTGGCGGAGATTCCCGGGCGACCCTCTTTAGCGTCGGAATCTCCGCGGCTTCGCTTTTGTTGAGTCTTTTGGGGATCCCGGAGGGGAGAACGCTGGATCCTGCGTGGATTGCCGTTGTGCTCTGCGGCGTGCCGATTGTTGCAGGCGCCGCGGCGGCTCTTGTGCGGGAGCGCGACATCACAGCGGATCTTCTCGTCTCCCTGGCAATTCTAGCTTCCCTTGGCATCGGATCATATTTTGCGGCCGGTGAGGTGGCGTGGATCATGCAGCTGGGCTCTTTGCTGGAGGACTTCACCGCAAAGAAGGCGGGGGAGGGGATCCGAGCGCTCGTCGCCATGACGCCGCAGCGGGCCCATGTCCTGCGGGATGGGAAACTTGTGGACATTCTGGCGGAGGAGGTCACCGTCGGCGAGACCCTACGGGTCCTGCCCGGGGAGACCATCCCGGTGGATGGGACCATCCTGGAGGGGGAGACCACCATCGACCAGTCCGTCATGACGGGGGAGAGCCTCCCCGTCGAGAAAAAGGCCGGCGATCCGGTGCTCAGCGGGACTGTCAACCAGTATGGGTCCTTCTCCATGTGCGCCGCAAAGACCTGCCGGGACTCCTCCCTGCAGCGGATGATCCGACTCGCTAAGAAGGCCGAGTCCGAAAAGGCGCCGATCGTCCACCTGGCGGACCGGTGGGCAACCTGGCTCGTTTGGATCGCCCTTGGCTGTGCCATCCTCACCTGGCTCATCACCGGGACCTTTCTTCGGGCCGTCACGGTGCTGGTGGTTTTCTGCCCCTGTGCCTTTGTCCTGGCAACGCCCACTGCCATGATGGCGGGCATCGGAAATGCGGCAAAACACGGCGTTTTGGTGCGCTCCGGGGATGCGCTGGAGCGCCTCTCCAGGGTCCAGACGATCGCCCTCGACAAGACCGGCACACTGACCCTGGGAAGGCCGCAGGTGGTGCGGATTGCCGCCGTCCAAGGGCACACCGAGGAGGAGATCCTGCGCTATGCCGCGCTGGCAGAGCAGGACTCGGAGCATCCCCTGGGAAAGGCAATCCGTACGGCCTGGAAGGCGCGGGGCGAAAGAGACGAACCCGTCTCCGACTTTCGGATGCAGGCGGGGGCCGGCGTGGAGGCGCTCGTCTCCGGCGTCCGGGTCCGCGTGAGCCGCTGCAGGGAGGAAGACCTGCCTCCCGCGCTTTTCGATGCAGCAAAAAAGATGATGGCAGAGGGGGCCACCCTCGCCTGTGTCTTTTTGGATACGGTGCCTGCCGGTCTCATCGCTCTCTCGGACCGCATCCGGGAGGATGCCCCGGCAGCCATCGAGGCACTCCACCGGGAAGGACTGTCCTGCGTTCTTCTGACCGGAGACAACAAGGCCGCCGCCCAGGCGATAGCAGGGGAAGCGGGGATCGAAACCTTCCGCGCCGGTCTCCTGCCGGAGGACAAGTACGAATGGATCAAATCCCTTGAGGAGCGCGGGATCCATACCGCGATGGTGGGGGACGGCGTCAATGACGCGCTCTCGCTGCGCAGTGCCTATGCGGGCATCGCCATGGGCGGAATCGGCAGCGATATTGCCGTGGAGTCGGCAGATGCGGTGCTCGTCCACGACGAACTGCGCCTTCTGCCCGCCCTCTTTTCGCTCTCCCACAGGGTGATGGGAAAGATCCGCCAGAACATCCTCTGCTCCCTGGTCATCAACCTGGCCGCGGTGCTCCTCTCCGCCCTGGGCATCCTCACCCCCGTCACCGGCGCCCTCTGGCACAACATCGGCTCGGTCTTTGTGGTCGTCAATGCCGCGCTCCTTCTGCGCGACAAAAACTTTTCCTGACCAAGGTCCCGCTCTCCTCTCACAGACAAACCGCACAAAAGACCTCCGGCCGGGATTCGTCCCGCGCCGGAGGTCTTGTCTTCTGTTTGCAGATTCCGATGGCTGCCATGCCCGGGGAAACCCATCCTCCTGCCGGGGGAACGGATCCGGGATCTTTGATCTGCTTATCGATTATATGGCAGTGCGTAGAATGCAATGCCGCCGTCGGTCAGACCGGCTGCCACAAAGCTGTCCGCCTCTGCCCGGCTGGTTGTGTAGAGGTACTCCCCCTTTTCCCCGTTGAATGCGCAGTAGACCGGAATGCCATCCTGCGGGGAAGCGGAGTAGAACGCGACGCCCTCGACGGTCCACCCGTTCTCAGACAGCTGCTTTGCCTCTTCTTCGTTTACGCTGTAGTAGTGCTTGGCATCCTTGTTCGCCATCTGATACACCGGTGCAGAGGACGAAGCCGGCATTGCGAAGCAGATACCTCTGTCTTCAAATCCCGCCGCCACGAGCTGCTTGATGACATTTTCGTCATAGAGATAAAAGTAGTTATCCGTTGCGGCATTATAGAGCAGATGTACCTCTCTGTAGGTGTTCTCATAGGATTCCAGATAATTTTTGTAGGAGGAAACACTGATTCCCGGATAGTCGTAGTCAAACTCCTGGGCGTATGTCCGTTGCGCGGTCATGCCAAAGCCGGTCACGCTGTAATCTCGCACGATGTTTTGATAATGTCCTCCCTGATACGGCTTTTCCTTGTCATACCAGTCGTAGAAGGCCTCGTTCACATCATGCTGTCCCCAGGCGAGATTCTCTCCTGTACTGAATGTCCGTGAATGCCCGCTCCAATCCGTATCCCCATAGTTGGCATTGATCTCTCCGATGGCCATCAGCGTCGAGGAGATACTGTATGGGCCCTTTCCCTCTCCGGCGCGGAGTTCATTGCACTTCTGGACTGCATCGATGGATTCTGAAAAGAGGTCGATATTCGTGGCATCCGAGGAATCCGTAAGATCGGTCTGTGCAAATGTCGTGGAAAGAGGAACCCTCGGGTTTGACCTCATCTCAATGCCTGCGGTATTCCCGTCGGTGATGAGTGCATATGCCTTCCTGGCATCGCCACGCTGCGCGTCCGAGAGACTTCCCTGTGAGGAAAGCCAGGAGAAGAACGCTGCCGACGTATTGACGGGCGCTGCCGCAAAGACCGGCATGCCGATGACCACAGACAGACCAATGCCTG
>JBJEYC010000339.1:0-3743 GCA_051886435.1 Lachnospiraceae bacterium
CAGCACCGTGTGCCAGAGAAAGCTGTGCAGGTTCATGAAGTTGAGAACCGGGTAGTTCGTCCAGTCGGGAAAAAGAAGTGCGCTCACCGTGCCGGGAAGAAGCAGCACAAAGCCGGTCTCCCCGAGGTATTCGCGAAACCGGGACTGGATGACGGCGCCGGTTTTTTCATCCTGCCGCTCCGGGAGAAAGGCATGCAGCAGGTAGACAAAGATCGAAAAGCTGCAGAGGTGCAGGGGGAGAAAGGCAAAGCTCATCCGCCCGATGGAAAAGAGAAAGACATCCCTTGCAAGGTTCCCCGCCAGCATGCAGACAGCAAGGACTTTTAAGTACTTCGTCTGCCCGGAAAAGCTGCAGCGCCGGAAGGTCAGGCACAGCACCAGGCACAGGACAAAGCAGAAGAACAGCTGCAGAAAGTGGAGCGGGGTGAAGTGGCCAAAGCCGACCCCCGCGGGGATGTCATCTCCCTCGAGCCAGAAATACGCAAACATGGCAGACCTTTCCCGTCATACAAACCGGCGCGGACAACTGGCAGGATGGCCCCGGCCGCGCTACAATAAGGGGCGCCAAACGGCACGTTACAGGATCAGTATACCGCAGAAACCATGGCGGTGTGACGGATGGGAGTGAGTTAGGAATGGAAGAGAGCAGTAACAGCAAAAACGAGGAAAAAATCCAGACGGCCGGCGCAGACAAAGAGCAGGCACGCAACGCAGTGATTATCCGGACCTCGATCATCGGCATCGGGGCAAATGTGCTCCTTGCCGTCTTCAAGGCGGTCATCGGGGCGGCGACGGGTTCCATCGCCATTGTGATGGATGCGGTCAACAACCTCTCCGACGCGGCATCGAGCCTGATCACCATCGTGGGGACGCGCCTTGCCGGGCGCCAGCCGGACAAGAAGCACCCCTTTGGCTATGGAAGGATCGAGTACCTGACGGCGGTCATCATCAGCGTCATCGTCCTCTATGCCGGCATCACCTCCCTGCAGTCCTCGATCAAGGGAATCCTGCATCCGGAACTGCCAAACTACACCGCGATCTCCCTTGTCATTGTGGCAGCGGCGGTGCTGGTCAAGATCCTGCTCGGCACTTACGTGAAAAAGACCGGCCAGAAGGTCAACAGCGGGTCCCTGATCGCTTCCGGTGAGGATGCCAGAATGGACGCGGTGATTTCCGCCTCCACGCTGGCTGCGGCAGCCGTATTCCTGCTTGCCCACATCTCCCTGGAGGCCTGGCTCGGCGCGGTGATTGCGGTGGTCATCATCAAATCCGGCATCGGGATGCTGCGGGACACCATCAGCCAGATCCTCGGCCAGCGGGCGGACGGCACGCTGGTGGGAGAGATTAAGAAGACCTGCTGCACCTTCCCGAACGTTTACGGCGCCTATGACCTGGTGCTCAACGACTACGGTCCGGACCGGTATCTGGGCTCTATCCACCTGGAGGTGCCGGACTACCTCACGGCTGAGGAACTGGATGTTCTGGAGCGGAAGGTGACGGCGAAGATCTTCCAGGAATACGGTGTCCTTCTCACCGGCATCAGCGTCTACGCGCGGAACACCCGGGACAACGAGGAGGCAAAACTCTACCAGAGTGTGCGCAGCATTGTGACGAGCCACGACACCGTGCTGCAGATGCACGGCTTCTTTGCGGATCTGGAGAAGAAGACCATGCGCTTTGACATGGTCATCTCCTTTGGCTGTAAAGACCGTGCAAAGGAGTGTCAGGCGATCCTGGCCGAGGTCCGCGCGGCCTATCCCGACTTTAAGGTGGATGCGGTCATGGACGCGGATCTCTCCTGAAGGAGGAAGATAATGATCTTTATCGGAAGCCATCTGTCCGTCTCGGCGGGATATGCCGCGATGGCGCAGAAGATGGCAGAGGATTACCATGGCAATACCTACGCGTTCTTTCTGCGCAATCCCCGGGGCGGGAAGGCAAAGGTCCCGGAGGAGGATGACCTTGTCAGAATGCAGCAGATCCGGGCCGAACACCACTTCGGTCCCATGGTCGCCCATGCCCCCTACACGATGAACCCCTGCTCAGCAAGGGAGGACATCCGGGAGCTGGCGGTGACCATGATGACCGAGGACCTTGCCCAGATGGAGCGGATGGCGGCCCTCTCCCCGAAGGAGCCGATCTACTACAACTTCCACCCGGGAAGCCACACGGGTCAGGGCGTGGACCGGGGAATCGAGGAGACCGCGGAAGTCCTGAATCGGGTGATGCAGCCCGGCCAGCGGACCACGGTTCTTCTGGAAACCATGGCGGGCAAGGGCTCGGAGATCGGTAAGACTTTTGAGGAGCTCAAACGGATCCTGGACCTTGTGGAGCCGGAGAAGGCAGCGCACCTGGGAGTCTGTTTTGATACCTGCCACACCTGGGACGCGGGGTATGACCTGGTCTCTGATCCGGACGGGGTCTTTGACGCGTTCGACCGGGTGATCGGCCTTGCAAAGCTCTTTGCCGTGCACCTCAATGACAGCAAAAATCCCCTGGGAGCGGCAAAAGACCGCCACGAGAAGCTGGGGGAGGGATATCTTGGCGCGAAGGCGCTGGAGCGCATCGTGCAGCACCCTGCCCTGCAGGGGCGGCCCTTTATCCTGGAGACCCCCAATGACGACGCGGGATATCGGAAGGAGATCGCACAGGTCCAGAGCTGGATCCTGTGAGACCCCGGGCGGAAGATTTGGGAAGAAAGGAAAGACAGGTTTTATATGGAAAAGACAATCGCAAAGCTTGCTGGGAAGAAGATCCTGATCTGGGGCTACGGCAGGGAGGGAAAGAGCACGGAGCGCGTGCTCCGCAAGTACTGCCAGCCGGCAGCCCTGGACATCTATGAGGGCCCCCGGGAGGGCGTGCACGAGGAGAACTACGACTGGGTGTTTGTGAGTCCCGGCATCCCCTTCGAGGAGGATGCACCGGACTTTGGAAACCGCAAGTTCACCTCCCAGACCGAGCTCTTTCTGGAGGAGTACGGGAGCCAGACCGTCGGCATCACCGGCACGAAGGGAAAGTCCACCACTTCCTCGATGCTGGCCGCCGCGCTGAACGAGGCGGGCAGGACCGCCTTTTTGATGGGCAACATCGGCCTTCCCTGCTTTGAGTTCATCGACCGGATGACGCCGGAGACGACTGCGGTATTTGAGCTCTCCTGCCACCAGTGCCAGCGGCTGCAGGCGGATCCCCATGTGGCGGTGTTCCTGGACCTCTACGAGGACCATCTGGACCGCTACCACACGATGGATCACTACTTTGACGCAAAGCTTGGCATCACAAAGCACCAGACAGAAAACGACCTTCTCTTTGTCGGGGCAGATGTGCCGAAGATCACCACCAGGGCAAAGCAGATCCGGATCACCCCGGATATGGCGCCGAAAGTACCGATGCGGATCCCCGGGGCCCACAACCTCTACAACGCGGAGTTTGTCCGGAAGATCGCGGTGGACGTCTTTGGCGCGGATGCGGCAAAGGTGGAGCATGCCATCGAGAACTTCCCCGGCCTTCCTCACAGACTGCAGTATTGCGGGGAGAAGGATGGCATTTCCTACATCGACGACTCAATCTCCACGATTCCGGAGGCGGCAATCCGGGCGGTCCGCTCGGTGCCAAACGCCGGAACGCTGATCCTTGGCGGCATGGACCGGGGCATCGAGTATGACGCCCTGGAGGAGTTCATGCGGCAGCACCCGGAGTACACCTATGTCCTCTGCTATGCCTCGGGGGCGCGGATCGCAAAGGAG
>JBJEYC010000339.1:3843-7802 GCA_051886435.1 Lachnospiraceae bacterium
CCCGGAGTACACCTATGTCCTCTGCTATGCCTCGGGGGCGCGGATCGCAAAGGAGCTGAACGGTTCTGTCCCGGGCATTTACCTGGAGCAGGACCTTGCCGGCGCCGTGGCGCGGGCAAAGGAGGTGACCCCGAAGGGAAAGGCCGTCATCCTCTCCCCGGCGGCCGCATCCTACGGCTACTTCAAGAACTTCGAGGAGCGGGGCGACGCCTTCCAGACGCTGGCAGGTGTTCGGGAGCCGGAGAAGAACGCGTGAATGGCTTGCCCGGACTGCCGGGAAGCGTGTAAGATGAGAAAAAAGACATAGCGAGTCTTTTTCAGGCGCAGAGTGTCTTTTTGCCGGAAGGCGGAGAGGAGACAAATGAAGAAATTTATGGAAGAGTTCCGCAAATTCATCAACCAGGGGAACGTCATGGATATGGCCGTTGGTGTCATCATCGGCGCTGCTTTCAAGGCGATTGTCGATTCCCTGGTCAATGACATCATCAGCCCGATCCTGGGCATTGCGGGGGGCGTTGACTTCTCGGCGGTGAAGCTCCACCTCACCGGGGACTCCTACATCAACATCGGAAACTTCATCAACGCGGTCATCAACTTCCTGCTGATGGCGCTGATCCTGTTCCTGATCGTCAAGTTCATGAACCGGGCTACCGAGGATGTGAAGAAGCTCGCCGGAACTCAGGAGAAGCCCAAGGCACCTACCACCAAGATCTGCCCGTACTGCAAGTCTGAGATTCCGATCGAGGCAACGAGATGCCCGCACTGCACCTCGATGCTGACGGAAGAGAAGAAAGCGGAGACGAAGTAAGGCTCCGTGTTGAACAATCAGGAAACCAACCTGGAAGCGCAGCTTCGCAGCCTGGCCAAGACAGCATACCCCTTTCATATGCCGGGGCATAAGCGGAGACTCTCCCCCGCCCCGGACCTTCCGATTGCATGGGATTTCACGGAAGTGGAGGGGGCGGATGACCTGCATCACGCAGAGGGGATCCTGCTGGAGGCCATGCGGCGGACCGCGCTTTGTTTTCATGCCGGGAGGACCTGGTACCTGGTCGGCGGTTCCACGGTGGGGAACCTTGCCGCCGTGCGCGCCTGCAGTCACCGGAACGGGGAGATCATCGCCGCGCGAAACTGCCATAAGAGCGTCTACCACGCAATTGAGCTGTCAAACCTCTCGGTCCACTGGCTGCTGCCCCGGTGGGACGCGGACTGGGGGATCTTTGGCAGCATTCGGCCGGAGGATGTGGAGGCAGCGCTTTTGGCCCATCCGCAGAGCTCCTGTGTGGTGCTGACAAGCCCCACCTATGAGGGCGTCGTCTCGGACATCGGGGCGATCGCCAGGATCTGCCATGCCCACGGGGTACCGCTCGTTGTGGATGAGGCCCACGGCGCTCACTTCGGGCTTTTCCCGGAGGGTGGATTCCCCGAGGGGTCCATCACGCTGGGGGCGGACCTTGTGGTGCAGAGTGCCCACAAGACCCTGCCATCCCTGACCCAGACCGCGCTTCTGCACGCAAATCTGGGACTCGTTTCCGCGGAGGAAGTGGAGCGGCAGCTGGACGTTTTTGAGACGAGCTCTCCCTCGTATCCCCTGATGGCATCGCTGGATGGCTGCACAAGGCTCCTGCAGACGAAGGGTCCCGCCCTCTTTTCCGACTGGGGGAAGCGGCTCTCCCATTTCGATGAGCGGGCAGCAGGACTTACCCATCTGGAGGTCCTCTGCTATGGGAGGGATGTACGGCAAAACCACCCCGCCTTTTTCGATTTTGACAGGAGCAAGCTCCTTCTGCGGGCTGCAGACCCCGCTGTGACAGGCGGCGCGCTCGCCAGGATTCTCCGGGAGCGGTACCATCTGGAATCGGAGATGCACCTTGGGCGGAATGTCCTTCTTATGACAAGCTGTGCAGACACCGACGAGGGCTTTGCTCTTCTGGAAAATGCCCTGTCCGACCTGGACGGGAGAATGCCGGGCGATTCTGCGGGAAAGGCCCCTGCTTTGCAGGAAGCGCCTGCCCTTGCCGGGGCGGCGGAGCTTCCCATCGGAGAAGCGCTGGATGCACCTGCAGAGGAGATATCGGAGGATGCGGCAGCGGGCAGGATCTGCGCAGAGTACGTCTTTCCCTATCCGCCGGGGATCCCGGTGCTGGTACCGGGGGAGCGCATCCGAAGAGAAGACCTGGAGCGCCTTGCGTCCTATGCCGGGAGCGGCAGCACCCTTCTTCGCTCCCGGGGGAGCGGGGCGGGACGGATCCGGGTTCTGACATCCCAAATCAACTGACAGCTTTGGACCGACAGCAGGAGGCATGACGATGAAGCAGTATACAGATCTGAAAGAGCTTTTGCGGGATATTTGCTCGATTTACAACGACCGCACGGCGATCCTGACGGCGGTTCACAACGAAAAGGTGCGGATCACCTACCGGCAGCTCTATGAGGCGGTGATGGCAAAGGTGACCGGCCACCGGGAAAATGTCCGGGAGTGCTTTGGCCTTTGCGGCGAGATGACGCCCTCCTGGATCCTCCATGCCTTTGCAGAGGTGATCCAGGGAAAGCGGGTGGTCATGATCGATCCGATGCTCTCCGCCGAGGAGACCGCCCGGGTGATCCGGGAGACCGGTGTCGACTTTCTCTACTGCGACAACCGGGCAAAATACCAGCTTGTCCGCAGCGCGGTGGACCGCAACCAGGCGCTGATGCGGGAGAAGGAGGAGTCGGGGGATACGGACATCCCCGGCGGCGGATCCTTTATCTTCTATTCCTCCGGTACCACCGGAGAGGAGAAGCCCTGCGTCCTCTCCCAGGCAGCCATCCTGGATCGGGTGTACTGGGGCAACAGCATGATCCCGGTGCACGCCGGGGAGATCTGCCTGGCGATGATTCCCTTCAGCCACATCTTCGGCTTTGTCTGCTGCCTGCTCTGGCCCCTTGTCAACGGTGTGGCCGTCGCGATCGGCCGGGGCCTTCGGTACATGGCGGATGACACGGATCTGTTTCGGCCGGAGTTCATGTGCCTTGTGCCTGCCCAGCTCCAGTACCTGCTCTCCATGGGAGCGCTGAATCCGGAGCTCAAGCACATCCTGGTGGGAGCGGAGTCCGCGCCGGCGGAGCTCTTTGCCGCGGCAAGGGCACGGAACATCGCGGTGTACTACGGGTATGGCCTGACGGAGGCTGCGAGCGGCATCGCCATGAGCGATGGCATCGGAGATCCCCACGCGCTGCGGATCTGCCCGGGCACCCGGGTTTCGATCTCGGATCAGGGGGAGATTCTGGTCTCCTGCGGCGGCCTGATGGACGGCTACTGGCAGGATGAGGCAGCGACGAAGGAGAAGATCCGGGACGGGGTCCTCTACACCGGCGATACCGGATACCTTGATCCGGAGGGGCGCCTCTTTGTGGAAGGGCGGCTCAACGATGTGCTGACCCTGCCCGGCGGCAGGAAGCTCGTCTGCACCGAGGTGGAGCGGGAGCTGGCAAAGACCGTGGAGACCCAGGTTGCGCTGACGCTCCGGGATGGAAAGCTCACCCTGGTCGCGATTGCGGGGAGCCGGTTCCAGAAGGATATTGAGGAGAAGGTCCGCGTCTACAACCAGACCAACCAGGAGGGCATCCGGATCGAGCAGGTGGTCCTTCGGGACGATCCCTTCCCCCGCACCGTCAGCGGCAAGATCAAGCGGTATGCGCTGTAAGTAAAAAGATAAACAGATGCAGAACAAAAACGGGCAGGAACTGCGAGAGTGCAGCGTCCTGCCCGTTTTGCATGTGCGTCATGATGCGGAAAGCTCTGACAGGAAGACCTGTTCCAGATCCGCGTGGAGGGAAACATGCAGGTCCCCAAGAACCTTTCCAAGGATCCGGAGAGCGTCTGCCACCTTCTCCTCCCGTGCGTTTTCTCCCATGTGTCCGATGCGGATCACCTTTCCGGCAAGAAAGTCGAAGGATCCGGCAAACATTACCCCTTC
>JBJEYC010000340.1:0-1666 GCA_051886435.1 Lachnospiraceae bacterium
ATGCAGGCTTCGAGCTACGGCGGAGCGACCGAGTCCACCGGCACGGTCCGGATCCGGAAGGATCTGGATGAGTCCATCGAAGGGATGGACGTGATGATCGTGGAGGACATCGTGGACTCCGGCAGAACCCTTGCCTTCCTCGGGGAGTTCCTGAAGAACAAGGGCGCAAAGAGCATCACCTACTGCACACTCCTGGACAAGCCTCAGCGCCGTGTGGTGGATCTGCACGCAGACTACAGCGGATTTGAAATCCCGGATGAGTTCGTCGTGGGATACGGCATGGACTATGCAGAGAAGTACCGCAACCTTCCGTATATCGGGGTGGTGCACCTGGACAAGGATGGGAGAACAAGTTGAGCAGCGAAAAACCTAGAACAAACGGACAGGGAAACCGGCTCCTCGCGCTGGTGATCTTCCTGATGCTGATGATCGTGCTGATGCAGATCGTGCGCAGCACTACCACCTACGATCAGGATCCCTACACGATGGACCAGTACCAGACGGACATCAGTGAGAACAGCATCGAGAGTGTGAACATCGTCCCGAACCGGGAGACCCCTACGGGCTATGCCCGGGTCACCTTAAAGGACGGGACCACCAAGACCCTGTACACCACGGATGTGACGGTGGCGGAACAGATGGCACGGGACGCGGGCCTCAATCCCTCCGTCAGTGATGTCCCCCACGAGAATTACTTCATCACCAGCATCCTGCCGGTGCTGCTTGTCAGCGTGATCTGCCTCATCTTTTTCTACATGATGAGCATGCAGAATCAGGGCGGCGGGGCCAATGCCCGGATGATGAACTTTGGCCGCTCCCGCGCCAAGCGGGCGGATGACAAGAACCGCGTCACCTTTGCGGATGTGGCGGGTCTCGACGAGGAGAAGGAAGATCTGCAGGAGATCGTGGATTTCCTGAAGAACCCCGCCCGTTACACCAGCGTGGGTGCCAGAATCCCCAAGGGCGTGCTGCTCGAGGGTCATCCTGGCACCGGTAAGACGCTCCTTGCCAAGGCAGTGGCCGGCGAGGCCGGTGTGCCGTTTTACTCGATCTCCGGCTCTGACTTCGTTGAGATGTTCGTCGGCGTGGGCGCTTCCCGTGTCCGCGACATGTTTGACGAGGCCAAGAAGGATGCTCCCTGCATCGTCTTCATCGATGAGATCGATGCGGTGGCAAGAAGAAGAGGTACGGGCCTTGGCGGCGGTCACGACGAGAGAGAGCAGACGCTGAACCAGCTGCTCGTCGAGATGGATGGCTTCGGCGTCAACGAGGGCATCATCGTGATGGCGGCGACCAACCGCGCCGACATTCTCGATCCCGCCATCCTGCGTCCCGGCCGCTTTGACCGGAAGATCACGGTCTCTCTCCCGGATGTGAAGGGCAGAGAGGAAATCCTGAAGGTTCACGCCAGGAACAAGCCGCTTGGCGATGACGTGAAACTCGATGAGATCGCAAGAACCACGGCGGGCTTCTCCGGCGCGGATCTGGAGAACCTGCTGAATGAGGCGGCAATCCGGGCTGCCCGGGCAAACCGCAAGTTCATCTGCCAGGATGACATCAAGGAGGCCTTCATCAAGGTCGGCATCGGCGCTGAGAAGAAGAGCCACATCATCTCTGACGAGGAGAAGCGCATCACGGCCTATCACGAGAGCGGCCATGCGATCCT
>JBJEYC010000341.1:0-1661 GCA_051886435.1 Lachnospiraceae bacterium
CCCAGGGTCTGGATCTCGTAGAGCTTCATGCCCAGCCGGTGGTTGAGGCTCTGCAGGTCCTCCTCCCCGGTGAGCAGGATCCGGTCATAACTTCCGCTGCAGGTGGGGTGGAGCCTGCGGTGGGCGATCTCGTAGCGGGATACAGCCCTGCCAAACTCGCTGCACTTTTTGCGCAGTTCCTCCAGGGACAGATCCGTTGAGATCACGAGGAAGACCGCACCGTAGTACCGATAGCAGTGCTCTTCTCCGAAGATTTTCTGGAGGGTGGCGGCAAAGAAGGAGAGCAGGTCATTGGCCTCCTGGGTGCCGCAGGTGTCACAGATCAGCCGGAAGCGGTCGATGGAGGTGTAGAGGAAGGTGACCTTCTGTCCAAAGAGGGGCTTTATGTCCTCCCGCATCCGGTCGTAGTTCTTCGTATGGGTCATCTGGTCGTACTCGGAAAGTTCCCGGTACCGGGAAAGCAGATCTTCCTCCTGTGCCCGCTGCCGCTGCAGCACCAGGGAGAAGACGACCGCAAGAATCAGGGCAGACACCGTGTGGATGAGGTCCTTCTGGAAGATGTCCCTCGTCTTTTCGCTAAAGTCCAGAAGAAGAAACAGTGCCGAGGAAAGAACGAGCACCAGGCGGTTCCAGGCGGGGGAGGCGCGCTGCAGGAGCAGGGGCGTGATCAAAAGGACCGGGAAAAATAGGAAGGCCTCGCTTTCTGAGGCGCCTAAGGTCCCTGCCAGGATGCACAGCAAAATGAGCGGGAGCGGCAGGATTCGGATCGTTTTGGCGGATGAGCCGGTCAGCCTGCAGTAGAAAAGATCGAGCAGCAGGTACACGGCGCAGCCGACCGTCATGAGAACAACCCGCACACTGCCCTTCGCAAGGAGAAGAACCATAAGAATATAGACCAGGACCAGAACCAGCCCAAAGAGGTAGAATGCCGGGCGAAGGGAAACCGGGATGGTGGTTTCCTTCTCCTCGGGCGCGTCCTCTTCTTCCGGTGCCTCTTCTTTGGTGTCCTCCTCTACGGGGGCGTCCTCTTTGCCGGACAGCACCTCCTGCACCTCGGGCAGGGTCTTATCGACGCTCTCCGGCAGGACCTGAATCAGAAGATCCCGAAGCTGGTGGAGCGTGAAGGGCTTGGGAAGGCTCCCGGCAAAGCCCTCCCGCCGCAGTTCCTCTTTGGTATCTTCCGATCCTGCGCTCATCAGGACGATCGGGGTTCCCTCACAGAGTTTCTGTTCCCGCATGGCCCGCACGAGTTCCGGCCCGTTCATGGAGGGCAGGTACCGGTCCATCAGGATCAGGTCGTAGCTCTTCTCCGATGCCATGGACAGGGCGCTCTCGGCACTGTTGGCGATGTCGGCCTGGGCGCCGAACCGGCGCAGCCGGTTGCTGATCAGGAAGAGGTTCATGTTGTTGTCGTCGATGGCAAGGACGCTGACCGGGCGGGAGAAGAGGGATTTTCCCTCCTCCACCGGGGCATTCGCCTGCGCAAAGGCGAGGACGTCCTGCTCCCTGGCTGCCTTCGCGTCCTTTTTGCTGCCGGCTCCCACCTCGCTCTGGGCGTGCTCCCAGGTGCTCCACTCCTCCATGTAGTCGGTGAAGAGCTCCTTGTCCTCGATGGAGGCAACCTTCGGCCGCGCATAGGCCTCGTCCTCATGGTAGTCCGA
>JBJEYC010000342.1:0-7763 GCA_051886435.1 Lachnospiraceae bacterium
TCTCGGCCGTGATGCCGGTCAGCGGCTGGAACCAGTGGGTGTAGTGGGTTGCCCCATTCTCCATGGCCCAGTCCTTCATCGCCTTTGCCATCACGTCTGCGTCGGACAGGGAAAGATCCCCGCCGTTCTTCATGACGCTCATGACATTCTTGAAGACGCTCTTGGGGAGCCGCTCCTTCATCTTGGCGACGGTAAAGACGTTTTTGCCGTACAGCTCATCAATCCTCACTTTTTCTTCCATTGTGTCATCTCTCCATTCTTTGTCGGATTCACTCTGACTCTGCATCATGTGGCACGGAAATTCTGAGAATATCTCCCTTTTCGGCCGGTTTGTCAAGTACTGCCCAGAGAACCTGCTGGGGATGCGGGCAGTCCGGAACGGATTCGCCCTCCTTTGTAAAAAGGCCGAGCACCCTGGCTGGGACATCTCTCCCATCCGGCTTCATGATCTCAATCTCATCCCCGACCCGGAACTTGTTCCGCTGCGTGAACCGGACCCGTCCCGCCGCATCGACTTCCTCCGCAATGCCGAGCCACACGGACTCGGCGACATAGGTGTTGCTGTCGTAGACCATGGAGTCCGCATCGGGCTTGCCGAAGTAAAAGCCGGTGGTGAAGCGCCGGTAGGTGCACTTTTTGATTTCATTCAGGTACCAGGGAAGATTCGCCCGGTACTTCTCCTCGCTCTCGAGGCAGTCATCGATGGCCTTTCGATAGGTTCTGGCCACCGTCGCGACGTAGAGCGCTGTCTTCATCCGCCCCTCGATCTTGAGGGAGTCAAGCCCCGCATCCAGGAGCTCCGGGATGTGGTCAATCATGCACAGGTCCCTAGAGTTGAAGATAAAAGTCCCCCGCTCATTCTCCTCGATGGGGAGGTACTCCCCGGGCCGGGACTCCTCCATCACCGCGTATTTCCAGCGGCAGGGATGCGTGCAGGCGCCCCGGTTGGCATCCCGCCCGGTGAAGTAGCTTGAAAGCAGGCACCTGCCGGAGTAGGAGATACACATGGCGCCGTGTACAAAGGCCTCGATCTCCAGATCCTGCGGTACATCCCGCCGGATCTGCCGGATCTCCTGAAGAGAGAGTTCCCGCGCGCAGACGACCCGCTTTGCGCCCTGCCGGGCCCAGAAGCGGAAGGTCCCGCTGTTGGTGTTGTTTGCCTGGGTGGAGATGTGGATGTCAACGTCCGGGCAGTTCTCCCTGGCAAGGTCAAACATGCCGGGGTCCGCCACGAGGACCGCATCCGGCCGGAGCTCCTCGAGCTCTTTAAAGTAGGCCGCTGCCCCCACAAGGTCCGCGTTGTGTGCCAGGATGTTGGCAGTCACATGGACCTTTTTCCCCCGGGCGTGGGCATAGGCGATGCCCTCTGCCATCTCCTCTGGGGTGAAATTTCTTGCCTTGGCGCGCAGGCCATAGGCCTCCCCGCCGATATAGACCGCATCCGCGCCAAAGTCCACGGCGGTCTTTAGTACCTCCAGGTCCTTGGCGGGACATAAGAGCTCCGGTTTCTTCCGGGGCATGGCTGTTTCACTCATACATTTTTCTTTCTCACGGAGAGCGCCGCGCCGTCCCCCTCCTGCAGGAGGATCGTCTGCAGCTTTTCGTCGTGCGTCAGCTGGTACAGGTAATCCCGCATTCTCCGGTGGATCGTCCGATCCCTTCGGCGCACCGCAAAGCGGGACTCCAGGATTTCACCGTCCTGAAAGATGTTGTCGGAGAGGAGCACCCCGCCCGGGGCGAGGAGCCGCAGTACCTCCGGCAGGAAGGCCCCGTACTGGCCCTTGGCGGCATCCATAAACAGAAAGTCCACAGGGCCCTCCAAAGTGGGCAGAAGTTCGGCCGCGTCTCCCTCCAAAAGGATGATGCCGTCCGTGTCGGCAAATACACCCGCTTCTTTTGCCTGCTGATAATGGAGTCTTGCCACCTTTGCCCGTTCCGGGTCCCGCTCAATCGTCGTGATCTTTGCTTCTTTATCCGCATAGGTGCGCAGAAACAGAGAGGAAAAGCCCGTCGCGGCACCCACCTCCAGGATGTGCCTGGGATGGCACAGTTCCAGCAAAAAGCGAATCAGGCCCTGGGTCTGCACCCGAATGATCGGGATGCCTTCCGCCAGGGCCTCTTTTTCCCTTTCCTGAAGAAAGGGCGTATTGCTGCCGCCCATGGATTCCATGAACGTCAGAATGCGCTCTTCCAGTATGGTATCGGTATGACCAAATGTCTCTCGCAAATCTTCCATGTCTCAGCCTGAGAACAGCACTTCCCGCAGTGCCTTGCCGAGGTCATTCTCCGCCCCGGTGTCCCCGTCCTCATAGTCCGCCGCCATCGTCTCAAGCATCTCGTCCGGCGTCATGTCGGAGGAGAGCTGATAGGTACCCGGCATGATCTCCCCGTGCCAGGAGGAAAAACGCTCCTGGAATGGAAAGACCGAGCCGTCCCGGATGAGTCCGTCACTCTCCAGAAGATCCCCAATGTCGTTGACAGTCATCGAGGAGGTGATTTCCACGGATAACTCCGTGCCTGACCCCGCCGGGTCAACGGTCTCCTCGGAGAAGACCGCGTAGCCGATGGCGTAGGCCTTCTGCGAAAAGCGGACAAAGACCAGGATCAGCACGATGATCAGGACATACTTGAGCATCGTTCCCATGATGTCGAGGAACGTTTTCCGGTCGTCATATCGGTTTCCCGCCTCAGGTCTTGCCATGTGTATGCTCCTTCGTCAGGTGTTCAGGATCACCGGAAGGATCATCGGACTCCGCTTGGTCTTCTTCCAGAAAAAGTCCGAAAGGTTGTCCCGGACCTCGCTCCTGATCTTGTTCTCATCCGTCACATCCGCGTCCAGACAGTCGAAGATTGCCTTCTCCGCCATCGCGGTTGCCTCGTTCATGAGCACATCCGCCTCCTTGACATAGACAAAACCACGGGAGGTGATGTCCGGTCCGGAGACCAGGTTGTGATCCGAGTCGATGGCAAAGGCCACCACGACAATGCCGTCCTCGGCAAGGTGCTGCCGGTCGCGCATAACCACGTTTCCTACATCGCCCACGCCGAGTCCGTCCACGAGGACGCCTCCGGTGGGAACCTTGCCGGTGACCTTGGCGCTCTTGTTGTTGAGCTCCAGTACATCGCCGGACTGCAGGATGAAGATATTCTCCTTCGGCACGCCCAGCTGCAATGCGATCTTGCTCTGGGCAATCAGGTGACGATACTCGCCGTGCACCGGGATCGCATACTTGGGCTGCACCAGGGAATAGATGAGTTTGAGCTCCTCCTGGCAGGGATGACCGGATACGTGCACATCCTGGAAGATGACGTCCGCGCCCTTTCGAAGGAGCTTGTTGATCACGTTGGTGACGCTCTTCTCATTGCCCGGAATCGGGTGAGAGGAGAAGATGATGGTGTCGCCGGGCTTGATCTTGACCTTCTTGTGGGTGTCCTCCGCCATGCGGGAGAGAGCCGCCATGCTCTCGCCCTGGCTGCCCGTCGTGATGATGACGGTCTTGTTGTCCGGATAGGAGCGAAGCTCGTCGATGCCCATGAGGGTATTCTCCGGAATCTTGATACAGCCGAGCTTCTGGGCGATGTCGATGATCTGGACCATGCTGCGGCCCTCGATCACCACCTTTTTCCCGTACTTGTAGGCGGAATTGATGATCTGTTGAACCCGGTCCACGTTGGAGGCGAAGGTTGCGATGATGATCCGGGTGTTCTGGTGTTCCTGGAAAATCCGGTCTATCGTGGTACCCACCGTCTTCTCGGACTGGGTGTAACCCGGGCGCTCCGCGTTCGTGGAATCGCACATCAGGGCGAGAACGCCCGCCTTGCCGATCTCCGCAAAGCGCTGCAGGTCGATGGCATCTCCGAAGACCGGGGTGTAGTCCACCTTGAAGTCTCCGGTGTGGATCACCGTGCCCACCGGCGAGTAGATCGCCAGGGCCGCCGCGTCCACGATGCTGTGGTTGGTCTTAATGAACTCGACCTTGAACTTACCCAGCGTCACGGTGTCGCCAAAGTTGACGACATGGCGCTTGGTGCTGTTCAGAAGGCCGTGCTCCTCAAATTTGCTTTCAATGATGCCCATGGTCAGGCGCGTCGCATAGATCGGGACATTGATCTTCTGGATCACATAGGGCAGTGCCCCGATGTGGTCCTCATGTCCGTGGGTGATGACGAAGCCCTTGACCTTGCTGAGATTATTCTCCAGATAGGTGACGTCCGGAATGACCATATCGATTCCGAACATGTCGTCCTCGGGGAAGGCGAGGCCGCAGTCGACTACAATGATGCTGCCCTCATACTCGAAGGCCGTGATGTTCATGCCGATCTGTTCCAGTCCCCCCAGGGGAATGATTTTCAGCTTGGCATTATTCTGCTGTTCCCTGCTCAGATGATACCTCCTTTGCTGCATCCTGCGGCGCAGCTGACCCCGAGAGGAGCGCTTTCATCTCCTCCCGGTGGTTTTCCATATACTCCTGCAGGATGATATTCGCTGCAATCTGATCGTTATACTTCTTATGGTCCTCCCGCGGGATTCCCATCTTGTCGAGCATCTCATCTGCCTCCACCGTGGTGAGCCTCTCATCGCTCATCACCGTGGGAACCGAGGTGCGCCGCTCTACCCTGTCACGGAAGGCGAGTGCAGCTTCTGCCCGCTCCCCGACAGTATCGTTCATGTTTAAGGGAAGGCCCACAACAATCAGGCGCACATCGAACTCCGTGACGAGTTCTTCGATGCGCACCAGGGTCTTCCGGATTTTGCCCTCCCGGTCCCGCCAGATGGTCTCCTTGGGCTGGGCCGTGAGCAGCAGCTCATCGGACAGGGCAACGCCCACCGTCTTCGAGCCGTAATCCAATCCCATCACTCTCATCGGTCAGTTCTCCGGTGCCCAGTGATTGTTGCGGATATAGTCCTCCAAAATTTCTTCCACGAGCTCGTCCCGCTCCACCTTCATGATCAGGCTCCGGGCGCCCATGTAGTTGGTAATGTAAGTCGGATCTCCGGACATGATATAGCCCACGATCTGGTTGACCGGATCATATCCCTTCTTGGAGAGTGCCTCATAGACCACGGAGAGCACCTTCTTGACGCCGCTCTCCTCATCTGGCTTCACCTTGAAGTACTGGGTGCTGCCCAGATCCTCCTCGGACTCATACTGATTCATCTTTTCACACTTCCTGCGGTTTTCTGCCGCTCTATGTTCCCGGCTCCGGTCCCTCCCGAAGCCGCATTTCTCCATATACTCCGCTATTCTACAATAAACACAGGGGGGATTCAATCATCCGGGTCAAGAAGGACATAGGGCGTCCCCGCCACAAGTCCGGTGACCATGCCCTGTACAAGGCTTCCCTCCCCGCGACCGGGGATCTTCTCTGCCGGCACAAGGCCCTCCACATAGCGCTTTGTGTGCCCCGTATAGTAGGTCTTTCCGCCCCGGACAAGGGGCTCCTCGAGAAGAAGCTCCTCCCGCTCCCCGACAAAACGGGAGCGGTACTCCTTTGCCTGTGCCCTGGTGAGGGCAAGCAGTTCTTTGCTGCGCGCGGTCTTGGTCTCATCGCTCTGCTGATCCGGAAGGGACGCCGCCACAGTCCCATGGCGTACCGAATACTTGAACACGTGGATCTCGTAAAAGCCGATCTCCTCGCAGAACTTCCGGCTTGCCGCGAACTCCGCGTCGGTCTCCCCGGGAAAGCCCACGATCACATCGGTGGTGATGGCAGGACGGTCAAAATGCGCCCGCAGCCGCTCCACACCCTCCCGGTACTGGGCTGCCGTGTAGTGACGGTTCATGCGATGAAGGGTCTCGTCACACCCCGACTGCAGGGAGAGGTGAAAGTGGGGACAGACCTTGGAGAGCCCCGCAATGCCGGAGACAAAGTGCTCGGTCATGATCCGCGGCTCCAGGGATCCCAGGCGGATCCGCTCGATGCCCGCAACAAGCTGCAGGCGCTGCATGAGGTCCAGCAGAGCCTCCTCCGGGTCCTCTCCCCGATCCTTTCCGAAGGAGCAGACGTGGATGCCGGTCAGAACCACTTCCTTCACCCCTTCGGCTGCCAGTCCCTTGACCTCTTCCGTAATCTCCTGCGTATCCCGGGAGCGGATTCTGCCCCGTGCGTAGGGAATGATGCAATAGGAGCAGAACTGGTTGCAGCCGTCCTGGATCTTGATATAGGCCCTGGTGTGTCCGGGAGTGTCCAGATGCATGGACTCAAAAGAAGGATCCCGGTTCAGCGCCCCGTCCACGGTCTCTCCGGAGAGGGTCTTGTCCTCCTCTTTTCCCGCTTCCTTATCCGCAAGGTAGTCCATCAGGATCTTCGCGATCTCCCCTTTCCGGTTGTTTCCGATCGCCAAATCGATGCAGGGGTCCTGTTCCACCTCCTTCGGGTCAGTCTCCACGTAGCAGCCCACCGCCACCACGACAGCGCCGGGATTCTGCTTTTTGGCCCGGTGGATCATCTGCCGGCTCTTCCGGTCCGCGATGTTGGTCACAGTGCAGGTATTGATCACGTAGACATCCGCCGGCTCCTCGAAGGGCACGATCTCATACCCCGCCTGCCGCAGCTGCTGCGTCATCACATCCAGTTCATATCCGTTCACCTTGCAGCCCAGGTTGTGAAGGGCAGCTCTTTTCATGCAGTTTCCTCCGCTTTTCCGTCCCCCCGCCGCATTGACAACCGGCCGATTCGACCGTAGTATTAAAGAAAGCGATTCAGCACACCAAGGAGGTTGGCCTCATGAAGACGGTTAAGATTTCATTGAATTCCATTGACAAGGTAAAGTCCTTCGTCAACGATATTACAAAGTTTGATTACGATTTTGATCTCGTGTCCGGCAGATATGTCATCGACGCCAAGTCCATCATGGGTATCTTCTCCCTGGATCTGTCCAAGCCGATCGACCTGAACATCCACGCAGAGGACAACATTGACGAGATCATGGAAGTCTTAAAGCCCTATCTCGTCTGAGAACCTGTTCAACACAGCATCGTGACAGACCTCTGCGGAGCAGGGGTTTGTTTTTTGTACCCTTTTTACAGAAAAGAGGGGTCTCTCCCAAATCGAGAGACCCCTTTTTTACATGCCTTCGGTCAGCGGGTCCTCCCGGTGCTTGAACACCCGGCTCCCGTTCTCATCAACGATCAGGATCTCGTCCGTGTCCAGTGCCCGCTGGAACATCTCGTCGATCTTCTCCCGCAGATTCCCCTCGTGGTCCTGGATGACCGACAGCAGGGGCTTTGTCACAGGATGCTTTGCCACAAAGATCGTGCAGCAGTCCTCATAGGGAAGAATGGAGGTGTCATAGGTCCCGATCTTCTTGGAGATCGTGATGATATCCTCCTTGTCAAAGGCAATGAGCGGCCGAAACACCGGCAGAGTCTCCACCGCCGCGTTCGTCACCCCAAGGGCTCTTGTCGTCTGGGACGCCACCTGGCCGATGGACTCGCCAGTCACCAGCGCGTCGCACTTGGTGCGCTTTGCGATCGCCTCAGCAATCCGCATCATGTACCGGCGCATGATGATGGTCAGCTCATCGTGAGGGCACTTCTCGTAGATATAGAGCTGGATCTCCGTGAAGTTGATGTTGTGCAGGTAGATCGGTCCGGTGTAACGGGCGACGATGCTCGCCAGGTCGATGACTTTCTGCAGGGCGCGCTCACTGGTGTAAGGCGGGGCATTGAAGTAGGTCGCATCGATCTTGAGTCCGCGCTTGGCCACCATCCAGCCCGCCACCGGGCTGTCGATGCCGCCGGAGAGAAGGAGCATGGCCT
>JBJEYC010000343.1:0-1652 GCA_051886435.1 Lachnospiraceae bacterium
GACTCGGTGGCGGCTGCCATCGCCTATGCCTTCTATAAAAGAGCCATGGGGTACCGGGCAGTGCCCTGCCGTCTGGGGCCTCTGAACGCGGAGTCCCGGTACCTTTTGGAGCGGTTTCACTTTAAGGAGCCGGAGCTTTTGGAGGACGCCAGGGTAAAGCTCTCGGAGATTCATCTGGATCCCCCCACCGGCATCTCGGCGGATACGACGATCTTTGACGGCATGCAGAAGATGCAGGAGACCGGGAAGACCTACTGCGGCGTCACCGACAGCGAGGGAAAGCTGATCGGTCTTGTGACCAAGAGCGACATCGCGGTCATCGGCCTGGGCGACACGGCGACCTCCGTGGACATCATGGCAAAGACCCCGGTGGCCAACTATGCCAGAACCATCGACGGTACCATCGTCTACGACGACGCGAAGGTCCACTTGAACGGCAAGGTCTCCATCATCGCGATGACCGGCAGGGAGAACCTCTCCCGGTACGTGATCCGGGACCGGATTGTCATCGCGGGAGATGATCCAAAGGCCCAGGAGGCGGTGATCCGGGCCGGCGCAGGTCTTCTCATCTGCGTCTGGACGGAGAAGATTGAGGAGTCCGTGCTGCAGGCGGCAAAGGAGTGCCACTGCCCCATCATTCTCTCGGGCCACGGCTCCATGAATACCTCCCGCTATCTCTACTTTGCCCCGGCGGTCTCCTGCATCATGAAGACAAAGCTCGTGACTTTCACCGACAACGAGCTCGCCGAGGACGTGGGCGCCAAGATGCTGCGCACCCGCTATCACGTGTACCCGGTGACGAACCAGGAGGGGCACCTGGTGGGATACGTGTCCAGGTACCACATCATGAATGCGAGGAACAAGCAGATCATCATGGTGGACCACAACGAGTTTGCCCAGTCCGTCCGGGCGATCGAAAAGGCCAGGGTCCTGGAAGTCATCGACCACCACAGGATCGGCGACTTTGCCAGCGTCTCGCCGGTTGCCTTCCGCAATGAGATCGTCGGTTCCACGGCGACCATCGTGGCGACGATCTTCCGGGAGAACCAGATCCCGATCCCCGAAAACCTGGCAGGGCTCCTTCTGGGAGCGGTGCTCTCGGACACGATGAACTTCCACTCCCCGACCACCACCAAAAAGGACCGGGACACCGCCAACATCCTCGCCGCCATCGCGGACCTGGACCAGGAGACCTTTGCCCGGGAGATGTTTGCCGTGACGGCCTCCACCGAGGGGAAGAGCATCCGGGAGATGATGGACCAGGATATGAAGATCTACGACATCCGGGGCTGCAAGCTCTCCATCTCGCAGGTGGTGGTCACCTCGGCAAAGGCCTATGCGAAGGATGAGACCGGCAGTATTCAGGCGGCGCTGGAGCGGTTTGCGGCAAAAAAGCAGATGGACCTGGCGGTACTGGCCTTCTCCAGCATCCTGGAGAACGGCTCGGTGATCTACGCGGCAGGCGAGCGGGCGCCCTGGGCCATGGAGATCTTCCCCGGGGACGAGGAGGTCCGCGGCTTCCACGAGGGCGTGCTCTCCCGCAAGCAGCAGATCCTGCCAAAGCTCACCGAGGTGATTGAGCGGTACCTGTGACGGTACCGGGGAAAGGAAGAACGGATGAACGAGGAGACGACGCTGGCCTTTACCGGCGA
>JBJEYC010000344.1:0-1652 GCA_051886435.1 Lachnospiraceae bacterium
ATCTCGATCAGCTGGCAACGGATGCGCTCAATGACGCCTGCTATCCCGGAAATCCCAGACCCGCAACCAAGGAGCAGGTCATCGCCATGTTCCGGCAGCTGATGCCGCAGTAAAACAGAACCATCTGCAAAGCTAAAGGAGCAGAGAGAACGCAGCCTGCGCTCTCTCTGCTCCCTTTTTATCTGTCCGGCGTCTGCGGAATATCTGTGCCTGTCAGGACAAAGACTTTGCAGACAGTGCCCTTCCCGTATCGTCCCGCTTATTGTCCATGCTGTTTTTTGTCTGCTGCGCGGCCAGGGTGTCGTAGAACGTCTCTGGCGGCTGGGGCTTGCTGAAGAGATATCCCTGGGCGTAGGTACAGTCCACCTGCTGCAGGAATTCGTATTGTTCCCTGGTCTCCACACCCTCTGCCACGGTTCGGTTACCCAGTAAGGACGCCATCTCGCAGATCGAGCGGACGATTACCCTGGAGCGCTCGTCGAACTTTCGCATGAATTCCATGTCGATCTTGATGACGTCGAACCAATAGTCCTTCAGGACGTTCAGGGAGGAGTAGCCGGAGCCGAAGTCGTCCATCCAGACCTCCAGGCCCATCCTGTGGAAGCGCTCGATCGCCCGCGGCATGACCTGGGAGTCCCCGTTGAGGGCGCTCTCTGTGATTTCCACGTGGACGAGGTGCCGGTCCAGGGAGGCACTCTGCAGGAGGTGCTCGATCTCTCCGTAGAGGTCGATTCCGGACTCCAGGTCAGCCCGGGAGATGTTGAAGCTGATGGGAAGCGGCGAAAGGCCCATGCCCTGGAGTTTGTGCACCTCCTGCCCGTAGGCGGCAAGGACATTGAGGTCCACCTTGTAGATCATGCGCACCCCCTACAGTGATGCCACAAACTTGTCCGGGGTCAGCGGCCCGTAGGTGGGATCGATCCAGCGGGAAAGGGCCTCAAAGCCGGCATACCTGCCGCACCTGACATCAACCAGGGGCTGGTAGTAGACGCAGAGCCAGCGGTTTTTACGGCTTTGTCCACGCTCGTCAAGGACGTGGAGCCGGATCTCCTCCTGGTTTCGGATGCTCTGGTCATAGCAGCGCACCACCTTGCCGGATGTGCCTTGATAGCCGATGGCGCTGGCGGCAAAATCCACCATGGATACCAGGATCTCGGCTGGGTCTTCTTTCTTCGAGAGCGTCCTCGCTTCATTGACCGGGCAAAGTCCCACCTTGAAATGCAGCGCTTCGTCCAGACTAAGCTCCTCCACCTGGTTTGCCAGGCCGTTAAAAATCTCCTCTGCGCCGTTTTCTGGCACAATGCCTGCGAAGTGGGCGCCCGATGCGCGGGCAATGATTCCGCCCGGGAAAGCGTTTTCCAATAGGTCTGCCATATTGCGAAGAAGCGCACTCCCGGCATCATAACCGTGCAGGAAGTTAACATCGCGGATGTTCTCGATTGCGGTGTAGAACACCGTCATGGGCTGTCCCTTTAATGATGCGCGGAGTACAAAACCCGGTCCCAGCTCGAGCAGGCATGAAAGCGTCCGCGCACCGGTAGTTGGGTCCTCGTCTTGGGAGCGGATGAAATTCTCATACCGCATGATCGCAAAGAAATTGAAAAATCTGCCGCAGCATTCTCGTGACTTTAGTCGTGAGTAAGGCGGCAGGA
>JBJEYC010000345.1:0-7719 GCA_051886435.1 Lachnospiraceae bacterium
TATCCACCGGAAGGTGGTATGGAAGCACGCGACTTTAGTCGTGTGAGGCTTCACGCCCTTGCCCTTCGTCTGAACGCATTCCTCCCCGGGATGTTGTTTTTCCTGCTTATGCGGACATGATAAGATGGATGTGGCGCATGGAACTCACACCGCCTGTAGGAGCGAGATATGTCTGAATTTCAGCAGGAGGGACGTTTACTGTACCTGTTCGGAGAAAATCGCGAGGAGGTCAGCAGAATCCGAAATCTTCCGATCCTTCACACATATGGCTTTGACACCGTGGAGACCGCATACTCCGAAAAGCATTTTGCGGGAATAATGCAGGCAGCTGCCCCGGATCTTGTCCTGTATCACTTGGGGCACGGCACGGCATGTCTGCAGCGGATCCGCCGCAGCAATCCCTATCTTGAGATCCTCGTCTTCGGACCGGAGCCGCCTCAGGGGGAAGTGCTCTCCTGCCTTCTCCACCTGGGCGTTCTCGACTATCTGCCCACCCCGCTTTCCGAATCCGCACTGGAACAGGCGCTGAAGGTGTATCAGCAGAGAATGCAGGACCGCACAGCGCAAAAAGAACTTGCGCAGCGCGCTGCCTGCTGGAACAACTGCAGGCTGGAGATCCGCGAAAAGTTCTGGAAGGACCTGTGTCTTGGCTGGGTCCACGGCAGTGCCGAGGAGATCGAGGAAACTGCCTACTCCAAAGGCATTCAGGTGGACAAGGAAGCCCATTACCGCATGATCCTCTCGGTCATGAAGAACCAGGACTACATGTGGAAAATCTGGGGCGAATACGGCTGTCAGCGCGCCATCCAGAAGTGTGCCCGTGAGATCTTTCCGGACATAGAAAAAAACGGCACAGCTGTAATTATCTACAGCCGTGTCGTTCTGATTTTGAATGATGACCAGGAGAACCAGGATGAGCAGCGGGCCCGGCGTCTGTCTGAGCGCTGTCAGGAGGAACTCGGCGCGGATTTGTACTGCTATTTCTCCCGACCGATCTACTGCGATGAAATTCCTTTTTCCTACAGTCTGCTCCTGACCTCAAGCAAGGATGATGTGCTCCGCAGTTCCCACATCGTACATGTGGGGAGCCACCGCCAGGAGGAGGGACAGCTCCAGCTTCCTCCGGAGTGGGTGGACATCCTCTACACCGCAAATGCCGCCCAGTTCTCCTCCGTAGTCAAGATTTTTCTCACCAAGGCTGCCCATGACGGAAAACTAAGCGAGAGAAACCTGCGCCTGTTTCAGCAGGATATGCTTCAGCTCTTCTTCAACTACCTGGACAGTGAGAACCTGAGTGCACATGACCTGTACCACGACAAGACCATCTATCAGCTCTACAAGCCCGCCTTTCAGTCCATCGACGGAATGGTGGAATGGGTCAATGCCTGCGTTCTGCGCATTGCACAGATCCTGGAGAGCAGCGGGGAAGACCAGAAAAAGCGTGTGGTCTCCCGGATGAAGGCTGCCATCAAATCGGACCTTTCCGGGGATCTCTCCATCCGGCGCATTTCCGCGATGGTTCACCTGAGCCCGGATTACGCGGGACGCATCTTCCGGGAAGCCACCGGCACCACACTGCACCAGTACATCGTGCACAAGCGCATGAAGTACGCGCATACCCTGCTTCGCAGCACCAACAAGTCGGTCGCCGAAATTGCCGCTGAGGTGGGATACGAGAACGTCTCCCACTTCATCAGCAACTTCCGGGACTGCTTTGGAGAGACACCGAAAAAGCTCCGTGCGGCTCGCAAAGGCGCCCCGGAAGAGGAAGAGTGATGTGATCCCACACCTTTCCCGCAAGATCCGCTGCCTCAATCAAAAGCTGGCAGCCTCCCCGCCAGGCGTCTTCCGGAACCAGAATCCGGTGCTCGGATTCCAGAAGGAGCTGTTCCATCTTGCCATCTGTGAGGCAGTAGGGCCTTCCCACTGCGTGGACCTCCTCGTGGAGGACAAGCCCTTCCTGGTCCAGAATGGCATACCGAAGATTTGCAATCCGGTTCAGAATCCGGTAGCGGCAGTCGGAGATGGGCATCGTCGCTGACGGAATCGGCTTGCACACGCTCCGCACGAAAAGTTCAACGGGATTGGGGCCTTCTGCGCCGATCCCGGTGACTGCAAAAAACTGCCCCTTTGCAAACTCCGAAAAGGGGTCCTTGCGGATATCACCGCTTTCCGGATCTCCCGCCGTGTAGTAGTAGAAATGGCAGCGCTCCGGAGCGTCCGCATTCTGCGGGTTCTCATGGAGCACTGTGCCGATCTCCACCTCATAGCCGACGCAGCTCTCGGAGAGCAGGCAGTCAAAGCAGTGCACGATGTCATGCCGATACTCCAGGGCATCCTCAAAGTGCCACCTTGCAGGAATCTCCACTGCCGCATGGCCGGGCCAGGGAAAGGGAAAGCTCTCCGGGAACCAGTTCCCGGCACAGGGATCGGTGTAGGTCTCAAAGCCGTTCTGTGCCGCAAAGCGCTCCACGTTCCGAAGATGCGCCTCGGAGATATACCGGGAGATGACAATCTCCTTGGTGTGTCCTGCGATGCGCAGCGTCTGCTCCGTCACGTGCACCGCATCGGGCGTTTTGAGTTCTGCCCGAATGCGGTAGATTCCCTCCGGGAGCGGGTTTAGTTTTTGTCCCCTCTGATCGGTACCACACACGGTATCCTTGCAGGAGGCGCCGCCATACACCAGCGCGGCAAAAGCATGCTCCGTAAAGAACGCCTTGTTCCAGGTGTACGCCTGTGAGAGCGGCTCCCCCTCCGCAAAGACAAGATCCGGCATGCCGCTCACCCGGATTTCGTCCGGAAGAGCCTGCGTCTCGATTCCCGGCACATCGGTCCGGATGTGGGCAAAATCATTCTGCCTCTTGGTTCCCACCTCACGCAGCACGGTTCCTTCGGCATCCAGCAGGAAGACCTGGAGGGAAGCACCCTCCGCCGGAACGCTTTCGGCAAACGATCCCATCACATAAAAATCCTGACCGCTCACAAAGGTGGCATGCTCCCTGGATGGGTACACGATGCGCACAAAGCCATCGGACACCAGGGTCTGTGCATGAAACGGGCTGTTCACTTTTCGATACTGTTTAAACATCACACCTGCCCCGCCTGCGGCGCCGCGCACTGCACCAGATAGGAGCCAACGGCATGTGCATAGCGCAGCCCCTCGGGAATCAGCGCATCCGGGAGCTTTTTGAGAAAATTGTGCGCCTCAAAGGAAAAGCAGCCCTGATACCCGATCCTGCCAAGAGCCGCCGCAATGCCTTCCCAGTCCTGCCCCGCCGCGGTAAAGGGAAGAACGTGCATATATGGTTCAAAGTCTTTCGTCACCGTATCCGACACATGGGTCGCCGTCAGAACATCTCCCAGAGTGGCAATCGCCTCCGTCCCGGAAATTCCCAGAATCTCCCCATGCTCGAAATCCCAGCAGACACCGATCCGGTCGTCGGAAAATCCCCGCACAAAATCCCGGATCTCCTCCGGCCTGGAAAGAAACAGCTGCCGGGGCTTTCCCACATAGGAAAACATATTTTCCAGAGCAATCCTCATTCCCAGGGAATCGGCAAGTTCTAGGTACTGCCCCAGCACTTTACGGTTTTTCTCTTCGGCATCTGCAATGGGATCTGCTGCCCCGGCATTCATGTCAGGGTGCACCACAAGCACCTTTGCGCCCAGCTTGCTGCAGCAGACAAACGAGCGGGCCACCAGCATCTCCTGACGCCTGCGCTCCTCCGGATCTTCCTGATACCGATCCTGCAGGAAAGGATAGGTGTAGGCATGGCTCTGCACAAACCGCACGCCGGCATCCGCTGCCGTCTGCGCAATCTCGTCTATTGCCTCCTCCCAGTGATCTGAGAGAAACCAGGAGGTCAAAAGCCCCGGATAGGCATATTCGTAAAAGCTCATATCCAGAACGGTAAAACCAGCCTTTGCCAGCTCGGGGATGGTCTTCGTAAGGGGCAGAACCCCTCCGTCCGGGCGCTCACAGTACAGATTTGTTGAAGTCGAAAGGATCATCGGTATTGCTCCAATCCGTCTCCCAGCAGTTCCAGATATGCCGGGATGTTGTACTCACAAAGTGCCTCAATGCTGCCGGTCTCTTCCTCAATAAATTCGATCATGGAGGCATCCTCACGGTCTTCATGCACCACTGCATTTCCGGTGACACCGGTCCCGAGATGCGGATCCAAAAGAAGGGCTGCCGCCATGCCATCGGCGAGGATGCTCTTCAGATAAAGCCCTTTCGCGCTGTCATAGGCAAGGACTTTTTCAACAAAGTCCCCGGTCGGTGTTCCCGCAAGGCGATGCTTGAGGTGCTCCGCGTCTTGATCCGCAAGCCCCGAGGTCACATCAAGCCCGGACGCCAGGATCGGAATTCCCGATGTGTACACGATCTTTGCTGCGTCCGGATCCAGGACGATGTTCCACTCGGCACGTACCTCGCGCCGGGTCAGTCCGAAATAGCCGGAGGCTGCCACCACGCACAGGATATGTTCTTTTGCATCCGGAACCGTTTGCAAAAGACTTGCAAGATTGGTAAATCCCGCCGTGCACAGGAGGATAATCTTTTCCTTCGTGTGCGAAAAGAGATCCTGATAAAACCGGGTGGCAGTCAGCTCCGAGACGTACTCCGGATGCTCCGCAAGGCCGGTCTCGCAAAGACCGTCTTTTCCACAGTAGAGAGGGGACGGGGTGTAGTTTTTTTTCAGAGGTCTTTCTGCTCCCGGGCAGACCGGAACCTTTTCCTTTCTCTCCATGCCGGGCAGGTGCAGATCAGCAAAGCCCAGGATGCGCGCCACATTTTGGGTTGAGGTCGAAAGCGGCCCGTTTCCAAAGACGGTGGTGATGCCCCGCAGCCTTGTCCGCGTCTCTGGCCTTGACATGAGAAGGAAAAGTCCCAGCGCATCATCTGCGCCGGGATCACAGTCTATAACAATGGGAGCTGTATTCCAGACCTTTTCAAGGTCTTTTGTCATGATCCAGACTCCGATACGGGGTTGGCACGATAGTACTCGTCAAAGGCGTCCTGAATGCCGTTCACGATGGCATCGCTGGTCTCCTCCTTCGTGGCAGAACCCTGTGCAAAGTTCAGAATCGCGTCCTGGATGACCGAGGAAACCGAGTCAGAGGCCGGGCAGAACGGTGCAACCATGTTATCCGGCATGGTGGAGAGAATGTCATAAGGGGTTTCCTGCTCCGGGATGTCGGCAACAGCCTGCTTATAGGCATCGGAATCAAGGGCATTCTTGTTGACAGGAACGTAGCTGTAGCCATCGAGCCACATGCACTGGGCATCAGCGGACATGCACCAGGAGACAAACTCCCAGGCCGCATCGAGCTTTGCCTCATCGCCGCGGTCGATCATGAACAGGCCGGATCCGGACGGATAGCCGCCGCCGAGATCTCCCTCATTCACCGTCGGGATCGGCGCAACGCCCCAATCAAACGAATCTCCGACCATCTCGGAAACCTCCGCAATCCGGGAGCTCGAGAGCATGGTCATCGCATTCAGGCCCTGCGCAAACTCCTCGGTTACGCTGTCCTTGGTGGGCTTTAAGGCACCGGTGTCGATCACTTTCTGCCAGCCGTCCAGGAATGCGTTCACCTGATCCTGGCAGGTGAGCTCCGTCATATATCCCGTATGGCCATTGTCGTTGTTGCCAAAATCGCTTCCCTCTGCCCCCTGCGTCATGATGTAGGTGACAAACTCGAAGTAGCTCATCCGCAGGTTCAGCGCATAGTCCGCATCCGTCTTGTCCTTGATGGCGCTCATCTGCTCAGCAAGCTCATCCAGAGTGGTCGCCGGAGCGTCATAACCTGCCTGGCTCAGAAGGTCCTTGTTGTAGTACAGAAGGAGCGTGGAGAGCGCATAGGGCGCACCGATCATCTTTCCGTTGATTTCATAGGAAGTTCTTGCCGCATCCAGAAGATCATCCTTCTTCACCGTGGAATCGTCGCGGGTGATGTAGTCCTCCACCCATGCCGTGCGGTCCCAGTCGCGGACCACATCCACGCTCTCACCAAAAAGCTGGATCACGTCGGGCATGTTGTCGGTGTCATCGGTTGCCATGGCGGCAGTCAGTGCATCGGTGCCAGGCCAGTCCTGATAGGTCGGAGTCACATGGATGCCTTTCTCCGCGCCGACAGTCTCGTTGAAGGTATCCACCTGCTTCTGCAGAATCTCTCCGGCAGTTCCGTCCATGGTGTGCCAGAAGGTGATCTCTGTGGTCTCGCCGTTTGCCTGATCAGAGGACGAGGCAGCTTCTGTGTCCGAAGCCGCTGCAGTCTGAGCGGAAGAAGCTCCCTCCGTTGTGGACTCCCCGGATGTGCCGGAAGACCCGCAGGCTGCCAGTGAGATCGCCATCACAGCGGTCAGTGTCATTGAAACCAGTCTCTTTTTCATCGCATTCTCCTTTTTCAAACTGCGTCCGGGAAACCCGGAACAAAACATCACTCCTTGACTGCGCCGCTCATCATGCCGGCAACAATGCGAGGAAGAAATGCCACAAACACAAGGATGGTGGGGATCAGGGCGATCACAACGCCTGCCATCACCGGGCCGAAGGCCGTGGATTCCCGGTCCTTCAGCATGGTAATTCCGACCTGGATCGTTCTCATCTCGTCCTTATTGGTCACCAGAAGGGGCCACACGTACTGGTTCCAGACGTTCACAAAGGAGGAAAGGAACACGGTGGTGATGATCGGCTTGTTGGTCGGGATCAGGATATGCCAGAAGAACTTCAAATCTCCCGCTCCGTCAATGCGGGCGGCCTCCAACAGGGACTTGGAATACCCGAGGAAGTTCTGCCGCATGATGAAGATGTTGCTCGCCGACACCAGAAAGACGGAGCAGATGCCCAGATAGGTATTGGTCAGGGACAGCTTCGAGATCGTGGTGTAGTTCTGCACCATCAGGACATCCGGTGGAATCATCATGGTGGAGAGCGTAAGCACGAACAGGATCTTCTTTCCCTTGAACTCATAGAAGGAAAAGGCAAACCCGGAACAGAGTGCAATGAGGACACGGACCACGCTGCAGATCAGCGCCACCAGAAAAGAGTTGAGCATGAAGCGAAGGAGCGGTGTTCTCCTCATGGCGGTTGCGTAGTTCTCCAGCGTGAAATGCTGCGGAAGCAGCGGGTACTGCTTCGTCAGGATCTCGTTCGGCTTCATGAAGGAAACCGACAGGGCATACAGGATCGGAAACAGGATCACCAGGGCAAGGACAATGCAGATGATCTGAATCAGAAGGTCGGAACGCCGGGCTTTCTTCTTACTTTTCCCGATGGGTGCGTTCATTTGTTCCATCGCAGTCTCACTCATTGATAATTCACCCCCTTCTTCTCCCAGATAAAGGACAGCAGCGTGCAGACCATGGTGATCACAAAGGCGATGACCGATGCCGCATTTGCCGTGGTGTAATTGCCGTTTTTCGAGAACTGCTGGAAGATGTAGAGCATGATGGTCATGGTGGACTTATCCGGTCCTCCGGCGGTCAGGACATTGGCGATGCTCATGGACATCATGCTGAAGGCCAGGTCCGTCACAACCAGGTAAAAGAGCGTTGGCGTGGTGAGCGGCAGATAGATGGAGAAGATCTGCTTCCAGCGGGAAGCGCCGTCCATCTGTGCGCTCTCAATCAGCTCCTCCGGGACGCTGCGCACCGCAGAGAATACCGATAGGTAAGCCTCTGCCTGTTAAGGCTCGGGCTTTTCCCCCGGTTCG